>NZ_JBVIRA010000040.1:0-52129 GCF_055576575.1 Streptomyces sp. NPDC033270
AGGCGGGGGGGGTGGGTGGTGGCGGGGTGTGTGGGGGGGGGGCACACCCCCCCCCCCCCCCCCCCCCCCAGGCCCCGGAGGACCGACCCCGGCACCACCACCGACACAGCGCCCCCACCCCACAACCCACCCCGCTCCCGCCGAAGGCGGGAAACAACGCACAGACGAGGCACGGCGGGCCACCCGGCAACGCGGGAAGCGGGGCTACGAGCCCAAAATCGTCGTGAGGAACTCGCCCACCCAGCCCAGCAGCTCACGGCCGACCAACGGCTTGCCGCCGATCTTGCCGGTGGTCGGGCGCGGCACCAGGATCTGGCGGGTGGCCGGCTTGAGGACCGTGCGCGGGTACAGGCGCTTGAGGCGCAGCTCCTGGGACTCGCGCAGCTCCACGGGACCGAAGCGGATGTTGGCGCCCTGGAGGGTGATGTCGCTGACGCCGCAGGCCCGGGCGAGCATGCGCAGGCCGGCGACCAGCAGGAGGTTCTCGACCGGCTCGGGGAGCTTGCCGTAGCGGTCGGTCAGCTCCTCCCGGACGGCCGCGATGTCCTCCTCCGAGCTGGCGGAGGCGATGGCACGGTAGGCCTGCAGGCGCAGCCGCTCGCCGGGCGCGTAGTCGTGCGGGACGTGCGCGTCCACCGGGAGTTCGATCTTGACTTCGAGGGGCGGCTCCTCCTCCACGCCGCCCTCCAGCGAGGCCCGGTAGTCGGCGACCGCCTCGCCGACCATGCGGACGTAGAGGTCGAAGCCGACGCCCGCGATATGGCCGGACTGCTCGCCGCCGAGGAGGTTGCCCGCGCCGCGGATCTCCAGGTCCTTCATGGCGACGTACATGCCGGCGCCCATCTCGGTGTGCTGGGCGATCGTCGCCAGCCGCTCGTGGGCGGTCTCGGTCAGCGGCTTCTCCGGCGGGTAGAGGAAGTAGGCGTAGCCGCGCTCGCGGCCGCGGCCCACCCGGCCGCGCAGCTGGTGCAGCTGGGACAGGCCGAAGTTGTCGCCGCGCTCGACGATCAGGGTGTTGGCGTTGGAGATGTCGATGCCGGACTCGACGATGGTCGTGGAGACCAGGACGTCGAACTTCTTCTCCCAGAAGTCGACGACTACCTGTTCCAGTTGGGACTCGCCCATCTGGCCGTGGGCGGTCTGGATGCGGGCCTCGGGGACGATCTCGCGCAGGCGGGCGGCGGCCCGGTCGATCGACTCGACGCGGTTGTGGATGTAGAAGACCTGGCCCTCGCGCAGGAGTTCACGGCGGATGGCGGCGCCGATCTGCTTCTGCTCGTAGGGGCCGACGAAGGTGAGGACCGGGTGCCGCTCCTCGGGGGGTGTCGTGATCGTGGACATCTCGCGGATGCCCGTGACCGCCATCTCCAACGTGCGCGGGATGGGCGTGGCGGACATCGTCAGGACGTCCACGTTGGCGCGCAGCTTCTTCAGCTGCTCCTTGTGCTCGACGCCGAAGCGCTGCTCCTCGTCGACGATGACCAGGCCCAGGTCCTTGAACTTGGTCTCGGAGGAGAACAGGCGGTGGGTGCCGATGACGAGGTCGACCGAGCCTTCGCGCAGCCCTTCGAGGACGGCCTTGGCCTCGGTGTCGGTCTGGAAGCGGGACAGCGCCCGGACGTTGACCGGGAACTGGCCGTAGCGCTCGGTGAACGTGCCGTAGTGCTGCTGGACGAGGAGGGTGGTCGGCACCAGGACCGCCACCTGCTTGCCGTCCTGGACGGCCTTGAAGGCGGCGCGGACCGCGATCTCGGTCTTGCCGTAGCCGACGTCGCCGCAGATCAGCCGGTCCATCGGGACCGACTTCTCCATGTCCTCCTTGACCTCGGCGATCGTGGTGAGCTGATCGGGGGTCTCGGCGTACGGGAAGGCGTCCTCCAGCTCCCGCTGCCAGGGGGTGTCCGGGCCGAAGGTGTGGCCGGGCGCCGCCATCCGGGCGGAGTAGAGCTTGATGAGGTCGGCGGCGATCTCCTTGACGGCCTTCTTGGCGCGCGCCTTGGTCTTGGTCCAGTCGGCGCCGCCCAGGCGGTGCAGGGTCGGGGCCTCGCCGCCCACGTACTTGGTGACCTGCTCCAGCTGGTCGGTGGGGATGTACAGGCGGTCGCCGGGCTGGCCGCGCTTGGCGGGGGCGTACTCGACGAGGAGGTACTCGCGGGTGGCGCCCTGGACCGTGCGCTGGACCATCTCGATGTAGCGGCCCACGCCGTGCTGCTCGTGGACGATGAAGTCGCCGGCCTGGAGGGTGAGTGGGTCGATGGTCTTGCGGCGACGGGCCGGCATGCGGGCCGCGTCCTTGCCGGCCGCTTTCTGGCCTGACAGGTCGGTCTCGGTGAGGACGGCGAGCTTGAGCGACGGGTCGATGAAGCCGTTGTCGAGGGAGCCGCAGGCGACATGGACGACGGCGGGGGTGATCTCCGCGAGGTCGGCGTCCAGGCGGGCGGCGATGCCCTCGCCGCCGAGCACCTCGACCGTACGGGCCGCGGGGCCGTGCGCCTCGGTGAGGTAGACCGTCCGCCAGCCGTCGGCCAGCCACTGCTTGGTGTCGGCGAGCGCCCGCTGGGTGTCGCCGCGGTAGGTCTCGGGGGCGTGCATGCCCAGCTTGAGGGTGTCGCCGTCCCCGGCGGTCAGGTCCTCGTCGGCGGCGAACGGGGAAACCGACCACCACATCATGCCCAGCTCGCGGGCCCGGTCGCGGACGTCGGCGATGCCCCACAGGGACGCCGCGCCCACATCGATCGGTGCCTCGCCGCCCCCGGCGCTGGCGGCCCAGGACGCCTGGAGGAACTCCTGGCTGGTCGCCACCAGGTCGGCGGCCCGGGTCCGTACCCGCTCCGGGTCGCAGACCACGGCCATGGAGCCCTTGGGCAGCACGTCCAGCAGCAGTTCCATGTCGTCGACGAGGACGGGGGCCAGGGACTCCATGCCCTCGACGGCGATGCCCTCGGCGATCTTGCCGAGGAGTTCGCCCAGCTCCGGGTGCGCTTCGGCGAGCGCCGCGGCCCGCCGGCGCACCTGGTCGGTCAGCAGCAGCTCACGGCACGGCGGCGCCCACAGGCCGTGCTCGGCGACCTCCAGGGAGCGCTGGTCGGCGACCTTGAAGTAGCGGATCTCCTCGACGTCGTCGCCCCAGAACTCGACCCGCAGCGGGTGTTCCTCGGTGGGCGGGAAGACGTCCAGGATGCCGCCGCGGACGGCGAACTCGCCGCGCTTCTCCACCAGTTCGACGCGGGCGTAGGCGGCCGCGGCCAGCCCGTCGACGACCTCTTCGAGATCGGCGCTCTGCCCCGTGCGCAAGCTGACCGGCTCCAGGTCGCCCAGGCCCTTGACCTGCGGCTGGAGCACCGAGCGGATCGGGGCGACGACGACGGAGACGGGGCCGGCGGTGGGGTCGTCCGGGCTCGGGTGGGCGAGCCGGCGCAGCACCGCCAGGCGCCGGCCGACGGTGTCGGAGCGCGGGGAGAGCCGCTCGTGCGGCAGCGTCTCCCAGGACGGGAACTCCACGACGCGGTGCGCCTCGCCGGCCGGCATCAGGCTGCGCAGCGCGGCGGCGAGGTCCTCGGCCTCCCGGCCGGTGGCGGTCACGGCCAGCACGGGGCTCTGGGTGCCACGGGCGAGCGCGGCCACCGCGAACGGGCGGGCGGCCGGCGGACCCACCAGGTCCACGTGCGGGCGGTGGCCGTCGGCCGCGGCCTGGACCGCTTGGGCGAGCGCCGGGTCCCGTACGACGGCGTCGAGCAGACCAGTCAGGCTCATGAAAAGGTTCCGTCCCAGCAAGCGAGGCGAACAACGCGAACAGCCCGCGGCGTCGCACGGGCGGGTTGCCCACGATACGCCCGACCACCGACAGCCCGCCGACCAAGCGGACCGGGCCCGGCCCGGCGCCCTCGCGCGCCGGGGGCGTCCGCCTGCCGAGAAGCGCCGTTCCGCATCGCGGCCCCGCGTGGTTGGGTGTCGACTGGAACGGTGTCCGATACACGCACCCGGACAGCCGCAGCCCGACCGAGGAGGGGGACCCGTGAGCCGCACGACCAAGGACAGCGACAGCCCGGCGGACCGCGGAACGGGCGGCCCCGACTCCCCGGCACCGGGGAACCCACCCGCACGCACCGCGCGGCGCGGCCCGGTCGTCGCGGCCCTGATGCTGGGCATGGCGCTGGTCGCGCTGGACTCCACGATCATCGCCACCGCCATTCCGCAGATCGTCGGCGACCTGGGCGGCTTCGCGGTCTTCTCCTGGCTCTTCTCCGGCTACCTGCTGGCCGTGACCGTCACCCTGCCGGTCTACGGCAAGCTCTCCGACACCTTCGGCCGCAAGCCCATCCTGATCGCCGGCATCGTGCTCTTCCTCGTCGGCTCGCTGGCCTGCGCGGGCGCCTGGAGCATGGCGTCCCTGATCGCCTTCCGGGTACTGCAGGGACTGGGCGGCGGCGCCCTCCAGGGCACCGTGCAGACCATCGCCGCCGACCTCTACCCCATGGCGGAACGCCCCCGGATACAGGCCAGGCTCTCCAGTGTCTGGGCCACCTCGGCGGTCGCCGGCCCCGCCCTGGGCGGGCTGCTCGCCACCTACGCCGACTGGCGGTGGATCTTCCTGGTCAATGTGCCGGTGGGCGCGGTGGCGCTGTGGCTGATCGTGCGGCACTTCCACGAGGACGCCCGGGCGCGGCGCGGCTCCCAAGGCCGCCGTCCGCGCGTCGACTGGCCCGGCGCGCTGGCGATCTTCGCCAGTGGCGGGCTGCTGGTGACCGCGCTGGTCCAGGGCGGCGTCGCCTGGCCCTGGCTCTCCGCGCCGTCGCTGCTGCTGTTCGCCGGCAGCGCGGCGGGCGCGGCGGCCACCGTCCTGATCGAGCGCCGCGCCGCGGAGCCGATCATCCCCGGCTGGGTCTGGCGCCGCCGCACCATCGCCGCCGTCAACCTCGCCCTGGGCGCGCAGGGCCTGCTGATGGTCGCACCGACCGTCTTCCTGCCCACCTACGCCCAGTCGGTGCTGGGCCTGGGCCCGACGGCCGCCGGTTTCGTGCTCTCGGTGATGACGCTGAGCTGGCCGCTGTCGGCCGCCCTGAGCAGCCACGTCTACCGCCGCACCGGCATCCGCACCTGCGCGATGCTCGGCATCGGCGCGGCCGGCGCGATCCTGCTCGCCTTCCCCCTGCTGCCCTACCCCGGCGCCGCCTGGCAGCCCGCCCTGATCATGCTGGCGCTGGGCGCGGCCCTCGGGCTCTTCCAGCTGCCGCTGATCATCGGCGTGCAGTCCTCGGTCGGCTACGCCGAGCGCGGCACCGCCACCGCCTCGATACTGTTCTGCCGCCAGGTCGGCCAGTCGGTGGGCGCCGCGCTCTTCGGCGCCCTGGCCAACGCCACCCTCGACGACCGCCTCGCGCACGCCCCCGCGGACATCCGCCCCGGCCTCCCCGGCGACCTCGACTCGGTCTCCCGCGCCCTGGAGCAGTCCGGCGCGCTCACCGCCCGCGCCACCGACTACCTGCGCCGGGCCGTCGACACCACCGTCGACCACGTCTACCTCGGCGCCGCCGCGGCCGCCGCGCTCGCCCTGCTCGCCCTGGTGCTGCTGGCGCCGCGGCACTTCCCGGTGCACGCCGACGCCCGCGCCGACCAGGACGGCCGGGCCCGTGCGGCCGGAGGCGAGAGCGCGGGCGAGGCGGCGCCTCCGGGGCGGTAGGCGTCAGCCGCGCGGCCGGGGCAGCTCGGTGGTCAGGGTGTCCTCGTTGTCGGGGTCGCCGCCGGACCCCGTGGCGGGCCCGCCGTCCGCCCCGTCCGCCGCCGGCGCCTTGCCCGTCAGCGCCGCCAGGCTGTTGCGGACGTGCGTCATATGGGTGCGGACCTCCTCGCGCTGCTCGGCGTGCTCGCGCAGGGCCCGCTCCGTGGCCCGCTCGATGCGCTCCACCTCGACCCTCGCCCGGGCCAGCAGCCCGGCCGCGCGGTCCTCGGCGTCCTCCTGCCGGTGCCGGGCGGCCTCCTCGGCCTCCGCGTAGAGCCGGCGCCGGTCGGCGAGGACGGCCTGCCCGCGGGCGTCCCGCTCCGCGACGAGCTCGTCCATCTCCGCGTCCAGCTTCGCCAGTTCCCGCCCGGCCGCCTCCCACGCCTCGGCCTGCTGCTTCTCCTGCTCGCGCAGCATCCGGGCGGTGTCGCGCACCGCCTGCCCCCACTCCTCGGCCGCCTCCGCGCGCAGGCGCTCGGCGTCCTTGGCCGCCGCGGCCACCCGCTTCGCGCCGTCCTCCTGCGCCCGCTCCTCGGTGCGCCGGGCCAGCTCGTCGGCCTCGGTGCGCAGGGCGGAGGCGGTCTGGTCCGCCGCGGCCCGGACCTGGTGCGTGAAGGCGTCGGACTCGTCACGGGCCCGCTCGGCGGCCTGCTCGGCCTCGGCCCGCAGCCGCTCCGCCTCGGACTCCGCCGTGCTCAGGATCAGCCGGGCCTCGCTGCTGAGGGACTCGTACGTCTGCGGCGGCAGCTTCGCCAGATAGAGCCGCAGCCCGGCGAGTTCGTCCTCCATCTCGTTGCACAGGACGGTGAGCCGCGCGGCGCGCTCCCAGCAGGAGTCACGGTCGATCGCGAGCCCCTCGAACCGGCGGTCGACGTCCTCCGGCCGATAGCCACGCCCTCGTACGGTCTCGAACCCATGAGGCGAAACCGGTGCACTCATCCCTCAAGCCCCTCTGTGCAGTTACGCGCGCTTGTCCTTGCAGACCGGTGCAGAGACCCACCCTTGCGGCACTTCGCCCGGACCGTCCCCCCAGGATGCGTCATTTATCGCCAGAAGTCGGAATTGGATCATCCTTGTACAAGGATTGGAACAACCGCTTCGCCCTGTTTTCGTCCCAGAGCAGCACCGCCCCCGCGCCGTCCACCCACACTCCGGGCCGCCGCACCGGAACCGTCGTCGCCGCCCCCTCGCCCCCGGCGACCCGCCGCAGCGCCCAGCCCATGTCCAGCACCTGCGCCGCCCCCGCGCCCTCGTCGACGGTCAGCGCCGCCAGCGAGGTGTCCAGCACCCGCTTGAGCCGGGCCGGGTCGAGGTACACATCAGGGCCGGCCATCGCCTCCGCCACCGCGCCGATCAGCCGCCGCTGCCGCTTCACCCGTCCGAGGTCACCCTCCGGGTCCGCATAACGCGCCCGCACGTACGCCAGCGCCCGCCCGCCGTCCATCCGTTGGCAGCCGGCCCGGAAGTCCGCCCCCGACGGCTCGTCCCTCAGCGGCGCCTCCAGGCACAGCCGTACGCCGCCCAGCGCGTCCACGACCCGCACCAGACCCAGGAAGTTCACCTCGGCATAGCGGTCGACGCGCAGACCGGTCGCCTGCTCCACCGTCCGGGTGAGCAACCGCGGACCGCCGTCCGCATACGCCTCATTGATCTTCCGGCCGCCGTGGCCGGGAACGGGGACGTAGCTGTCGCGCGGCAGACTGACCAGAGCGGGGCCGTGCTGGCCGTAGTGCAGCACCATGATCGTGTCGGTGTTCCGCACCCGGCCGTTGCCGACGTGCAGCTCCGCGCGCTGCCGCGGGGTCAGCCCGGCGCGGCTGTCGGAGCCCACCAGCAGCCAGTTCGTCCCCCGGCCGGCAGCCGGCCGCCCGGCGTAGTCCGCCAGCGCGTCGGTGTGCCGCAGCTCCCGCCCCGCCCGGACGTACAGCCCGGCCCCGGCCGCCACCACCAGCACGACCAGCAACAGCAACGACACCAGCAACCAGCCGAGCCACGACCAACGGCGCCGCGGCAGGCCCGCCCCGCGCGGCGACCGCAACCGCCCCGCCCGGTAGCGCGGGGGTATCGGACGGCCCATACCGGCATGGTCCCGGCGCCCGGCCCGTCCCGCAGGTCGAGACCCGGACCCGTCGCCACGGCGGCCCCGCCCCGCGCCGCGCACCCTCCATGCGGCGCGCGGCGCGGACGCGGCCTACAGCAGCCCGTCCCACATCTGCTCGAGGAGCACCGACCACCAGGTCTCCGGCGAACCGAGCGCCGGCGGGTCCAGCGCGACCAGCTGCGCCTGGAAGTCGACGGTCCAGCGGCCCGCCTGCTCCGGCGTCAGCCCGTAACGCAGCCGCCACATCCGCCCCAGCATCGCCAGACAGCGCACGAACTCCGGCAGCCCGCTGTTGACGAACTGCGGCGCCGCCGGCTGGCCACCCGGCCCACCCTCCATCGGCACCGCCACGATGTGCGCGGTCCCGTACTGGACACACAGCTGACGGCCGAAGTCGTTGCCCATCACCAGATACGAGCCCGCGTCGGCGGCCGGCTGCACGCCCCGCTCCGCCGCCAGCTCCGCCAGCGTCGGCACCGGGCGGCCCGGCTGCGCCTGCGCCCAGAAGAACGGCCCGAAGTCGACCGGCAGCCCGGCCCACACCAGCATCTGCGCCACCACCTCGGGCACGCCGTGCCGGGAGACCGCCCGCTGATCGAAGCGGAAGATCCCCTGCGGACCGAAGGCCTGCTCCAGCTCCTGGCCGATCGCCTGCGGCGGAATCGGCGGCGCCGGCTGCACCTGGGAGGGGTGCGGCAGCGGCACCCGCACCGGCGCCGGCCGCGCCGGACCGTCCGCGACCTGGTGCAACTCGCCCTGATGCTCCACCAGATGCCGTACGCCCTGCTGACGCGAGGCATGGTCCCGGCCGTACGCGGCGGTGTGGCTGATGCGCACCTGCGGCCAGTTGTCCCGGATCATCCGGGCGCAGTAGCCACCCGGCAGATCGCAGCACTCCAGCTCCGTGTGCAGCTCCAGCACCTGCTGCGGCGGCACGTTCATCGCCCGCAGCTCGTGCAGCAGCTGCCACTCCGGATGCGGCGTACCGGGCGCCGAACGGCGCACGATCTTCTGCTCGGAGCCGTCCGGCGCGCGATAGCTGAGCACCGCCATGTAGCCGGGGCCGACGGTCGGCTGACCGCTGGGGGCCGGCGGATAGCCGTACGCGCCCGGGGGGCCGGGCGGCGCGGCCTGCGGCGCGGCGGGCACACCCGCGGGCGGGGCACCGTGGCCGGCCGGCGGCGCGGCGGGAGCGCCCGCCCCACCGGGACCGCCCAGCGCGGCACCGCCGGCGAGCATCGTCGCCGCGGCGTGCACCCCACCTCCGCCGGTGCCACCCGCGGCGGGCGGCGCCGGAGGCGGAGGCGGCGGACCGCCCTGGCCGCCCTGACCCGCCGGGCCCGGCCCGGCCGCGGACGCGCCGGACCTGCCGGGCGGACCGGGCGGCTTGGGCGCGCCGGGCGGACCGGGCGGCGGCGGCACACCGGGACCGCCCGCACCACCCAGGCTCGCCTGCAACGACGCACCGTCGGCGAGCATCGTGGCGGCGGCGTGCACCCCGCCACCGGGACCACCGGCACCCGTACCACCGGAGCCTGCCCCGCCGGCACCCGCACCCTCGGCGCCGGGCCCATCCGTCCCGTCCACCGCACTGAGATCGACATCCGCCGCATCCAGCTGCGAGACCAGCTGCGTGGGCACATAGCCACCGGCCGGCCCACCGGACGCACCCGGACCGGACACCGCGGGTCCACCGCCCGGGCGCGCATCGGCCTTGCCGGTCTCGGCCTCCGCGAGCCGCGCCGGGTCCTGCGACGCACCACCACGGCCCGCGCCGGGCCGACCCGGCGCACCCGGAGGCGGCGGCGGACCCGCCGCGGCGTTACCGGGCAGCGACGAGCCGTCGGCCAGCATCGTCGCCGCGGCATGCACCCCACCGCCCGCGGGCGGCGCAGGCGCGGGTGGAGGCGGAGGCGGCGTACCGGGACCGGACGCACCCGGCGCCCCGGCACCCGGCGGAGGCGGCACATCGGCGACCGGCGGCCCGGACGGCGGCGGCAGATTCGGCAGCCCCGCGGCCGCGGGCGGCGCCGACGGCATCGGCGGCGGCAACGGCGCACCACCAGGCCCACCCGCCGGCCGCCCCTGACCGTCCGGACCACCGCCCGGCCCGGCCCCGTCCGGCAGCTCCAGCGCGGGCGCCACCTGCGTACGGGGCAACTGGCTGCCCCCGTGCAGCAGCTCCGTCTTCGCCTCCGGCCGCGCACGCGGCGCGGCCGGAGCCTCGTCCTCCGCGTCGTAACCGGCCAGCGGCGGCGCGAACACCGTCTCGGGCAGCCCCACCGAACGGTCCCGCGACCCCGCGTCCGACCCCGTCGTGTCCGCCGCCGCCCACGGCGTCGCGTCCACACCGGAACCAACAAAACCGGCAGCGGCCGGCGCCGGGCCCGCCTCCACCGCATCCGCACCGGTCTGCGCGACCCCACCGTCGGCACCGTTGACGCTCACCTCGGCCCAGGCGTCCGACGCCGAAGGAACCTCCGGCGCCGGCGGCGCCTGCTCAGGGGACGCGGCCGGCGAGGGAACCGCCACGGCCGACTCCGTGCCCCCGCCCCGCCGGTCCGGGACACCGATCGCATCCGCCGCCTCCTGCAACCACTCCGGCGGCGTCAGCAGAAACGACGTGGCCTCCAGATCGATCCGCTGCGGCGCCGGCTCGGCCGCACCCTGCCCACCGTCCACCGAAGCGCCGTACTCCTCCTCGTACCGCCGGATCACCTCACCCACCGGCAACCCCGGCCACAGCGTCGTCTCACCACTGTCCCGCGCGATCACCAGCCGGGCCCGGCCGCCCTCCGCCGCCGGACCCCCCTCCCGGTCCTCGGCCCAGGCCACAAAGCCCAGATCGAACTCCCGCACCCGCACCTCACGGTGCTGCGGCGCCGGCACATCGCCGTTCACCCACCGCTCGGCGCGCTCCTGCGCCTGTGCAAACGTCACCATCGCGCTCAACCCCCCACCGGCACCGCGTACGCGAAACCGCCGTCCACCATCAGGTTCGCCACGGTCTCCAGCTCCGGCGGATTGCCCGCCAACCGCTGCAGAAACTCATCGAAATCCGCGCCGCACGGCAACAGCAGCCGCTCCACCCGCTCCTGCACCGACCAGCCGTCCTGATCCCGCGCATCGTCATACGGGCAGAACCACACCGAGCCCAGCGCCTCGCCACGCACCTTCACCGCGACCACACCGCCCTGCACGAACGCCACACCCAGATAGTCCTTGGTGAAGTGGTCCCGCAGGCACTTGTTCACATAGACCAGATCGTTGACGGCCGCGTCATCGCGCACCGTGAAGAACGGCTGGTCGACCAGCAGCCCCAGCTCCGCGTCCAGCGCCGCACCCACCGGCGCACACCCGCCCGCCGCCTTCAAAAACGAGCGGTAGGCACCCGGCAGGCGATAGCCCAGCGCCTCCTCGGCCTGCACCACCTGCTCCTCACCCACCGACAGATCACGGTGCGGCAACCCGAAGTGCGCCGGCCGGGTCTCCTGCAACGGCCGGGTGCCCCGCTTGTCGTGCGCCACCGGGGCCGTCGCCAGCCCACCGTGATGCCGCAACAGCGCCTTGACCTCGACCGGAACCAGCTCCATCCGCCGCGTACCGGCCACGTGATGCCAGGTCCAGCCATGCGGCGTCGCCACCGCCGGCACATCTATCCACAGCTCGTGCCCCTGCGCGTGCAGCGCGGCGTTCGCCGACACATAGTCCGTCAACCGCAGCTCGTCGACGCCGAACCCCTCCGGCGGCTCGGCGATCTCCGCCGCGGCCCGCGCATACGGCGTGAACTCCGCAAAGCCCTGCCCGTCCACCCGCACCCCGGCGGGATACCGCGCGGCACGGACCGGGTCCGGAAAATGCACGACCTGCCCGGCATAGGCCGAATTCGGTGGCGCGGCACGTCCCGCCGCCTGGGGGCCGGGTGGTACCCCCAGCCCTGGCCGACCTGTCGTCATCGCGGTTGCCCCCTGGCTGAAGCTGGCTTTGGGGCACAGCCTATGCCGTACCGCAACACCCTCCCGCGCCCCCGCCCTGGCACGTCAGCACGGCGACACACCGACGTCACCCGCCGGCCCACCACCCCCACACCCCCCGCGCACCACCCCGCCCACCAGCCCCGTTATCCGCCAACCGACACCCCGTCAGCCCCCCGTGAGATCACCGACAGTGCGTCCGACTACCGGAACACCCAGCACATTTGGCAGGCTGACCCCCGCAAACCGGGGGATTGCAGGGAGGGAAACGCACACCACCATGAGCACCACTGCACGCCACGGCACCGGCGCCGGAGACCCCCGCATCGGCTGGAGCGGCACCGCCGACACCCATCGCGCGCCCGCCCTCCACCACCGACGCGACGGCATCCTCCCCACCATCGGCGCCGCATTGTCCGTACGCGGACACACCCTCACCTGCACCGCGAGCAAGGCCGAACAGCCCCCCGCACTGCACCCCCTCGTCCAGGACTTCCTCGACGCCCTCCCCACCGCCCAGCGCGAACGCTTCACCGGACGATGTCCCGAAGCCGTGCTGCTCTCCCGCCACCTCACCGCCGTCGAGGCCAACCGCTCCAAACGAGCCGCCCGCAAACCCCTCACCAACGGCGAAGCCCGCCGCTCCCTGAAACACTCCAAGATCACCGCACGCCACATCCGCGAGGACGGCGACCCCCAGCACGGCAGCTACGCCCCGCCCTGCCGCTCCTGCGACGCACTCCTCGCCCACTTCGGCGTCATGCCCATCGGCGCGACGCCCACAGGAAGCTGACCGCCACCATGCCGCCCACCACCCCCGGCCCCCGCACCCCCACCCACGACCGCACCGGCTCCACCCGCTTCCCCGCCGCCGTCGACGTCGCCCTCCAAGAAGCCGGCTGGCAACCCGGCCGCTGGGACATAAAGCAGGCCGAACACTGGGCCGACACCCTCCGCGCCCACACCTCCCCCGCCGGCCACCGCCACACCGTCTTCCCCGCCGCCGTCGAAGCCTGGGCCGAATTCGGCGGCCTGCGCATCGCCGGACCCGGACCCGGCCGACACATCGCCCCCACCCCCTTCACCCTCGACCCCCTGCACGGACTCCACCTCGCCCGCACCCTCGGCGACCTCGGACGCGCCCTGGAGACCGACGTCGCCCCCCTGGGCCGCGAGGAACTCCCCGGCCCCGACGGCACCATCTACAGCCAGGCCACCCTCGCCATCGACACCGAAGGCCGCGTCTACAGCCTCGACCACACCGGCGACTGGTACCTCGGAGCCGACATCGACACCGCACTGGGCACCCTCGTACTCGGCACCCGACCCAGCCGGCTGGGAATCACCCCACCAAGCAGCGGCTGACCCACCGCCCGCCGGACACACCCCCCGGCGGACGCGACCCCGCACACCAGGTACGAGGACTCACCCGGCCGCAACCGCAGCAGGCACCACCGCCGACACCCGGAAGCCACCCGCCTCCGTCGGACCCGAGACGAACACGCCCCCCAGCGCCGTCACCCGCTCCCGCATCCCCACCAGCCCGTTGCCGCCGCTCGGCAGACCCGCATCCGCCGCACCGCCCTCACACGGCCCGTTCTCCACCTGCACCGCCAGCTCACCCTCCCGATGCGCCAGCCGCACCCGCGCCCGCGCACCCGGCGCATGCTTGTGCACATTCGTCAGCGCTTCCTGCACCACCCGGTACACCGTCTGCTCCACCCGCGCCCCATACCGGCGCCCAGCAGCCGACTCCCCCTCGCCGGCCCCCTCCACCGACAGCTCCACCACCATCCCGGCCGCCCGGGACTCCCCCACCAAAACCCCCAGATCGGCCAGACACGGCCCCTCAGGGTCCACCTCCGCCCCGGACACCGGCGCCCCCGCCGACCCCGCAGACCGCACCGGCACCGCCACCCGCGAACCGGCCCCCGACTCCGCCTCCCCCTCCACATCAGCCTTCGGCCGCGCCCGCGAAGCCACCGCCGCCAACCGCTCCGGCGCATCCGCCCCCGCAGAACCACGCACCGCCGGACCCTCGGCCGTCCGCAGCACCCCCAGCATCTCCCGCAGCTCCGTCAGCGCCTGCCGCCCCATGTCGCCCACCAGACCCGCGTTCTTCGACGCCTTCTCCGGATCCTTCAACGCCACCGCCTGCAACGCGGCCGCATGCACCACCATCAGACTCACCCGATGCGCCACCACGTCGTGCATCTCCCGCGCGATCCGCGTCCGCTCCTCGTTACGGGCCCACTCCGCCCGCTCCTCGGCCCGGTCCGCCAACAGCGACAGCTCCCGCTCCAGACCGTCCGCCCGCTCCCGCAGGCTCTCCACCAACCGCCGCCGCGCCCCGACGTACAACCCCCACAACACCGGCGGCGCCGTCAGCACCAGCCCCACCGCCAGCGACATCGCCGGCACGAACCACACCGGCGGATTGAAGTCCTCCTGCGCCGCGATGTCCTGCCGCATGCTGAGGAACGTCGTCACCAACGTCCCCGCCACGGTCATCCCCGCCAGCAGCGCCGTGATCCGACGCGGCACATCCGACGCGGCAAGCGTGTAGAGCCCCACCACGCTCAGCAGCCCGCCCATCTCCGCAGGCATCACCGCTATCGAAACCAGCACCACCGCCACCGGCCACCGCCGACGCACCAGCAACACCGGCCCCGCCACCAGGCCGAAGAACATCCCGAGCAACTCCGGCAGCTGCGCCTCCTGCGCAAACCGCACGCCCTCGAACATGCACTCCAGGCCCGAGGCCACCGCCAGCAACACATCCAGTACGGCACTGCGCCGCCGGACCCACCACCACGGCCCCGTCACCGGCGCACCCCGCGCGCCCACACCTTCACTTGCCCCCGTCGCGGTCATACCGACCAGCGTACGGGCGCCCGCGCCGGTTGCCCCGGCCCCTTCCCGACCACAGCTCTGGCCCATTACCAGCCGTTACCGCCGGTTATCCCTCGAAGTGTTGAATCGCCCACATTTTCGACGCTTTCGCGCACCCGTGCCCGCCACCCTGTTCCCATGACGCACACACATCGGGGACGCCTCGACCACGCATCGTTACGCCCCCGAGCCGTAGCCCTCCGCCGCGCCGGCCTCAGCCGCCGCCAGATCCGCGACCGGCTCGGCGTGTCGCTCACCGACGCCACGCTGACCCACCTCCTGGAGGGCGAACCGCCTCCTGAGTGGACCAAACGTCCGAACGCCAAGGACGGCCTGCGCGAGAAGGCCCGCGAGCTGCGGCGCGCAGGGAAGACGTACGACGCGATCGTGGCGGAGCTCGGGGTGTCCAAGAGCTCGGTCTCGCTCTGGGTCCGCGACCTGCCCAAGCCCAGGAAGTCGCCGGAAGCCATGCACCAGATGCGCGAGGCGCGGTGGGCGCCCTACCGCGCGGCGCGGGATCGGCAGATCGAGCAGACCAAAGCGAAGGCAGCCGAGCAGGTGGGCGAGTGCTCGGATCGCGAGCTCCTCCTCGTGGGAGCTGCCCTGTACTGGGCCGAGGGCGCCAAGAGCAAGCCGTACGCCCGGCGGGAGCACATCCAGTTCGTGAACAGCGACCCCGATGTCATCCGGGTCTTCCTGGCCTGGCTGCGCCTGCTCGGTGTGGAACCGGAGCGAGTGGGCTACCGCGTGATGATCCACGGCACCGGCGACGTCGAAGCCGCCGAGCGCTTCTGGGCCGATTCCGTCGGGGTCGATGTCGCCACGCTACAGAAGACGACGATCAAGAAACACAACCCCAAGACCGTGCGGAAGAACGTCGGCGAGGGGTACCACGGCTGTCTGGTGATCAGGGTGCTACAAAGTGCAGAGCTATACCGTCGCATCGAAGGCTGGTGGTACGGCATAGTGTTGGGTGCCACGCGGCCAGACTGACGGAATGTCCGGTTTGGGCCGCTCTACCATCCCCTGTGGTGTAATTGGCAGCACTGAGGCTTTTGGTGCCTTATGTCCGGGTTCGAGTCCTGGCAGGGGAGCCGCAAAAGTTCGGGTCCTGATCTTGCGATCAGGACCCGCTGTCGTTTCGGCCGCAATACGCCCCGGTATCCTTCGGATGACCACCACCCGAAGTAGCCAAGAAGCCGAAGGGCATCCCCGTGAGCGCCAACCGCCCGGCAGCCGTCGTCGTTCTCGCAGCGGGTGAGGGCACCCGCATGAAGTCGGCGACCCCAAAGGTCCTGCACGCCCTCTGCGGCCGCTCCCTCGTCGGGCATGTCGTCGCCGCCTCCCGTGAGCTGGACCCCCAGAACCTCGTCGTGGTCGTCGGCCACGCCCGTGAGCAGGTGCAGGCGCATCTCGCCGGGATCGACCCGGACGTGCGCACCGCCGTGCAGCACGAGCAGAAGGGCACCGGCCACGCCGTCCGTACGGCTCTGGAGGAGCTGAGCGGCAGCGGTGTGGTCCTCGACGGCACCGTGATCGTGGTCTGCGGCGACACCCCGCTGCTGACCGGCGAGACCCTCCGGCGGCTCGGTGACACCCATGCCGCGGACAAGAACGCGGTGACCGTGCTCTCCGCCGAGGTGCCGGATGCGACCGGCTACGGCCGGATCGTGCGTGACGCGGACACCGGCGCGGTGACGGCGATCGTCGAGCACAAGGACGCGAGCGACGCCCAGCGGGCGATCCGGGAGATCAACTCCGGGGTGTTCGCCTTCGACGCCAGGCTGCTGGTCGATGCGCTGGGCAAGGTGCGTACGGACAACAGTCAGGGCGAGGAGTACCTGACCGATGTGCTGGGGATCGTGCGGGAGGCGGGGCACCGGGTGGGTGCGGCCGTGGCCGGCGATCACCGCGAGATCCTCGGGATCAACAACCGGGTGCAGCTGGCCGAGGCCCGTCGGCTGCTGAACGAGCGGTTGCTGGAGCGGGCGATGCTGGCCGGTGTGACGGTCGTCGACCCGGCCTCGACGTTCGTCGACGTGTCGGTCGTCTTCGAGCAGGACGCGACGATCCATCCGGGGACGCAGCTGCTGGGGGCCACGAGTGTCGCCACCGGCGCCGAGGTGGGTCCGCATACGCGGCTGACGGATACGGCGGTCGGTGCGGGTGCCGTGGTGTCGTTCACGGTCGCGGAGGGTGCGCGTATCGGCGCGGGGGCGAATGTCGGTCCCTATACGTATCTGCGTCCGGGGACGGATCTTGGTCCGAAGTCGAAGGCCGGCGCGTATGTGGAGATGAAGAACGCGTCGATCGGCGAGGGGACGAAGGTTCCGCACCTGTCGTATGTGGGGGACGCGACGATTGGTGAGTTCACCAATATTGGCGCGGCGAGTGTGTTCGTGAATTATGACGGTGAGGCCAAGCACCACACGACCGTCGGTTCGCATTGCCGGACGGGGTCGGACAACATGTTTGTGGCTCCTGTCACGATCGGGGACGGCGCTTATACGGCGGCCGGCTCGGTCATCACCAAGGATGTGCCCCCGGGTTCGCTGGCGGTCGCGCGTGGCCAGCAGCGGAATATCGAGGGTTGGGTCGCGCGGAAGCGGCCCGGAAGCGCCGCCGCGCAGGCCGCTTCGGCTGCTCGCCGGGAGCCTGAGGGCGAGTAGTGATCGTGCAAAGGGTGCGCCGTGCGGGGCGTACCGTGATGAGCGCACGCAAACTGTGATTCGAGGAGATTTGCTGTGACCGGGATCAAGACGACCGGCGAGAAGAAGCTGATGCTCTTCTCCGGCCGCGCCCACCCCGAACTGGCGGAGGAGGTCGCGCATCAGCTGGGTGTCGGCCTGGTCCCGACGAAGGCTTTCGACTTCGCCAACGGTGAGATCTATGTCCGCTATCAGGAGTCCGCGCGTGGCGCGGATTGCTTCTTGATTCAGAGCCACACGGCTCCGATCAACAAGTGGATCATGGAGCAGCTGATCATGATTGATGCGTTGAAGCGGGCTTCCGCTCGGAGCATCACGGTGGTCGTGCCGTTCTATGGCTATGCGCGTCAGGACAAGAAGCACCGTGGCCGTGAGCCGATTTCGGCGCGGCTGATCGCGGATTTGATGAAGACCGCGGGTGCGGACCGTGTGGTGACGGTGGATCTGCACACGGACCAGATCATGGGCTTCTTCGACGGTCCGGTGGATCACCTTTTCGCGCTGCCGGTTCTCGCGGACTACGTGGGCGCGAAGGTGGATCGCGACAAGCTCACGGTGGTCTCCCCGGACGCGGGCCGGGTGCGGGTCGCCGACCGTTGGTGCGACCGGCTGGGTGCGCCGCTGGCGATCGTCCACAAGCGCCGGGACAAGGACGTGGCGAATCAGGTCACGGTCCATGAGGTCGTCGGTGATGTGGAGGGCCGGGTGTGTGTCCTGGTCGACGACATGATCGACACGGGTGGCACGATCTGTGCCGCGGCCGACGCGCTGTTCGCCAATGGTGCGGCGGATGTCATCGTGACGGCGACGCACGGTGTGCTGTCGGGTCCGGCGGCGGACCGGTTGAAGAACTCGAAGGTGAGCGAGTTCGTGTTCACCAACACGCTGCCCACGCCGTCCGAGCTGGAGCTGGACAAGATCACGGTGCTGTCGATGGCGCCGACGATCGCGCGGGCGCTGCGTGAGGTCTTCGAGGACGGCTCGGTGACGAGTCTGTTCGACGAGCAGTGAGCGATCTCTCGTACTGATTGATCGACTTTGGGGCGGCCTCCCGGCCGGGTAGACTCGTGGAGTTGCTCGGCGAGGGAGGCCGCCCTTTTGTGGTGGCTGTCCGTTATCGACGCGCTCTTCGTAGCAGGTCTGTCGTGGGCCGGGTGACGCCCACCAGATGTTTCTGCGATACGAGGAGTGCTGTTATGGCTGAGATCAAGCTTGCCGGTGAGCTGCGGAACGACTTCGGTAAGGGTGCTGCCCGCCGTCTGCGTCGTGAGGCGAAGGTTCCCGGTGTCATTTACGGTCACGGCGCGGAGCCGCAGCACGTCGCCGTGGACAGCCACGCGCTGATGATGGCCCTGAAGACCCCGAACGCGCTGCTGCGTCTGGAGTTCGACGGCAAGAGCGAGCTGGTCATCCCCAAGGCCGTGCAGCGTGAGGCGATCCGCCGGTTCCTGGTGCACGTGGACTTCCTGGCCGTGAAGAAGGGCGAGAAGGTCACCGTCGAGCTGCCGATCCAGACCGAGGGCGAGCTGGCCCCGGGTGGCAACCTGCTCGAGCACGTGCTGAACACCCTGCCGGTCGAGGCCGAGGCCACCCACATCCCGGAGTCGGTCACGGTCTCCATCGCGGGTCTGGACGCCGGTTCGTCGGTGCAGGCCAAGGACATCGCCCTGCCGTCGGGCACCACGCTGGCCGTTGAGGACGACGCCGTGGTGCTGCAGGTCGTCTCGGCGCAGGCGGAGGCGCCGGCCGAGGAGGCCGCCGAGGGTGAGGGTGCCGAGGGCGCCGAGGCCTGATCCTCTTCCGGGGTGGGCGGCTGTTGCCGGTGTGCCTCGGGTTCGTCTTTGTGACCGTCGTCCCGCGCTGTTGGCGTGGGGCGACGGTTGCGTTGTTGAAGGAGCGTGCAGATGACGGATGCAGGCAGCCCCTGGCTGGTGGTGGGGCTGGGTAATCCCGGTCCGGAGTACGCCGGCAATCGGCACAACGTCGGTTTCATGGTGGCCGATCTGTTGGCCGAGCGCATGGGTGGGCGTTTCAAGGCGCACAAGGCGCGGGCGCAGGTGGTGGAGGGTCGGATCGGTCCGCCGGGGCCGGGCAGTCGCCGGGTGGTGGTGGCGAAGCCGTTGTCGTTCATGAATCTGTCGGGTGGGCCGACGACGGCGTTGCGGGATTTCTACAAGGTCCCGGTGGCCAACATCGTGGCGGTTCATGATGAGTTGGATATTGATTACGGTGCGCTGCGGCTGAAGTTGGGCGGCGGTGACAACGGTCACAACGGTCTGAAGTCGATCACGAAGTCGTTGGGTGCGGAGTACCACCGGGTGCGTTTCGGGATCGGGCGTCCGCCGGGTCGTATGCAGGTGGCGGATTTCGTGTTGAAGGATTTCGGTTCGGCGGAGCGTCGGGAGCTGGATTACTTCGTGGATCGTGCGGCGGATGCGGTGGAGACGTTGATCGTGGAGGGGTTGGAACGGGCGCAGAGCACGTACAACACGTGAATGGGACAGTGCGGGTCAGGGTCTGACGAACTGTGGTCCGAGGTTGACCGGGTGCTGGTGGATGGCCAAGGATCGCCGCCATGCCCAGAAGCAGTACGCGCACGAGTTCGGTCAGACGCAGCCGTTCCCGGCGGGTGGGTGAGAGTGCCTATGGGGTGCTGCTCGTCGCCCGGACGGGGTTGATGGGGTTGCTGGCGTTGCTCCTGCTGGTGGCGGGTGTGTGGACGTCGTGGGGTACGGCGCAGTACGCGATGCTCGTCAAGGGGCGGGAGCGCGGTGCGATGACGGTGTCGGCGTGTGCGGGTGAGCGGTGCACGGGTCCGTTTGTGCCGGAGGGGGAGGGCCGGGGGGCCCGGAAGGTGTCGGTCGCGCGGGCGGCGGCGCCGGACAGGGGTGAGCGGGTCGAGGTGGTGCTCAAGCCGGGTTCGTCGCAGGCGGTGCGGTCGGGGCCGGCGGGGGTGTTGCATGCGTGGGTGCCGTTCGCGGGGTCGTTGTTGTTGGCGGCGCTGGTGGTGGCCGGGGGGATGCGGATGCGGCGTACGGCGTGGGTGATGGGTTTGTTGGGGGCGGTGTTGTTGGGGGCGGCGTTCGCCGCGATGTAGGGCGGGTGGCATAGGGGCTTGTCCGGCCCTGACCCAACGGACAGACGTAGCGACGACGGCGGCCGGCTCCTCGGGTGAGGGGCCGGCCGCCGTCGTGTGTGCGCGGTGGGGTCAGCCGGTGTTGCGCAGGCCGGCGGCGACGCCGTTGACGGTGAGCAGCAGTGCGCGGGCCAGCACGGGGTCGGCTTCGTCGCCGCGTTCGGCGGCGGTGCGCTGGCGGTGCAGGAGGGAGACCTGGAGGTAGGAGATCGGGTCGAGGTAGGCGTCGCGGATGTGGAAGGTCTGCTTGAGGACCGGGCTTGCGTCGAGGAGTTCGTTCTCTCCGGTGATGCGCAGGACCTCGGCGACGGTGAGTTCGTGCTCGGCCTTGATGACGTCGAAGACGTGCTTGAGCTCGTCGGGGACGAGGGTGTCGACGTAGTGCTGGGCGATCCGCAGGTCGGTCTTGGCCAGGGTCATCTCGACGTTGGACAGGAAGTTGCGGAAGAAGTGCCAGTGCTCGTGCATCTCGTCGAGGACGGGGTCGAGGCCGGCTTCGCGGGCGGCCTTGAGGCCGGTGCCGACGCCGAACCAGCCGGGGACGATCTGGCGGGACTGGGTCCAGCCGAAGACCCAGGGGATGGCGCGCAGGCCGTCGAGTCCGGCGCCGGAGTCGGGTCGGCGTGAGGGGCGGGAGCCCAGGTGCAGCTCGGCGAGCTGGTCGACGGGGGTGGAGGCGAAGAAGTAGGCGGGGAGGTCGGGGTCCTCCACGAGGCGGCGGTAGGCGCCGTGGGCGGCCTCGGAGACGGTCTCCATGGCGGCGTCCCAGCGGGCGAGGGCCTCGTCGGACTGGCGGGGTGCGGTGTGCAGGGCGGAGGCCTGGAGGGTGGCGGCGACGGTCAGCTCCAGGTTCTCCCGGGCCAGGGAGGGCACGAGGTACTTGTCGGAGATGACCTCGCCCTGTTCGGTGACCTTGATCTCGCCTTCGAGGGTGCCGTAGGGCTGGGCGAGGATCGCGTCGTGGGAGGGGCCGCCGCCGCGGCCGACGGTGCCGCCGCGGCCGTGGAAGAGGCGCAGTCGTACGCCGTGGCGGTGGGCGACGTCGCGCAGCAGGCGCTGGGCGCGGTGGATCTCCCACTGGGAGGTGGTGATGCCGCCGAACTTGGAGGAGTCCGAGTAGCCGAGCATGACTTCCTGGACGTCGCCGTTGAGGGCGACCAGGCGGCGGTAGGAGGGGTCGGCGAGCATTTCGTCGAGCAGCTGGTCGGCGATCTTGAGCTCGTCGGTGGTCTCCAGCAGCGGGACGATGCCGATCTTGGCCCAGCCGGCGTGCAGGTCGATCAGGCCGGCTTCGCGGGCGAGGACGGCGGCGGCGAAGACGTCGTCGGAGCCCTGGCACATGGAGATGATGTAGGACTCGACGACCTCGGGGCCGAAGGTCTTCTTGGCCTTGCCGATGGTGCGGAAGACGCCGAGGGTCTTGGCGCCGGCTTCGTCGAGGGGGGCCGGGGTGGGGGCCAGGGGGCGGCGGGAGCGCAGCTCCTTGGCGAGGAGCTTGCGGCGGTAGTCGCGCGGCATGTCCACGTAGCGCCAGGACTCCTCGCCGAGGCGGTCGAAGAGCTGGCCGAGGGCGTGGTGGTGGGCGTCGGCGTGTTCGCGGACGTCCATGGTGGCGAGCTGCAGGCCGAAGGCGCCGATGGTGCGGAGGGTGCGTTCGAGGCGGCCGTCGGCGACCAGGCCGCCGCGGTGTGCGCGCAGCGAGGTCTGGATGAGGGTGAGGTCGTCGAGGAGTTCGGCGGTGCCGAGGTAGTCGCGGCCGGGGACGTGGGGGGTGTCGGCGGCGAGGCGGTCGCGGGTGTTGACGAGCTTCTGCCGGATGCAGGTGGCCTTGAGGCGGTAGGGCTCCTCGGAGTTCAGGCGCTTGTAGCGGGGGCTGATCTCGGGGAGGAGTTCGAGGTCGTGCTGGAGGGAGGCCAGCAGCTCGTCGGTGGCGCCGCAGTTGCGGATGGAGTTCGACAGGGCGCCGCGGAGCTCGTCGACGTGTTCGAGGGCGTCGGTGATGCCGTGCTCGTGCTGGAGGATCAGGACGTCCCAGGTGACCTGGGGGGTGACGTTGGGGTTGCCGTCGCGGTCGCCGCCGATCCAGGTGCCGAAGGTGAGCGGGCGGGTGCCGGGGGGCAGCTCGGTGCCGGCGCGCTCCAGCTCGGCGGCGAGGTCTTCGAGGACGTCGCCGACGGCGCCGCGGCCCAGCTCGTCGAGGTAGTAGATGGCGTTGCGGGCTTCGTCGGTCGGCTCGGGGCGGGCGACGCGCAGCTCGTCGGTCTGCCAGATGAGGTCGATGTTCTCGGCCAGGCGCAGGTCGGTGCGGTGGCGCTCGGTGGCGTCGGTGCGGTCGAGGAGTTCGGCGACCTTGCGGAGCTTGGTGAGGACGGAGCGGCGGGCGGCCTCGGTGGGGTGTGCGGTGAAGACGGGGCGTACGCCGAGGTGGGCCGCGGTCTCGCGGAGGTGCTGGGGGTCGGCGTCCTTGAGCATGTCGGCGGTGCGGGCGAGGATGCCGCCCTCGGCGGCGCGGCGGGCGCGCAGCTCGCGGCCGCGGTGGACCTGCTCGGTGACGTTGGCGAGGTGGAAGTAGGTCGAGAAGGCGCGTACCAGCTTCGCGGCGGTGGCCAGGTCCGTGTCGCCGAGGAGCCGGGCCGCCGCCTCGCCGTCGGAGCGGGTCAGGGCGCGGACCCGCTCGACGAGGTCGAGGAGGTCGGGGCCTTCCTGCCGGACGAGGGTTTCGCCGAGGAGGTCGCCGAGGCGGCGGATGTCGGCGCGCAGGGCGACGTTGTCGCTCGGGCCGGCTTCGGGGCTGTCGGCGGGCGTGATCGCGGCGGGGTTGTTGTCGGCACTGCTCACTGGTGCGGCTCCTTGCGGCATTCAGGGACGTCGCGCCGCGACTCGCGGAGGGGTGGTGGCGGGCGACGGGTGGGCAGGTCTGATGCGGGCGGGTTGCGGACCGCGCTGTCCGACGTGCCCAGGATAGATCTGCCCGCTGTCAGCGGATCACACCGTCCGATGGGTGGGCATCTGTGGCGGGTGGTGCGGGTGTGAGGCCTGTCACGGCCTTGCCCGTGTCGGTGTCGCTGCCATACTTACGAGACCGTAGGTTACGGTCCCGTAGCCGTAGCCGTGCCCCCGAGCCCCCGACGAGGGACACCATGACCGCTGGCCCTGAAGCCGTAGAAGAATCACCGATTCCTGCCGATTCGCCCGTTGATCCGGCTACCGGTCGCCCGCTGCCGTCCGCGACGCTGGGCGGCGAACAGCGCAGGTCCGTCGAACAGATCACGCTCCTGCTCTTCATCACCGTCCCGTTCGTGGCGCTGGTGGCCGCGGTGCCGCTGGCCTGGGGCTGGGGGGTGAGCTGGCTGGATCTGGGCCTGATGACCGCGATGTACTACATCGGCTGCCACGGCATCACGATCGGCTTCCACCGCTACTTCACGCATGGCGCGTTCAAGGCGAAGCGCCCGCTGCGGATCGCGCTGGCGATCATGGGGTCGCTGGCGGTGGAGGGTCCGCTGGTGCGCTGGGTGGCCGATCACCGCAAGCACCACAAGTTCTCCGACGCCGAGGGCGACCCGCACTCGCCGTGGCGCTTCGGCGAGACGGTGCCCGCGCTGATGAAGGGCCTGTGGTGGGCCCACATCGGCTGGATGTTCGACGAGGAGCAGACCCCGCAGCACAAGTACGCACCGGACCTGATCAAGGACGATGCGGTGCGTGCGATCTCCCGCCAGTTCGTGGTGTGGACGACGGTGTCGCTGCTGATCCCGCCGCTGGTGGGCGGTCTGGTGACGTGGTCCTGGCAGGGCGCGCTGACCGCGTTCTTCTGGGGCTCGCTGGTGCGGGTGGCGCTGCTGCACCACGTGACGTGGTCGATCAACTCCATCTGTCACGCCGTGGGCAAGCGCCCGTTCAAGTCCCGCGACAGGTCCGGCAACGTCTGGTGGCTGGCGGTGCTGTCCTGCGGCGAGTCCTGGCACAACCTGCACCACGCGGACCCGACGAGCGCCCGGCACGGTGTGCTGCGGGGGCAGGTGGACTCCAGCGCCCGGCTGATCCGCTGGTTCGAGAAGGCGGGCTGGGCGTACGACGTGCGGTGGCCGAGCGCCTCGCGCATCGAGGCCCGGCGCAAGGAGATGGCCGCCGGGGGTACCTCCCCGCGGTAGTCGAGGAAGGCATGATTGACGGGTGGCGATCGACAGCAGCAGTACGAGCAGCAGCAAGGGCAAGCCTTCCGCGTCTGCGGGCACCCGGCGTGCCCGCAGGGTACGGATGACTGGTGCGGAGCGCCGGCAGCAGCTGCTGGACATCGGTCGCACGCTCTTCGCCGAGCGCGGCTTCGAGGGCACGTCGGTCGAGGAGATCGCGGCCAAGGCCGGCGTCTCCAAACCGGTGGTCTATGAGCACTTCGGCGGCAAGGAGGGGCTGTACGCGGTGGTCGTGGACCGCGAGATGCGCCAGCTGCTGGACATGGTGACCAGCGCGCTGACCGCCGGCCACCCCCGTGAGCTGCTCGAACAGGCGGCTTTCGCGCTCCTGGACTACATCGAGACCTTCACCGACGGCTTCCGCATCCTGGTCCGCGACTCCCCCGTCGCCCAGTCCACGGGTACGTTCGCCTCCCTGATCAGCGATATCGCCACCCAGGTCGAGGACATCCTGGGCCTGGAGTTCAAGGCCCGCGGCTTCGATCCGAAACTGGCCCCGCTCTACGCCCAGGCGCTGGTCGGCATGGTCGCCCTGACCGGCCAGTGGTGGGTGGACACCCGCAAGCCGAAGAAGGCCGAGGTGGCGGCCCACCTGGTGAACCTGGCCTGGCACGGCCTGGGCAACCTGGAGGCGAAGCCGCGGTTGATAGGGCATCGCAAGAACTGAGGTCGGGGCCTGGGAGGGGTGGGGGTCAGTCGGTCGGTTTCCGGGCGACGGCGAAGATGCGGCGGAAGGGGAAGACCGTGCCGTGCCGGCCCGTGGGGTAGGCCTTGCGGAGGGCGTCGCGGTATTCGGCGAGGAAGGCCTCGCGGGCGAGCGGGTCGTTCTCCAGTTCCGTCAGGACGGGGCGCAGGGCGGTGCCCTTGACCCAGTCGAGGACCGGGTCGTCGCCTTCCAGGAGCTGGACGTAGGTCGTCTCCCACACGTCGGTGGTGCAGCCGAGGTCGGTGAGGCGTTCGAGGTATTCGGCGGGCTCCAGGATGTGGACGAAGCGCCGGCCGTGGGTGGTGAGGCGCTGGCGCCACTGGGGGCTGTCGCACAGTTCGCCGAGCAGGGCGTGGCTGGGCGAGGTGAAGTTGCCGGGGACCTGGAAGGCGAAGGTGCCGCCGGGGGTGAGGGCGTCGATCCAGCGGGCGAAGGAGTCCGGGTGGTTGGGGACCCACTGCAGTGCCGCGTTGGAGACGATCAGGTCGTAGGGCTCGTCGGGAGTCCAGTCGGCGGCGTCGGCGGGCGCGAAGTCGAGGTGGCCGCCGCCCGGGGTGGGGCCGGTGTGGTTCTCGGCTTCTTTGAGCATCTCCGGGGAGTTGTCGTATCCGGTGATGTGCGCGTCGGTCCAGCGGGTGGCGAGTTGGACGGTGACGTTGCCCGGGCCGCAGCCCAGGTCGGCGATCCGGGCGGGGCGTTGCCGCCTGGGGAGTTCCGGGATCCGCGCGAGCAGGTCGTGGAAGGGGCGGGTACGGTGCCCGGAGTGGCGGAGGTACTGCTGCGGATCCCAGGTGGGCGCGTCGTGCATGTTCTGGACCCCTTTGCTGGTGCAGGGCTGACTCAAAGCTGGCACGGTCTGGTTCGGGCCGTCTCGGCTGGAAACCGAGCCCCCGCCGACGATGCCCCATAGTCCAGCGGAATATATCTTGACGTCAAGAGACTTCATGTCGACAGACCCTCTACACTGATCGTCATGGAGGACGAGGTCGACCGACTGGTCGCTGCATGGCGCCGTGAGCGCCCGGACCTCGACGTGGAACCGCTCGAGGTCCTCAGCCGCGTCTCCCGGCTGGCCAGACACCTCGACCGGGCCCGCCGCATCGCGTTCGCCGAGGTGGGGCTGGAGCCCTGGGAGTTCGACGTGCTGACCGCGCTGCGCCGGGCCGGGGCGCCGTATCAGCTCTCCCCCGGCGCGCTGCTGACGCAGACGCTGGTCACGTCCGGGACGATGACCAACCGCATCGACCGGCTGGCCAAGAAGGACCTCGTCGAGCGGCTGCCGGACCCCAGCGACCGGCGGGGAGTCCTGGTCAGGCTGACCGCCGAGGGCCGCGACAAGGCCGACCAGTCGCTGGCCGGACTACTGGTCCAGGAGCGTGCCATTCTCGCCGAACTCTCCCGCCAGCAGCGCGGCGAACTGGCCGGACTGCTAAGGCGGTTGACGGGTCCGTTCGACAACACCCCCGCATAGCGCGCGGCGACGGCGCAGGGCGGACAAGGACCGGCGGGCGGCGGCGCCCGGGGGCTTCCGGGCCGGAGGTCCGCCAACTTTCCGAGGTGGGTGAGGGGCGCGCGCTCCCGGGCATACGGCGCGGGCGCTCGCGTCCGAGGTGGCAGAGCCGGATGCACACCCCTCCGGGAAAGATCTACGACGGCGCGCGACAGACTGTTACGCGCCATATCTGACGGCGCACAAGCAGGTAAAGCGCGCCCCCTGAATTGACGCACGCCCCTCTCGTACCACGTCCCCTTGCCCCTCGCTCGCCTTGTGCACTTGGATCGCGCCATGAGCCAGCAGCGACCACCGCACCCGCCGAGCGGCCCGTACGGCAAGCGGTTCGAGGGCCGTACGGTCCTGGTGACCGGGGCCGCCGCCGGGATCGGGGCGGCCACCGCCGACCGGCTGGCCGCCGAGGGCGCCGGCGTCCTGCTGCTGGACATCGACGACGCACGCGGCGAGCACCTCGCACGGCGCATCAGGGCGGCCGGCGGCCGGGCCTCGTACGAGCACTGCGATGTGGCGGACGAGGCCCACTGGCAGCGGGCGGCGAAGGCCGCACGGCAGCGCTACGGGCCGGTGGACGGACTGGTCAGCAACGCCTTCCTGCCCCATGTGGCGGCCGCCGACGCCACCTCGCTCGCGGAGTGGGACCGGCAGCTCGCGGTGAACCTGACCGGCTCCTTCCTCGGCGTCCGCGCCACCCTTGAGGACCTGCGCGAACGCCACGGCGCGGTGGTGCTGACCTCGTCCGTGCACGCGCTGGTGGGCCTGCCGGGACGGCCCGCGTACGCGGCGGCCAAGGCCGGGCTGACCGGTCTGGGGCGGCAGCTGGCAGTCGAGTACGGGCCGCAGGTGCGGGTCAACAGCGTGCTGCCGGGCCCGGTGCTCACCGCGGCCTGGGACGGTATCGACGAGGCGCAGCGGCAGGCCAGCGCCGCGGAGACGGCGGCGCGGCGGCTGGGGCGGCCCGAGGAGGTCGCCGCCGCCATCGCCTTCCTGCTCTCCGACGAGGCGTCCTTCGTCACCGGCGCGAGCCTCGTCGTCGACGGCGGCTGGAGCGTGTACAAGAACTCGTCATGAGCGGGACCCGCCGACGGCGGCCCGCGACGCCCCGTCCGAGCTTCGATCCGTAGGGGGATCCATGGGCATCCAATTCGGCGGCGACTACAACCCCGAGCAGTGGCCCGAGGAGGTGTGGGCCGAGGACCTGAAGCTGATGAAGGCGGCCCACGTCACCATGGTCACCGCCGGGATCTTCTCCTGGGCGAGGGTCGAACCCCGGCCCGGGCAGTGGGACTTCAGCTGGTTCGACCGGGTCATGGACAACCTGGCCGGCGCCGGTGTCGCCGTCTGCCTGGCGACGATGACCGCCTCACCACCGCCCTGGCTCTCCCACGCGCACCCCGAGATCCTGCCCGAGGGCCCCGACGGGCAGCGCCGCTGGCCCGGCGGCCGGCAGCACTACTGCCCCTCCAGCCCCGTCTACCGCGCGCACGCCGTACGGCTCGTCGAGCAGCTCGCCACCCGCTACGCCGGCCACCCCGCGCTCGCCATGTGGCACATCGGCAACGAATACGGCTGCCACACCCGCCAGTGCTACTGCGCGGTGTCCGCCGAGGACTTCCGGCGCTGGCTGCGCGAGCGCTACGGGAGCGTGGCGGCGCTCAACGCCGCCTGGTCGACGGCCTTCTGGTCGCAGGGGTACGGCGACTTCGACGAGGTGCTGCCGCCCCGCACCGCGCCCACCTTCCCCAATCCCGCGCAGCAACTGGACTATCTGCGCTTCGGCGACGAGGCGCTGCGCGCCTGCTACCTCGCCGAGAAGGAGGTGCTGAACCGGCTGACGCCCGAGGTCCCGGTCACCACCAACCTGATGCCGCAGCACAAGCCGGTCGACGCGTTCGCCTGGTCGCCGCACATGGACGCGATGGCACTGGACTTCTACCAGGACCCCTACGCCGGTGACGACCACATCCGGGCCGGCTACGTCTTCGACCTGATGCGCTCGGCGCGCTCCGGGCAGCCCTGGCTGCTGCTCGAACAGGCGCCGAGCGCGGTCAACTGGCGGCCCCGCAACGGCCCCAAGCCGCCCGGGGCGATGCGGCTGTGGAGCTGGCAGGCCGTCGCCCAGGGCGCGGACGCGGTGCTGTTCTTCCAGTGGCGGCAGTCCCTGGGCGGCGCGGAGAAGTTCCACTCGGCGATGCTGCCGCACGGCGGGACCGATACCCGGATCTTCCGCGAAGTGACGGAACTGGGACGGGAGTTGGCGTCGCTCCCGGGCATCGAGGGGACCCGTTCGCGGGCCGAGGTGGCGCTGCTGGCGGACTGGCACAGCTGGTGGGCGCTGGAGCTGGACTCCAAGCCGTCGACCGCGCTGGAGCACTCCCGGATCGCGCTGGAGCACTACCGGCCGCTGTTCGAGGCGGGCGTGGCCTGCGACGTGGTGCCGCCGCAGCGGGAGCTGGACGGCTACCGGCTGGTCGTCGTGCCCAATCTGTATCTGCTGACCGCGCGCGACGCCGAGCGGCTGACGGCCTATGTGCGCGACGGCGGCCGGCTGGTCGTGTCGTTCTTCTCCGGGATCGTCGACGAGCACGACCGGGTGCACCCCGGCGGCGCTCCGGCGCCGCTGCGGGAGCTGCTGGGGCTGCGGGTGGAGGAGTTCTGGCCACTGGACGCGGGCCGTACGGTGGCGGTCGAGGGGGCCTACGCGGGGCGGGCCGACCTGTGGTCGGAGGCCATCGACCTCGAAGGGGCCAAGGCGCTCGCCCGCTTCACGGACGGGGACCTCGCCGGGCGGCCCGCGCTGACCCGGCACACCTACGGGCGGGGCACCGTCTGGTACCTCGGCACCCGGCCCGAACCGACGCTGATGCGGGCGCTGCTGGACGACGTACGCCGGGCGGCGGGCGTGGCACCGGTGGTGCCGGGGCTGCCGGCCGGCGTCCAGGCCACCGTCCGTGAGGGCGCCGGCGGGCGGTATCTGTTCCTGCTCAACCACGGCACGGACACCGTGGAGGTGGGGCTGCCGGAGCCGATGCGCGAGGCGCTGGCGGCGGACGGCGCGCGGTGCGGCGCCGTCGTCGACCGGGTCACGCTGGCGGCCCGGGGCGTGGCCGTACTGACCGACGGGTGAGGGCCACGCCCGCTGCGCCGGGGCCTCAGGGCACCGGCACCGAGGCCGCCGCCGTTGCCTCCAGCTCGACCGGGCCCACTCCGGCCCGGCGGGCCAGTGCCACCGCCGCGAGGGTCGAGTGCACGCCGAGCTTGCCGAGCACGTTCTGCATGTGGGTACGGACCGTGTGCGGGGAGAGAAACAGCCGCTCGGCGACCGCCTTGCGCCCCAGGCCCGCCACCATGCAGCGCAGCACCTCGCGCTCACGCGGCGTCAGCGACTCCACCAGCCGCTCGCTCTCCGAGCGGTGCTTGCGGGCGGCCGTCAGCTCGCGCAGCACCCCCGTCAGCAGGGCCGGCGGCAGATGCGTTTCATCACGCAGGACGCCGCGGATCACGGCGAGCAGCCGGGAGAGCGAGCAGTCCTTGGCGACCCAGCCCGAGGCGCCGGCCTGTAGGGCGGCGGCCGCGCGGCGCGGGTCGTCGCGGTCGGCGAGGACGACCGTGCGCAGATACGGGTGGCTGGTGCGCAGGCCGGAGACGAGCGCGATGCCGTCGCGCGGGCAGCTGCGCGGGACGGCCTCGCGGGCCGGTCCCGGCGCCTGCGCGGGCACCGCCAGGAGCGGCGCGGCGAGGTCGGCGTCGGCCAGCACCACGTCGAACCGGCGGCCTTCGGTGGCCGCCCGGTCCAGATTGCGCAGGGCCGCGGGCGCGCTGCCGGCGGCCGCGACGTCCACGTCCTGTTCCGCGGCGAGCGCGGCTGCCAGGGATTCGGCGAAGATGCGGTGGTCGTCGACCACCAGAACCCGGATGCGTTGCACAGAGACCCCCTGTCTCGGTGAACGGACCATAGCGGGCACGACGCCCGGATTGAAGATCGCCTCAGCCGCACGGCCGCCGCCGTGCGGGCATGGCTACCCCCACCCGGGGCGTCGTACCCCGAAACGGTCTCGCCCCCCTGATCGGCACCGGCCCCCACCGGCGCAGGATCTCAGAGTACGGACGGGGTGCGACAAGGGAAGGTGATTGGCGAAACTGCTCCCGCGCCCGGGCCATTTGGCCGTCGCCCGTTGGCCGCACGCCGTCCGGCGCGCCCTACTTGATGCGGCGCGCTCCCGCGCTCGGGACGGCCTCGAAGATCCGCGGCGCGGTGTGCCCGGCGGCCGCGAACGCCTCGGTGACCGCCGCGCCGACGGTGGCCGCGGCCGCCTCCTCGACCAACACGATCGCCGAGCCGCCGAACCCGCCGCCGGTCATCCGGGCCCCGAGGGCGCCGGCCGCGTGGGCGGTGTCGACGGCGAGGTCGAGTTCCCGGCAGGAGATCTTGAAGTCGTCGCGGAGCGAGGCGTGGCCGGCCGTCAGCACCGGGCCGATGGCGCGGGTGCGGCCGGCGTCCAGGCAGGCGACGACCGCTTCGACGCGCTGGTTCTCGGTGACGATATGCCGTACGAGGGCCTGGACGGCGGGCTCGTCGGCCAGTTTCGCCAGCGCCTCGGGCAGTTGTGCGTAGGGCACATCACGCAGTGCGCGCACCCCGAGCGCCCGCGCACCCCGCTCACAGCCAGCGCGCCGCTCGGCGTACGCGCCGTCGCCCAGCTCGTGCTTGACCCGGGTGTCGACCACCATCAGGCGCAGCCCCTCCCCCGCCAGGTCGAAGGGGACCTGGCGCCGGGTGAGGTCACGGGTGTCCAGGAACAGCGCGTGGCCCTCGGTGCAGCAGGCCGCTGCGGTCTGGTCCATGATCCCGCAGGGGACGCCGACGAAGGCGTTCTCGGCCCGTTGGGCGAGCCGGGCCTGGTCCTGCGGGGGCAGCTGAAGGCCGTAGAGGTCGTTGAGCGCGCGGACGGTGGCGATCTCCAGGGCGGCGGACGAGGAGAGCCCGGCGCCGGTGGGCACCGTGCTGTCGTAGTGCAGGTCCGCGCCGCCGACGGGCAGCCCCTCCTCGCGCATCGCCCAGACGACGCCCGCCGGGTAGGCGGCCCAGCCCGCCTGGGGGGCCGGGCGCAGTTCGTCGATGCGCAGTTCGACGATCCCGCCGTCGGCGCCGCCGGAGTGCAGCCGCAGCACCCCGTCGGTGCGGGGTGCGGCGGCGGCGAGGGTGGTGTGCGGGAGGGCCAGCGGCATCACGAAGCCGTCGTTGTAGTCGGTGTGTTCACCGATCAGGTTGACGCGGCCGGGGGCGGCCCAGACGCCCTGGGGCTCGGTGCCGTATACCTCGCCGAAGGCCACCGCCGTCCGGGGTGCGCCGTGCGCCGTCTGTGTCACGTGGAACCTTCGTCCTTTCTGGCTGCCGCCGGGGCTCCGCCCCGCACCCGGTTTCTCAGTCGCCGGACGGGCCGGAGTGCGACTGAGCGAACGCCCAGGCGTCCGCGACGATCCCCGCGAGGTCGGCGCGGCTGGGCCGCCAGCCGAGCCGGTCGACGGCGGTCTGCGCGGAGGCCACCAGGACGGCCGGGTCGCCGCCGCGGCGCGGGGCGGTGATCTCGGGGATCGGGTGGCCGGTGACCTTGCGGACGGTCTCGATGACCTCGCGGACCGAGAAGCCGTTGCCGTTGCCGAGGTTGCAGATCAGGTGCTCGCCGGGGGTGGCCGCGTCCAGCGCCAGCAGATGCGCCTCGGCCAGGTCCGCGACGTGGATGTAGTCGCGGACGCAGGTGCCGTCGGGGGTGGGGTAGTCGTCGCCGAAGACGGAGATCGCCTCGCGCTTGCCCTGCGCGACCTGGAGGACGAGCGGGATCAGGTGCGACTCGGGGTCGTGGCGCTCGCCGCAGCTGCCGTAGGCGCCGGCGACGTTGAAGTAGCGCAGCGAGACGGCGGCCAGGCCGTGTGCCGCGGCCTCGCCGCTGATCATGTGGTCGACGGCGAGCTTGCTCGCGCCGTACGGCGAGGTCGGGGCGGTCGGGTCGGTCTCGGTGATGGGGGTGCTCACCGGCTCGCCGTAGGTCGCCGCGGTGGAGGAGAACACCAGCGTGCGGACGCCGGCGTCGCGCATGGCGGCGAGCAGGTCCATGGTGCCGCCGACGTTGTTGCGCCAGTACTTCTCGGGGTCCGTGACCGACTCGCCGACCTGCGAGAACGCGGCGAAGTGCAGCACCGCGTCGAAGGTGGCGTCGAGCCACTTGGCGGCGTCCTGGATGCGGCCCTCGATGAAGTGCGCGCCCTCGGGGACGCCCACGCGGTGCCCGGTGGACAGGTCGTCCAGCACGGTCACCTCGTGGCCGGCCTCCAGAAGATGCGCGGCGACGACGCTGCCGACATATCCCGCCCCACCCGTGACCAGGTACTTCTTGCTCACTCGCTCGCTACCTCTCGCAGTCGCTCGGCCGCGGCCTCCGGCGGCACGTCGTTGATGAACACGTTCATGCCGGATTCGGAACCCGCGAGGAACTTCAGCTTGCCGGAAGTGCGGCGAATGGTGAAAAGCTCGAGGTGGAGTGCGAAGTCCTCGCGCGCCTCGGCGTGCAGCGGCGCCTGGTGCCAGGCGGCGATGTACGGCGTCGGTGCGCCGCCGTCCGCGGTGTCGAAGATCCGGTCGAAGCGCCGCAGGACTTCCAGATAGACCTGTGGGAACTCCGTGCGCGCGGCCTCGTCGAGGGCGAGCAGGTCGGGGACCCGGCGCCGGGGGTAGAGGTGCACCTCGTAGGGCCAGTGGGCGGCGTAGGGCACGAAGGCCACCCAGTGCTCGCCTTCGAGGACGATGCGGCGGCCGTCGGCGAGCTCCTCGGCGAGGACGTCGTCGAAGAGGTTGCCCCCGGTGACCTCGCGGTGGTCGGCGAGCGCGCGCAGCATCCGCTCGGTGCGCGGGGTGGTGAAGGGGTAGGCGTAGATCTGGCCGTGCGGATGGCCGAGGGTGACGCCGATCTCCGCGCCGCGGTTTTCGAAGCAGAAGACCTGTTCCACGCCCGGGAGTTGGGAGAGCTCGGCGGTGCGGTCGGTCCAGGCCGCCAGGACCAGGGCGGCCTGCTCCTCGGTGAGGTCGGCGAAGGAGGCGTCGTGGTCGGAGGTGAAGCAGACGACCTCGCAGCGGCCGCTGCCGCCGGCGAGGGAGGGGAAGCGGTTCTCGAAGACCGCGACGTCGTAGTCGGCGGCGGGGATCTCGGAGTGCCGGCCGTCGCGGGAGGGGCACAGCGGGCACTCGTCGGCCGGGGGGTGGTAGGTGCGGGCCTGGCGGTGGGAGGCGATGGCGACGAAGTCGCCGAGGAGGCGGTCGTGGCGGATCTCGGAGGAGGTGGCGACGGGGTCGAGGGGACGCTGGTCGACGGCGTCGCGTACCGCGTCGTCGCGTGCGTCGTAGTAGATGAGCTCCCGCCCGTCCGCGAGCCGGGTCGTCGTCTTCTTCACCGGGAGCTCCTCACACACCACACGCCGACCAAACACAAACAAACACAATGAAGCACAACTAAACAGATGCGTCAACGCGGGGCCGACGCGGCCTCCGGCCCGCAGCGCACCGGGCTGCGCCGCGGCCACACCGCCCGAGCCCATCACGATCCAACAACTCAACCGAACAAAAGTATTCAGTTTCTGACCGCCCGGGCGTAGCTTTCTGTGCGTTCCGGTCGCGCAAAGAAGCGAGTACCCACCATGATCACCCTGGCCGAAGGGCTACGACTGCCCACCAACGGGCTCGACTACACGATCCTGGCCCTCTACTTCGTCGTCGTCCTCGGCATCGGATTCGCCGCCAAGCGCAGCGTGAAGACGAGCCTGGACTTCTTCCTCTCCGGACGGTCGCTGCCCGCCTGGGTCACCGGTCTGGCCTTCGTCGCCGCCAACCTCGGCGCCACCGAGATCCTCGGTATGGCCGCCAACGGCGCGCAGTACGGGGCCTACACCGTCCACTGGTACTGGATCGGCGCCATCCCCGCCATGGTCTTCCTCGGCCTGGTGATGATGCCCTTCTACTACGGCTCCAAGGTCCGCTCGGTGCCCGAGTTCCTGCTGCACCGCTTCGGCCCCTCCTCGCACCTGCTGTCGTCGGTCATCTTCGCCGTCTCCTCGGTGCTGATCGCGGGCGTGAACCTGTACGCCATGGCGATCGTGCTGGAAGCACTGCTGGGCTGGCCCGAGTGGGTCGCGATCGTCGTCGCCGGCTTCTTCGTCCTGGCGTACATCACCATCGGCGGGCTGTCCTCGGCGATCTACAACGAGGTGCTGCAGTTCTTCGTCATCCTCGCCGCGCTGATCCCGCTGACCGTCGTCGGCCTCAAGCGCGTCGGCGGCTGGGACGGGCTGACCGACTCGCTGACCTCCTCGCACGGCGACGCGTTCCTGACCGCCTGGAAGGGCACCGGCATCGGCGAGGGCAACCCGCTCGGCGCGAACTGGCTCACCATCGTCCTCGGCCTCGGCTTCGTGATGAGCTTCGGCTACTGGACCACCAACTTCGCCGAGGTGCAGCGCGCACTGTCCGCGAAGAACCTCTCCGCCGCCAAGCGCACCCCGCTGATCGCCGCCTTCCCCAAGATCTTCATACCGATGGTGGTGGTCGTACCCGGCCTGATCGCGCTGGTCATGGAGCCGACGCTGGGCAAGTCCAAGGACGGCCTGCAGTACAACGACGCCATCCCCGTGCTGATGCGCGACCTGCTGCCCAACGGCGTCCTCGGCATCGCGGTGACCGGCCTGCTCGCCGCCTTCATGGCCGGTATGGCCGCCAACGTGTCGTCCTTCAACACGGTCTTCACCAACGACATATGGGCCGCGTACCTCAAGAAGGGCCGCGAGGACGCGTACTACCTCAAGACCGGACGGGTGGTCACCGCGGTCGGTGTGCTGATCGGCATGGGCACCGCCTTCATCGCCGCGTCCTTCAGCAACATCATGAACTACCTCCAGACGCTGTTCTCCTTCTTCAACGTGCCGCTGTTCGTCGTCTTCATCATCGGCATGTTCTGGAAGCGGACCAGCGCCGCGGCCGGCTTCTGGGGACTGCTCTCCGGCACCGCGGCCGCGATGGTCAACTACTTCTGGCTCTACCAGCAGGGCGTCATCTCGATCCCCTCCGACCAGGGCGCCAACTTCGTCTCCTCGATCGTCGCCTTCGTCGTCGGCGCACTGGTGATGTTCGTGGTCACCCTGGCCACCAAGCCCAAGCCCGCCGAGTCGCTGGCCGGCCTGGTCTACGGCACCCTCCCCCAGTCGAGGCTTCGCTCGACCGGGGGGACCCCCATCCCCGGCATGGAAGAGCTCCCGGCCGAGGGCGACGACGCCTGGTACCGCAAGCCCGCCCTGCTGGGCTGGGGAGCGATCGTCCTCGCCGCCGTCTGCTACGTCCCGTTCTCCTTCTGAAGCCGCCCGCACCTGCCCGAACAGCGGAGTTGACCCACCATGAGTGACTACCAGCACGAGGTCGAGGAGCTGGAGCGCGAATCGGCGACCGCCGCGCGGCTCTTCGACCTACGGCGCATCATCGGCGGCCTGTTCGTCGTCTACGGCGTGATCGTCACCATCGCCGGCCTGATGGCCGACGACGCGGACCTGAAGAAGGCCCAGGACATCAACATCAACCTCTGGACCGGCCTGGGCATGCTCGCCCTCGGCCTGTTCTTCCTCGTCTGGCTGAAGCTGCGCCCGGCCGTCCCGCCGACAGCGGCCGAGCTGACGGACGACACCGGGGAAGACCCCTCCGGGGGCTAGGGCCTGTCCGAGGGGTCAGGGCCGGAAAGACCCCTAGGGCCTGTCCGAGGGGTCAAGGTCGGAAAGGGCCGCGGCGTCTGGTGCACTGCGTTCTCCCCCACGCCTTAAGGGCGCGGGAGGTACCCCCACCGCGAACTCCGTCTCGGCTCCTCATGTGCTCCTTGGATGCCGAGCTGCATCGCAAGGCGCCGGAGCGTCTCGATAGCGGAGCTATCGGGACGTTTCGGCAACGCCGCGAGGTGCCGTGCCAGACGCCGCGGACCCGGCCATGACCCCTCGGACAGGCCCTAGGGCCTGTCAACGCGGCGGGGGCGGGGTGCGCTCACCGGCTCCCGCCGCCGTCGCCGAGGCGCCCCGGCCGCCGCCCGCCCGGTCCAGCAGCCCGGTGCGCGCCGCCAGCGCGGCGGCCTCCAGCCGGGAGCCCACCTCCAGCTTCATCAGCACCCGCTGGACGTGCGTACGCGCGGTGCTCGGCGCGATGTCCATCCCGGCCGCGATCAACCGGGTGTCCTCGCCCTCCGCGACCCGCATCAGCACTTCCACCTCACGCGGGGTGAGCAGCTCCAGCAGCCGCGCACCCTCGTCGTCCGGCTGCGCCGCGGGGTGCAGCAGCTCTTCGAAGGCCTGCTGCAGCAGCTGCGGCGAGACCGCCGACTCCCCCGCCCGCGCCTTCATCATGGCGCGTTCCACGCCCTCGATCCGCTCGTCGTTGCGCACATACCCCGAGGCCCCGGCCGCGAAGGCGGCGGCGATACCGCGCGGGCTGGGCACCGGCCCCAGCACCACCACCGCGACCTGCGGCCGCTCCTTCTTGATCCGCACCACCGGGTCGAAGGCACCCGGCTCCGCCGGCTGGGAGGTACCCAGCAGGCACACCTCGGGCGCCCGGCTCACCACCAGGTCCGCAGCGCCGGCGCTCGGCGCGGCGGCGGCCAGCACACGGTGTCCGCGCAGCTTCAGCGCCGAGGCGAGCGCCTCCGCGAGCAGACGGTGATCGTCGACCACCATGAGCCGCACGCCCATCGAGCAACCCCTCCACTTCGGCGGCCCCGGCGCGGCCCCGGCCGGGCCGCTCGTCCCCGGGAAGCTACACGCTCAGATCGCCGAGCGCGCCCACTACCGGGGAGAAGACCCCCGGAATGCTGGAATCCCGGCCAATCGGGGCCGATTGCCGCCGTCGCGGGCCGGCCGATGGCCGCCGTTGTGGGGCGGCCGATTGCCGCCGTCGCAGGCGGCAATTGCAGCCGTCGCAGGCGGCCAACTGCCGCCGCCGCGGGCCGCGTCGGGGCCAAGGGAATACCTCCGGCCACACCCGGGAACACGCCCCCCGCCCCCGCGACCGGGGCACAGCTTGTGAGCACCTCCCGCGCCACCCCGGGGAATACCTCCCGCCCCCACCCCGTTGTGGCCCCGAAGGGGGCGCTCGCCACCCCTACGGGATGTGTTCCCCTGCCCCCTAGGGACCTCCACCCGCCCCCGGCAACCGCCTAGGCGTCCTCGGCCAGCTCCAGCCAGCGCATCTCCAACTCGTCCCGTTCGGCGGTCAGTTCGCGCAGCCGGGCGTCGAGTTCGGCGACCTTCTCGAAGTCGGTGGCGTTCTCGGCGATCTGGGCGTGGAGCTTCCCTTCCTTGTCGCCGATCTTGTCCAACTGGCGCTCGATCTTCTGCAGTTCCTTCTGGGCGGCGCGGTTGACGGCGGCGGCCTTCTTGGGGGCCGCGGCCTGCGGAGCGGGCGACGGGGTGGCGGCCTCGATGACCTTCCGGCGGCGTTCGAGGTACTCGTCCAGGCCGCGCGGGAGCATGCGGAGGGTGGCGTCTCCCAGGAGGGCCTGGACGCGGTCGGTGGTGCGCTCGATGAAGTACCGGTCGTGGCTGATGACGACGAGGGAGCCGGGCCAGCCGTCGAGCAGGTCCTCCAGCTGCGTCAGCGTCTCGATGTCCAGGTCGTTGGTCGGCTCGTCCAGGAAGAGCACGTTCGGCTCGTCCATCAGCAGCCGCAGGATCTGCAGCCTGCGCCGCTCACCGCCGGAGAGGTCGCCGACGGGCGTCCACTGCTTCTCCTTGGTGAACCCGAACTTCTCGCAGAGCTGGCCGGCCGTCATCTCCCGGCCCTTGCCCAGGTCGACGCGCTCGCGCACCCGCTGGACGGCCTCCAACACCCGCCAGTCGGGGTCGAGTTCGGACACCTCCTGGGAGAGGTAGGCGAGCTTGACGGTCTTGCCGACGGAGATGCGGCCGCCGGCCGGCTGCGCCTCGCCCTGGGTGCGGGCCGCCTCGGCCAGCGCCCGCAGCAGCGAGGTCTTGCCGGCACCGTTGACGCCGACCAGGCCGATCCGGTCGCCCGGGCCCAGCTGCCAGGTGAGGTGCTTGAGCAGGACCTTGGGGCCGGCCTGTACGGTCACGTCCTCCAGGTCGAAGACCGTCTTGCCCAGGCGGGAGTTGGCGAACTTCATCAGCTCGGCGCTGTCGCGGGGCGGCGGGACGTCCGCGATCAGTTCGTTGGCGGCCTCGATGCGGAACCGCGGCTTGCTCGTACGGGCCGGAGCGCCGCGCCTGAGCCACGCCAGCTCCTTGCGCATCAGGTTCTGCCGCTTGGCCTCCTCGCTGGCGGCGATCCGCTCCCGCTCGGCCCGCGCGAAGACATAGTCGCTGTAGCCGCCCTCGTACTCGTGCACATCGCCGCGCTGGACGTCCCACATCCGCGTGCAGACCTGGTCGAGGAACCAGCGGTCGTGGGTGACGACGACGAGCGCCGAGCGGCGCTCCTGGAGATGGCGGGCCAGCCAGGAGATGCCCTCGACGTCGAGGTGGTTGGTGGGCTCGTCGAGGACGATCAGGTCCTGCTCGGCGATCAGCAGCTTGGCCAGCGCGATGCGGCGGCGCTCACCACCGGAGAGCGGGCCGATGACGGTGTCCAGGCCCTGGGTGAAGCCGGGCATGTGCAGATCGCCGAAGAGGCCGGTCAGCACGTCGCGGATCTTGGCGTTGCCGGCCCACTCGTGGTCGGCGAGGTCGCCGATGACCTCGTGCCGGATGGTGGCGGCCGGGTCGAGGGAGTCGTGCTGGGTCAGGACGCCCAGGCGCAGGTGCCCGGCGTGGGTCACCCGGCCCTGGTCCGGGCCCTCCAGCTTGGCGAGGATCCGGATCAGGGTGGTCTTGCCGTCGCCATTGCGTCCGACGACGCCGATCCGGTCCCCTTCGTTGACGCCGAGGGAGACACCGTCGAGCAGCGCGCGCAGCGCGTACGCCTTGCTGACGGCTTCCAGATTGACGAGGTTGACGGCCATCTCACTCCTGCGCTTGGGGTCGATCGACCTTCCCAGCGTAGTCGGCGTGCGGAAACCGCCGGTCCGGAGCGCGGTTCCCCGCCCGTTGGCTAGGGCCTTTCCGACCCTGACCCATCGGACAGGCCCTAGCGTGATCACCATGACATCCGACACGGGCACGGCGGTGGAGACGGAACGCGGGCTGGTCTACGGCCCCAGCGGCAAGCGACTGGACCTCTACCGCCCGGCGGGGACACCGGGCCCGGCACCGACCGTCCTGCTCTGGCACGGCGCCGGCCCCGACGAACGGGACGTCCTCGCCCCTCTGGCGCACACCGCGGCGGCACGCGGCCTGCTGGTCCTCGTACCGGACTGGCGCTCGGACGCCGCGGACGGCGGCCGGGGGCATCTGCTGGAGTCGCTCTCCTTCGTCCGCAAAGAGGCGGGCGGGCTGGGCGGCGACGGGGAGTCGTTCGCGCTGGCCGGGTGGTCGGCGGGCGCCGGAGCCACGCTGGGCGTCGCCCTGCGGCCCGAGGTCGCCGACGGCTGGCGGCCGAGTGCGGTGGTGGGCCTCGCGGGCCGCTACGACCTGCCGGCCCGCACCACGGGCACCGCCCCACTGGCCGACCTCGCCGCGGGCCTGGCCCCAGCCGTCCCCGTCCACCTCGTCCACGGCACCCGGGACGTGGTCCTCGACGCCCGGCACTCCCGCGACCTGGCGGAGGCCCTGCGCACCGCGGGCCGCCCGGCGACCCTCCGGGAACCGGACACCGACCACGCGGGCGTGATCATGACCGAGTACGACCCGACGGCGAACCGGTGCGTCCCGACGACCGCGGGACACGCGGTGGAGGCGGGGCGGCTGGCGGCGGGGGCGCTGGCCGAGGCCGCCGGGGGCGCGGCGCGCGCTGGTCACTCTTTGTGATGACGTGATCGGGATCCGGCCGCTACCGTGGACTAGCAGGCCGAAGAATCCCACCCATGGGAGGAACCATGACCGCCGAGTCCATCGAGCAGCATCACTGGCGGATGCCCCCGTTGGACGGGTACACGGTGGACGACCTGTTCACACTGCCGGATCTCCCGCCGCACACCGAGCTGATCGACGGGAGCCTGGTCCTGGTGAGTCCGCAGCGCTACTTCCACTTCACCGCGATCGACCTGCTGGTGAGTGGCCTGCGCCGCACCCTGCCACCTCACCTCAAAGTCGCCCGAGAGATGACCGTGTTGCTAGACCGGCGCAACGGCCCCGAGCCGGATATCTCCGTCGTGAAGGCCAGCGCGAAGAAAGGACCGCGGCAGACGCACTTCAAGGGCGAGGATGTCCTGATGGCCGTCGAGGTCATCTCTCCTGAGTCCGAGTCGCGCGACCGTCATACGAAGCCGCACAAGTACGCCGCTGCAGGCATCCACCACTTCTGGCTGGTCGAGATGGCGGAGCCCGACGACCATCCGGTCATCCAGGTCTACGAGTTGGGGCAGACCACCGGCACCTACGCGCTGACCGGCATCCACCACGACCGCGTCAAGGTCAATGTGCCCTACCCCATCGACATCGACCTGACCGCCATCGACGAGCTGTAGCCGGTCCTCAGGTCACCGTCGTCAACGGCCTCCCGGCGCTGACGGCGTCAGAGCCGGGCGGTGCGGAGAGGCCCTACAGGACCGTCGCGCCCGCTGCCGGGGCCTGTGCCACCCGGGTCTGGCGGCAGGTGCCCGACCTCAGCAGGGCCGCTGCCACCTCCGTTGCCGACTGCGCGTCCTTGACCAGGAACGCGGTGGTCGGGCCCGAGCCGGAGACCAGTGCGGCCAGGGCGCCGGCGGCGGTGCCGGCTTCCAGGGTGGCGGCGAGGTCCGGGCGCAGGGAGAGCGCGGCGGGCTGCAGGTCGTTGGTGAGGGCCGCGGCGAGGGCGGTGGCGTCGCCGGATTCCAGGGCGGCGAGCAGCTCGGGGGCGGCCTCCGGCTCGGGCACGTCCGTGTCCGCGGTCAGGCGGTCGAACTCGCGGTAGACGGCCGGGGTGGACAGGCCGCCGTCGGCGACCGCGAAGACCCAGTGGAAGGTGCCGCCGACGGGGAGGGGCGTCAGCAGCTCGCCGCGGCCCTGGCCCAGGGCGGCGGCGCCGACCAGGCTGAAGGGGACGTCGCTGCCCAACTCGGCGCAGATTTCGAGGAGTTCGGCGCGGGTGGCGCCGGTGGACCAGAGGGCGTCGCAGGCCAGCAGGGCGCCGGCGGCGTCCGCGCTGCCGCCGGCCATGCCGCCGGCGACGGGGATGTCCTTGGTGATGTGGAGGTGGACGTTCGGCTCGATGCCGTGGCGGGCGGCGAGCAGTTCGGCGGCGCGGGCCGCCAGGTTCGTCCGGTCCAGCGGGATCTGGTCGACGTCGTGGCCCTCGGCGGTGATCCGCAGGGTGTCCGCCGGGGTGGCGGTGACCTCGTCGTACAGGCCGACGGCGAGGAAGACGTTGGCCAGGTCGTGGAAGCCGTCGGGGCGGGCGGCGCCGACCGCCAGCTGGACGTTGACCTTCGCGGGTACGCGTACCGTCACCGACTCCGAGGCCGTCACTTGCCCGCCCCCTTGTTCTCCGCGATCCGGGCGAACTCCTCGACGGTCAGCGCCTCGCCGCGGGCCTGCGGGGAGACCCCGGCGGCGAGCAGTGCGGCCTCGGCCGCGGCGGCGGAGCCGGCCCACCCCGCCAGCGCGGCGCGCAGCGTCTTGCGGCGCTGGGCGAAGGCGGCGTCGACGACGGCGAAGACCTCGTCGCGGGAGGCGGTCGTCTCGACCGGCTTGTCGCGGCGTACGAGGGAGACCAGGCCGGAGTCGACGTTGGGGGCGGGCCAGAAGACGTTGCGGCCGATGGCGCCGGCCCGCTTGACCTCGGCGTACCAGTTGGCCTTGACCGAGGGCACGCCGTAGACCTTGTTGCCGGGGCGGGCGGCGAGGCGGTCGGCGACCTCGGACTGGACCATGACCAGGGTGCGGTCGATGGAGGGGAAGGTGGCGAGCATGTGCAGCAGCACGGGGACCGCGACGTTGTAGGGGAGGTTGGCGACCAGCGCGGTGGGCGCGGGGCCGGGCAGCTCGGTGACGTGCATGGCGTCGCTGTGCACCAGCGCGAAGCGGTCGGCGCGGTCGGGCATCCGGGCCGCGACGGTGGCCGGCAGCGCGGCGGCCAGCACCTCGTCGATCTCGACGGCGGTGACCCGGTCGGCGACCTCCAGCAGCGCCAGCGTCAGCGAGCCCAGGCCCGGGCCGATCTCGACGACGACGTCGTCGGGCCGGACGTCGGCGGTCCGCACGATGCGGCGGACGGTGTTCGCGTCGATGACGAAGTTCTGGCCGCGCTGCTTGGTGGGACGTACGCCCAGCCTGGCGGCCAGCTCACGGATGTCGGCGGGGCCCAGGAGGGGGCCGGAATCGTCGGTGGTGCTCTTGCTCATGCCAGGGCCTCGCTGCGCTCGTTCACCCGTGAAGCTTACGGCCGCACAGCGGCCAGGGGCTCGCCCCCCGGCTGATGTAGAGCTTCTTGGCCCGGAAGGTCTGCTCCTGGGCCGGGGCGTCCTGGGGGCGGCCGCTGCCGCCGAGGGCGTGCCAGGTGCCGACGTCGAACTGGTAGAGCCCGCCGTAGGTGCCCGAGGCGTCGACGGCGTCGGGGCGGCCGCCGGCCTCGCACTGCGCCAGGGCGTCCCAGGCGAGGTGGTCGGTGCCGCTCACCGAGGCGGGCAGTTCCTTGGTGCCGATGTGCACGATCTGCGGGCGGGGGGCGCGTACGACCTCGGTGTGCGTCCGCTTCGGTTTCTGTTTGACGCCGTTGACGGTGCGCAGCCGGTAGGTGACCCGCCGCACGCCGGGGCGCCCCTGCCGGACGACCGCTTCGGTGCCGCGGGTCAGCGACGCGTCGGCCCGTTTGACCGTCCGGAAGGCGATGGGCTCCTCGCGGACCTTCTTGGAGCCGGTGATGCGCAGGACGGAGACGGTCTGGCCCTCGCGCGGGAAGCTGTCCGGCGGCACCGAGGTGGTGTCCTGGTCGCGCAGTGCGAGACCGGCCTCCGCCAGGGCCTCGCGGACGGTGGCGGCGTTGGTGCGCACCCGGTGTTCGCGGCCGTCGGCGACGAAGACCACGGAGCGTTCGGTGCGGACCGCCAGCTCCATGCCGTGCCGCTCGATGCGCCGGGAGCGGGAGGCCGACAGATGGGCGCCCTCGGCGCGTACGCCGAGCTGGCGGAGCGCGCCGTCGACGGTGTCCTCGGTGGTCCACACCTGGTGGCGCTGTCCGTCGACGGTGAGGACGACGGGCCGGCCGTGCCGGACGTGGATCTCGTCGCCGCTGGTCAGCTCGGTGCCGGGGGCGGGCGCGACGATGTCGTGGGCGCCGATGTCGAGCTGTTCGTCGGCCAGCAGGTCGTCGACGTCGTCGGCGAAGGTGTGCAGGGTGCGGGGGGTGCCGTCGACGCTGAGCCGGACCGCCTTGTCGTGCGCGATGAAGGCGGTGGTGCCGCCGGCGAGGAAGGCCACGACCAGGGCCCGGGGCAGTACCCGGCGCAGCGCTTCGGGGGGTTCGGCGCGGCGCCTGCGACGGCCGCGCGCGGCGCGGTGGCTGCTTGGTGACTGACTCACGGCGCGCTCCACATGCCCGGATGCGGTTGACGGCCGGAATGTAGCGGAGAGGCGGTGACTCTCCAAAGTCGATCAGTTACGCGAAGTAGTCAATTCGGGGTACCCCGGATGGCCGTGTGCCGAGGTGGGTGGGCCGTCGGGAGCCGCCCGGCCCACCCCCCTTGGGCTCAGTAGCCGAAGGCGCGCGCCGTGTTCGCGGCGATCGCGGTGGCCAGTGCGTCCTCCGTCAGCCCCTTGACCTCGGCCATCGCCCGCAGGGTGACCGGAATGAGGTACGGGGCGTTGGCCCGTCCGCGGTACGGCGCGGGGGTGAGGAAGGGGGCGTCGGTCTCCACGAGGACCAGCTCGGGCGGGGCGACGGCGAGCGCGTCCCGCAGCGGCTGGGCGTTTTTGAAGGTGACGTTGCCGGCGAAGGACATGAAGTAGCCGGCCGCGGCGCAGACCTCGGCCATCGCGGCGTCGCCGGAGTAGCAGTGGAAGACGGTCCGCTCGGGTGCGCCTTCCTCGCGCAGGATCCGCAGCACGTCGTCGTGGGCCTCGCGGTCGTGGATGACCAGGGCCTTGCCGTGCCGCTTGGCGATCTCGATGTGGGCGCGGAAGGACCGCTCCTGGGCGGCCATGCCTTCGGGTCCGGTGCGGAAGTAGTCCAGGCCGGTCTCGCCGACGCCGCGGACCTGCGGGAGCCCGGCCAGCTTGTCGATCTCGGCGAGCGCGGCGTCCAGGGCGCCGTCCCCGCCGGCTTCCCGGGCGCCCTGTCGCGACCAGCCGTCGGGGTCGCCGAGGACGATGCGGGGCGCTTCGTTGGGGTGCAGGGCGACGGTGGCGTGCACCGCGTCGTACTGTGCGGCCGTCTCGGCGGCCCACTGTGAGCCCTTGATGTCGCAGCCCACCTGGACGACGGTGGTCACCCCGACGGAGGCGGCCTTGGCGAGGGCTTCCTCGACGGTGGTGTCCTGCATGTCCAGGTGGGTGTGCGAGTCCGCGACCGCCACCCGAAGCGGTTCGGGCAGCGGCGGCGGGGTGTTCTTGTCCTGCGTGGCCATGGCCGCGATCCTACGAGGGCCGCGGCCGGGACCTCACCTGCGGTGGTGCTGGAAGGGGTGCAGCAGGTCGGAGAGGTGCCAGTGGTGCTTGCCGGCCTCCGGGGCGTCCTCGGCGGTGCTGCCGGTGCGCTCCTTGGGGGCCGCCTTCTTCTTCCCGTTCTTCTCGCCGGCGGGCTGGCGCTGGTGCATGTTCGCGATCGCGTCGGAGACCATCGATACCTGGCCGGAGCGCATGATGCGTACGACGTTGGTTCCGCAGTTCAGGCAGGTGGGGCGGGTCAGCGGGGAGGGCACCCGCTCGCCGTCCGCGTAGTAGACGACGTGCTGTTCGCCCTTGCCGTCGACCTGGTGGACTATCTCGTACGCCTGCTCCCAGCCGTACCCGCACTTCATGCAGGCGAAGGAGTAGGCCTCGTGCGCGGCCGGCTCGGGCCGGGGCCCGGGGGTGACGGGGCTGGTGGTGACACCAATGGCCTTGGCGATCTCGCTCATGCCGAAACCTCGCTTCGCTCGGCCTCGCACTCGCTCGGCGCGCACCTCTGGATGATTCGCTCTCTACGCTCGCTCATTGCGCTCCTCTTGTCCGCTGGACAAGGCGTCCGGGAACCGTTCGTCCCATCCCCCAGTGGACGCCTTTCCCGGCCGAAACGCATCGGATCGTGGACCCTATTGGCCCAGATTTGGCAGTAGGCATATAAAAGGTCCGAGCGCGCCGCCCTTCGCTTTACCTTTCAGGGCAGTCATTTACCTTCCGAAGGGTCGGTTCACCCCTCTGATGTGGGCGTTTTCATAGCGTTCTTCGCCGCGACCACCGCATCGAAGACCTCCCGCTTGGGCAGCCCGGCCTCCGCGGCGACCGCCGCGATGGCCTCCTTGCGCCGCTCCCCGGCCTCCTCGCGCACCCGCACCCGGCGCACCAGCTCCCCGGCGTCCAGCTCCTCGGGTCCGCTCTCGGGGGCGCCCTCCACGACGACGGTGATCTCGCCGCGTACGCCCTCGGCCGCCCAGGACGCCAGCTCGCCCAGCGGGCCGCGCTTGACCTCCTCGTAGGTCTTGGTCAGTTCGCGGCAGACCGCGGCGCGGCGCTCGGCGCCGAAGATCTCGGCCATCGCGGCGAGGGTGTCGTCCAGCCGGTGCGGCGCCTCGAAGTAGACCAGGGTGCGCCGCTCGCCTTCGACCTCGCGCAGCCGGGAGCGCCGCTCGCCGGCCTTGCGGGGCAGGAAGCCCTCGAAGCAGAAGCGGTCCACCGGCAGGCCGGAGACGGCCAGGGCGGTGAGCACCGCGCTGGGGCCCGGTACGGCGGTGACCTTGATGCCGCGTTCGACGGCCGCGGCGACCAGGCGGTAGCCGGGGTCGGAGACCGAGGGCATCCCGGCGTCGGTGACCAGCAGCACCCGTGCGCCGCCGGACAGCGCATCGGCCAGCTCGGGTGTTCTGGCCGCCTCGTTGCCCTCGAAGTACGACACGATGCGGCCGGCCGGTGTCACCTCCAGCGCCTGGGTCAGCCGGCGCAGCCGGCGGGTGTCCTCGGCGGCGATCACGTCGGCGGCCGCCAGTTCGGTGGCGAGCCGCGGCGGCGCGTCCGCGATCTCGCCGATGGGCGTCCCTGCAAGTACCAGCGTTCCAGTCACCCGCCCATCCTCCCAGGACGCGCCGGTCCGGTCGGCATCACCGGGTGGCGCTCCGCGCCGGTCCACAGGGCCCTTCCCTACGATGGGCCGGGTGACGAGTGACACCACCGCGGCCGACGCCGCCGCGCACCGCGCCCCGGAGCCGGCCCAGGCGCCCCCCGTGTGGCAGCGGCGGCTGCGCCGCTTCGGGTATCCGGCCCGCCCGCAGGCCGACGTCCGGACCCGGCTGGTGCCCGGCTTCCCGGAGCCGGGCGGCCGGCTGTGGGCGGTGTTCGGCGCGGGCCCGAGCGCCGCGGCCAGGCTCACCCGCTGGGCGGGCTGGGCCGGTCCGCTGCTGGTGGCGCTGGTCGCGGGGGGCTTGCGGTTCTGGAACCTCGGCAGCCCGCGGAAGGTGATATTCGACGAGACGTACTACCCCAAGGACGCCTGGTCGCTGCTGCAGTACGGCTACGAGGGCACCTGGGCCAAGACCGCCAATGACGCGCTGGTCGCCCATCCGCCGCAGATCATGCTCTCGCCGGAGCACTCCTATGTCGTGCACCCGCCGATGGGCAAGTGGCTGATCGCGCTCGGCGAGTGGGCGTTCGGGATGAACCCGTTCGGCTGGCGGTTCACGGTGGCGCTGCTGGGCACTCTGTCGGTGCTGCTGATCTGCCGTATCGGGCGGCGGCTGATGCGGTCCACGGCGCTGGGCTGCCTGGCGGGCGCCCTGCTCGCGGTGGACGGGCTGCACTTCGTCATGAGCCGCACCGCCCTGCTCGATCTGATCGTGATGTTCTGGGTGGTGGCCGCGTTCGGCTGCCTGCTGGTGGACCGGGACCGCAGCCGGGGCCGGCTGGCGGCGGCGCTGCCGACCGGGCCGGACGGGGTGGCGCGGCCGGAGGACTCCGTCGGCGACCGGCTGCGGCTGGGGTGGCGGCCCTGGCGGATCGCGGCCGGGCTGTGCCTGGGCCTGTCCGCCGCCACGAAGTGGAACGGTCTGTACTTCCTCGCGGCGTTCGCCCTGATGTCGGTGCTGTGGGATGTCGCGGCCCGGCGTACGGCCGGTGCCCGCCACCCCTTCCGTTCGGCCCTGCGCCGCGACGTCCTGCCCGCGTTCGGCTCGACGGTCGTGGTCGCCCTCGCCGCCTACCTCGCGTCGTGGTCGGGCTGGATCGCCACCAAGGGCGGCTACTACCGCGACTGGGCGACCTCCCCCGAGGGCCGGCTGGGCGGCTGGACCTGGTTGCCGGACTGGCTGCGCAGCCTGTGGCACTACCAGACCGAGGTCTACAACTTCCACACCGGACTGACCACCCCGCACACCTACCAGTCCAACCCCTTCAGCTGGCTGGTCCTGGGCCGCCCGGTGTCGTACTTCTACGAGGACCCCAAGGCCGGCCAGGACGGCTGCACCGCGGCCGAGGGCTGCGCCCGCGAGGTGTTGGCGCTGGGCACCCCGCTGCTGTGGTGGGCGTCCTGCTTCGCACTGCTGTACGTGCTCTACCGCTGGCTGTTCAAGCGGGACTGGCGGGCCGGCGCCATCGCCTGCGCCGTCGCGGCCGGCTATCTGCCCTGGTTCCTCTACCAGGAACGGACGATCTTCCTCTTCTACGCGGTGGTGTTCGTCCCGTTCCTGTGTCTGGCGCTGGCGATGATGATCGGCGCGATCATCGGCCCGCCGGGTTCGACGGAGCGCCGCCGCACCATCGGTGCGGTGGGCGCCGGCGTCCTGGCGCTCCTGATCGTCTGGAACTTCATCTACTTCTATCCGCTTTATACGGGCATGCCGATCCCCAAGTCGGCCTGGCACCACCGGATGTGGTTCGACAGCTGGGTCTGAGCGAAGGGCCGCGCGGGGCCGGGCGCGGGTCACGGGAAGAGTTCGACAATTCCGTAACAGCCCTACAACAGCGCGTCACCGGACCGTGCCCGGATCGAGACTCGGCGATTTCCCCGTGTCCCTTAGAGTGCGATGCACGTTCTTGTGTGCGTATTCAAGGACGAGACTCCTGGGAGGGGATCGGTGGCATGCGCCGTGAGGTGAGGTACGGGCTGATCGGCGGATCGGTGGCCCTGGTGGCGGGAGTCGTGGGCGGTCTGACGCTGTTCGGCGGTTCGGACGACGCGTCCCCGCAGGAGGTCAGGTCGGCGGACGCCAAGCCGGGCGACTCCGGGCCCAAGGTTCCGACCGGTCCGCTGTCGGCCAAGGAGGTGCAGACGGCGGGGCAGGAGTTCCTGACCGCCTGGCAGTCCGGCGACGCGGCGAAGGCAGCCGGGCTGACGGACAGCCCCCAGGAGGCCCAGAGCGCGCTCGCGGCCTTCAGCAAGCAGGCGAAGTTCTCGAAGGTGACGGTGACGCCGGGCACCCCGGCCGGCGACAAGGTCCCGTACACCGTCACCACCCAGATCGACTACAAGGGCACCAAGGCGGCCTACTCGTACCGCACGTCGGCGACCGTGCAGCGCGACAAGACCACCGGTGAGCCGCGGATCGCCTGGCGGCCGACGGTGCTGCACCCGGACCTGGCCAAGGGCGACGAGCTGCGCACGGGCGAGGCCGAGGCGCCCCCCATCAAGGCCGTGGACCGCAACGGCAAGGAGCTGACCCCCAAGGCGCATCCGACGCTGGCCGGGGTGCTGGACAGCCTGCGCGACAAGTACGGCGACAAGACCGGCGGCAAGCCCGGCGTGGAGCTGTTCATCCACCGCGCCAAGAGCGCCAAGCCGGCCGAGCAGCAGCCCGACAAGACGCTGAAGGTGCTCTCCAAGGGCACCCCCGGCACCCTCAAGACCACCCTGGACGCCACGCTGCAGTCGGCGGCCGAGCGGGCGGTCAGGGGCAAGAAGTCCGCGGCCGCCGCGGCCGTCAAGCCCAGCACCGGCGAGATCCTGGCGATCGCCAACGCCCCGGAGAAGGGCTTCAACCTCGCCACCCAGGGGTCGCTGGCCCCCGGCTCCACGATGAAGATCGTGACGTCGGCGATGCTGATCGACAAGGGCATGACCGCGCCGGGCAAGTCGCACCCGTGCCCCAAGTACGTCACCGTCGGCGGCTGGAAGTTCCAGAACCTCGACAAGTCCGAGATCAAGTCCGGCACCTTCGCGCAGAGCTTCGCGGCGTCCTGCAACAACGCCTTCATCTCGCAGGCGGAGAAGCTGAAGAACGACGACCTGACGAAGGAGGCCCGGGACGTCTTCGGCATCGGCCTGAACTGGCAGACCGGCATCCCGACCTTCGACGGCGCGGTGCCGGTGCAGCAGGACGCGCAGATGGCGGCCTCGCTGATCGGTCAGGGCGGGGTGCGGATGAACCCGCTCAACGTCGCCACGCTCGCCGCGACGGTCCGCGCCGGCTCCTTCCACCAGCCGTACATCGTCTCGCCGTCGCTGGACAACCGGACGCTCGCCAGGGCCGCCCGGACGATGAAGCCGGGCACCGCCGCCGCCCTGAAGTCGCTGATGAAGCTGACCGCGACGTCCGGTACGGCCGCCCAGGCGATGTCCGGCGTCGGCGGTGACATCGGCGCCAAGACCGGCTCCGCCGAGGTCGACGGCCAGAAGAAGCCCAACGCCTGGTTCACCGCCTACCGCGACGACCTCGCCGCGGCGGCCGTCGTCCCGGCCAGCGGCCACGGCGGCTCCAACGCGGGCCCGGTGGTCCGCGCCATCCTCACCGCGAACTGAGCGACGGCGGGGGACCCCCGGGCCCCCGCCTCGTCCCCTCGGCTGGAAACCGCTTCGCATGGCCCGTACACCTTTCGCTAGCGTGCGGGCCATGACCGTTTCCGCTTCCCCCGCACCGCAGACCACCGACGTGCGCGAGCACGCCGAGTGACCCCGCTCGTCGTCGCGGCCGTCCTGCTGGCCGCCGTCACCCACGCCAGTTGGAACGCCATCGCGCACGGCATACGCGACCAGCTGCTGGCCTTCACACTGGTCGGCGGCGGCGGTGCCGTCTGCGGCGCCGCCCTGGCCGGCTTCACCCCGCTGCCCGCCGCCGGCGCCTGGCCCTTCCTGCTGGCGTCCGCCGTACTGCACGTCGTCTACCAGGCACTGCTCATGCGGTCGTTCCAGCTGGGCGACTTCGGGCAGATGTACCCCATCGCCCGCGGCACCGCCCCCCTGGTCGTCACCGTCCTCGCGGCCGTCTTCGTCCACGAGATCCCCGACGGCTGGGCGCTGGCCGGTGTGGCGCTGGCCTCCGTGGGGCTGGTCGGCGTGGCCCTGTGGGGCATCCGCGGCTCGGGCGCCCGACCCCACTGGCCCGCCCTCGTCGCCGCCCTCGCCACCGGCCTGTCCATCGCCGCCTACACCACCGTCGACGGCCTCGGCGTACGCGCCTCCGGCACCCCCCTCGGCTACATCGCCTGGCTGATGATCCTCGAAGGCCTCGCCATCCCCGCCTACGCGCTCGCCACCCGCCGCCGGCGGCTCCTCGCCGAGCTGCGCCCCATCGCCGTACGGGGCCTGGCCGGCGGCGTCCTGTCGGTCTTCGCCTACGGCCTGGTGCTGTGGGCCCAGACCCGCGCCGCCCTGGCCCCCATCGCCGCCCTGCGCGAGTCCTCCATCATCGTCGGCGCCGCCATCGGCGCCCTGTTCTTCAAGGAGCGCTTCGGCGCACCGCGGATCGCCGCGGCGGGGCTGATGGTCATCGGGATCGGGCTGATGCTCCACGCGGGGTGAGCTGCTTCCCACGTTGCCGGGTTTCCCGCCGTGTCTCTTCTGTGCGTTGTTGCCCGCCTTCGGCGGGAGCGGAAGGGTTGTGGGGTGGGGCCCCGGGTTGGTGGTGGGTGCCGGTGGCGCGGGGGGGGGGGGGGGGGGGGGGGGGGGGGGGGGGGGGGGGGGGGGGGGGGGGCACGCCCCCCCCCCCCCCCCCCCCCCCCCCCCCCCCCCAACCAACCCACCC
>NZ_JBVIRA010000041.1:0-39567 GCF_055576575.1 Streptomyces sp. NPDC033270
CCCCTCCCCTCCCCCCCCCCCCCCCCCCCCCCCCCCCTCACCCCACCCCCCCCCCCCCCCCCCCCCCCCCGCGCCGTTGTCATGCCCGGCGGCGGGTGCCGGACGTCAGCCTCGGCCGTCAACCACCGCCGGTGACCCGTATTCCGTCCCACCCGCCGTATGCCGGGCGGGAGTTGGGCCCCGAAGGCGAGGTGAATCGCTCATCCGGATGAGCCGTCGCGGGAACCGGTCGCGCGAAGCGCGGCATTCCAGGCGCCGCCGGTGCGCACCGCACCTCACCAGGCCCCGGGAGAACGGTTTTTGCAGCCCGCCCGCGTCATCCGCCCCGCGTCAACACCGCGCACCGACACCCCGGCCTGGCGCGTAGGGCTTGTCCACATACCCGATCCGGGTGGCAGGGCCGTCACGGCCTTGGCAACCGCGCGGCACCCTCGCGAAGCTCGATGACGAACCCGCCGAGGCCCACCGGCCCGCCGCGGGGCACCGTCGTCCTACTCCACGGGGGAGAGATTCCTATGCGTCCGCGTCCGTCCCACACCACCGCGCTCCTGACCGGCCTCACCGCGCTGGCCGCCGCGCTCACCCTGCCGACCGCCCTCGGCACACCGGCCGCGCACGCGGCCACCGGCGGGCACCGGGCCGCCGCGACGGGCCACTGCGGCGCGGGCGAACTCTGCGTCTGGAGGCAGGAGGACTTCGCCGGCGAGCGGTGGACCTACGAGCTGTCCGGCACCGACATCGAGAGCTGTGTGCCGCTGCCCGAGGGAATGACCGCCGCCTCGCTCGCCAACCGCATGGGCCGGCCGGTCACCACGTACCAGAGCGCGGAGTGCGCCGAGACCGCCGAGTTCGACACCTACCCGGGCGGCGGCAGCTATGTGCCCCGGTCCCCGTACCGGGTAAGGGCGTTCAAGGTCTGGGAGAGTTGAGCGCGAACATGCGACGCCCCCGGCAGCGGGGTGCTGCCGGGGGCGTCGCACAGGCGATGCGGTACGCCGCGAGGAGGTTACGCGTCGCCGCCGGCCTCACCGGCTTCGGCGGCCGCGACGTCCAGGAGCTGGTAGCGGTCGATCGCCTGCTTCAGCAGCGACCGGTCGACCTTGCCCTCCTTGGCGAGCTCGGTGAGCACGCTCAGGACGATCGACTGCGCGTCGATGTGGAAGAAGCGACGGGCCGCGCCGCGGGTGTCCGCGAAGCCGAAGCCATCGGCGCCCAGCGACTGGTACGTGCCGGGAACCCAGCGCGAGATCTGGTCCGGGACGGCACGCATCCAGTCCGACACCGCGATCTTCGGGCCCTCGGCGCCCTGGAGCTTGTGCGTCACATACGGGACGCGCTGCTCCTCCTCCGGGTGCAGAAGATTGTGCTCCTCGACCTCGACGGCCTCGCGGCGCAGCTCGTTCCAGGAGGTCGCCGACCAGACGTCGGCCTTGACGTTCCACTCGTCCGCGAGGATCTGCTGGGCCTCGATCGCCCACGGCACCGCGACACCCGAGGCGAGGATCTGGGCGGCGTGCTCGCCCTTCTCGCCGGCCCTGACGCGGTGCAGGCCCTTGAGGATGCCCTCGACGTCGGCGTCGGCCGGCTCCGCGGGGTGCTGGATCGGCTCGTTGTAGACGGTCAGGTAGTAGAAGACGTCCTCGGCGTTCTCGCCGTACATCCGCCGCAGGCCGTCCTTGACGATGTGCGCGATCTCGTAGCCGTAGGCCGGGTCGTAGGAGACACAGGCCGGGTTGGTCGAGGCCAGAAGCTGGGAGTGGCCGTCGGCGTGCTGCAGGCCCTCACCGGTCAGCGTCGTACGGCCGGCGGTCGCGCCGAGCACGAAGCCCCGCGAGAGCTGGTCGGCCATCTGCCAGAACTGGTCACCGGTGCGCTGGAACCCGAACATCGAGTAGAAGACGTAGACCGGGATCAGCGGCTCGCCGTGCGTGGCGTAGGCGGAGCCGGCCGCGATCAGCGAGGCCGTGCAGCCCGCCTCGGTGATGCCGTCGTGCAGCATCTGACCGGTCGGCGACTCCTTGTAGGCCAGGAGCAGTTCGCGGTCGACGGACTCGTACTGCTGGCCCAGCGGGTTGTAGATCTTGGCCGACGGGAAGAACGCGTCCATACCGAAGGTGCGGTACTCGTCGGGCGCGATCGGCACGAAGCGCTTGCCGATCTCCTTGTCCCGCATGAGGTCCTTCAGGACCCGCACGAACGCCATGGTCGTGGCGATCTTCTGCTGCCCCGAGCCCTTCTTGGCACCCGCGTACGCCTTGTCGTCCGGCAGCGGCAGCGGCTTGGCGCGCACGACACGGGTGGGCACATAGCCGCCCAGCGCCTTGCGGCGGTCGTGCATGTACTGGATCTCTTCGGAGTTGCGGCCCGGGTGGTAGTACGGCGGCAGGCCGTCCTCCAGGTCCTTGTCCGGGATCGGCAGGTGCAGCCGGTCGCGGAAGCCCTTGAGGTCCTCGACCGTCAGCTTCTTCATCTGGTGGGTCGCGTTGCGGCCCTCGAAGTTCGGGCCGAGCGTCCAGCCCTTGACCGTCTGCGCGAGGATCACGGTCGGCTGGCCCTTGTGCGCCTTGGCCGCCGCGTACGCCGCGTAGATCTTCTTGTGGTCGTGGCCGCCGCGGCCCAGGTGCAGGATCTGGTCGTCGGTCATGTTCTCGACCATCGCCCGCAGGCGGTGGTCGTCGCCGAAGAAGTGCTGGCGGATGTAGGCACCGGTCTCGGTGGCGTACGTCTGGAACTGACCGTCGGGCGTGCTGTTGAGCTTGTTGACCAGGATGCCGTCGCGGTCCTGCGCGAGCAGCGGGTCCCAGCTGCGGTCCCACACCAGCTTGATGACGTTCCAGCCGGCACCGCGGAACTGCGACTCCAGCTCCTGCATGATCTTGCCGTTGCCGCGGACGGGGCCGTCCAGACGCTGCAGGTTGCAGTTGACGACGAAGGTCAGGTTGTCCAGGCCCTCACGGGCGGCGATGGACAGCTGGCCGAGCGACTCGGGCTCGTCCATCTCGCCGTCGCCGAGGTAGGCCCAGACGTGCGACTTGGAGGTGTCGGCGATGCCGCGCGCCTCCATGTAGCGGTTCATCCGCGCCTGGTAGATCGCGCCGAGTGGGCCGAGGCCCATCGAGACGGTCGGGAACTCCCAGAAGTCCGGCATCAGCCGCGGGTGCGGGTAGCTGGACAGGCCGTGGGGGGCCTTGGACTTCTCCTGACGGAAGGCGTCGAGCTGCGTCTCGCTCAGTCGGTCCAGGAGGAACGCGCGGGCGTAGACACCGGGCGAGGCGTGGCCCTGGAAGAAGATCTGGTCGCCGCCGTCGCCCTCGTCCTTGCCCCGGAAGAAGTGGTTGAAGCCCACGTCGTAGAGGGAGGCGGAGGAGGCGAAGGTGGCGATGTGGCCGCCGACGCCGATGCCCGGACGCTGGGCGCGGGAGACCATGACGGCGGCGTTCCACCGGGTCGCGTTGAGGACCTTGCGCTCGATCTCCTCGTTGCCGGGGAAGAACGGCTCGTCCTTGGTCGCGATGGTGTTGACGTAGTCCGTGCTGCGCATCTCGGGCACGGCCACACGCTTCTCGCGGGCCCGCTCGATCAGCCGGAGCATGAGATAGCGGGCACGTTCCCGGCCTCGCTCGTCAACGGCCGCGTCGAGCGAGTCGAGCCATTCCTGGGTCTCTTCGGGATCGAAGTCCGGGACCTGGCTGGGAAGGCCGCCAATGATGATCGGGTTTCGATCGGATCCGGAAGCCACGCTGTTCCTTCGTGTTCGGGTCGTGTCGTGCTCTGCACGCTATTGCTGCTGCGCACGGGACGAATGCTGTCTATGCCTGGGTGTCGCGCCGTCTTCCATCGTGTACCGAGCCACAGGGATACGTCACCTCTACCGATGGGTAACCACCCGCTGAGAGATGGCGCGGGAAAAGGCCGCTTTCTCAGGTCGGCCAAATCGCAACCATACGCCCATGTCGAAAGCGCCTTGCGCACGGATGTACGGCCCTCGAATGGAGATCCGGAACGGTGTCCGCCGCCCCCCGAAGGGACCAGTCGCGCGCGACTACCCGATATACCCCGCAGAACGCTGTGGCGTGAATCACTTCAGCCTGTCCTGTTGGGGTCGTAGTTGCGGTGAGACGCCTCCAAACGTCACCGTTTCGGCGGTCTGGACCGCCGGGTACTTGCGCGATCCGCCCGGCCCGTGTGGACTACGCCCAATGCTCCGCGCACACGCGCGGGGTCCCCGAGCACTACCCGAAACATGACAGGAGGCAATCCGTGAGCGCGACCGCGGACCACGCGGAGGAGCGGACCAACCCAGCCGCCAAGCTGGGGTTCGAGCCCGGACAGGTGGTCCAGGAGATCGGTTACGACGACGACGTCGACCAGGATCTCCGCGAAGGCATTGAGACCGTGATCGGCCAGGAGCTCGTCGACGAGGAATACGACGACGTCTGCGACGTCGTGCTGCTGTGGTTCCGCGACGAGGACGGCGACCTCACGGACGCTCTGGTGGACGCCATCGGCCTGATCGACGAGGGCGGGCAGATCTGGCTGCTGACCCCGAAGACCGGCCGCGACGGCTATGTCGAGCCGAGCGACATCAATGAAGCCGCGCAGACCGCGGGCCTGTCGCAGACCCGGAGCATCAACGCAGGCAAGGACTGGGCCGGCAGCCGACTGGTCACGCCCAAGTCCGGCAAGCGCTGAGCCGCACCGCCCCGACGTTCGCCACCGAGCCCCCTCCGCCCTGTTCAGGAGGGGGCTCGGAGCCGTTGTGCACAGGTTCCCCGGCCGCTCACCCCGACGCGTAGGGTTGGTCGCGTTCTGTTGAGCGTGAGCGGAAGGGAAGCACCCCCATGGCGATCGAGGTCGGCACGAAGGCTCCGGATTTCGAGCTGAAGAACCAGCACGGCGAGCTGGTCAGGCTCTCCGACTTCCGCGGCGAGAAGGCCGTCGTCCTCCTCTTCTACCCCTTCGCCTTCACCGGTGTGTGCACCGGTGAGCTGTGCGCGCTCCGCGACGAGCTGCCGAAGTTCGTCAACGACGACGTCCAGCTGCTGGCCGTCTCCAACGACTCGCCGTTCTCGCTGCGCGTCTTCGCCGAGCAGGAGGGCCTGGAGTACCCGCTGCTGTCGGACTTCTGGCCGCACGGCGAGGCCTCGCGGGCGTACGGCGTCTTCGACGAGGAGAAGGGCTGCGCGGTGCGCGGCACGTTCATCATCGACAAGGAGGGCGTGGTGCGCTGGACGGTCGTCAACGGCCTGCCCGACGCCCGCGACCTGAACGACTACGTCAAGGCCCTCGGGACCCTCTGAGCCGACGCGCGCTGGGACGCACCGGCATCCCGCCGGCCGACATCCGCACTGTTCCGGGTGCGATATCTGCAATCGGCGGGAACCGGTCACTAGGATCAATTCGTTGATCCGATGCCATGCACGACGGGGGCGCAAATCTTTACGTACCCCTCGAATCTATGGGAGGACTCGTGGGAGTCAGCCTCAGCAAGGGCGGCAACGTCTCGCTGACGAAGGAAGCCCCCAATCTGACCGCCGTCATCGTCGGTCTGGGCTGGGACGCGCGTACCACCACCGGTACGGACTTCGACCTGGACGCCAGCGCCCTGCTGACGAACGACCAGGGCAAGGTGGCCAACGACCAGAACTTCGTGTTCTTCAACAACCTGAAGAGCCCGGACGGTTCGGTCGAACACACCGGTGACAACATCACCGGCGAGGGCGAGGGCGACGACGAGCAGATCAAGGTGAATCTGGCCGGCGTGCCGGCCGATGTCGCCAAGATCGTCTTCCCGGTGTCGATCTACGACGCCGAGACCCGTCAGCAGAGCTTCGGCCAGGTCCGCAACGCCTTCATCCGCGTGGTCAACCAGGCCGACAACAATGAGCTGGCGCGCTACGACCTGAGCGAGGACGCCTCGACCGAGACCGCCATGGTCTTCGGTGAGCTGTACCGCAACGGCGCGGAGTGGAAGTTCCGGGCCATCGGCCAGGGCTACGCCTCCGGCCTGCGCGGCATCGCACAGGACTTCGGCGTCAACGTCTGATCGACCGGATCCTGGATCCGATCGTCGATATCCGGCCGAGCGACGCCACCGCAGTGATCGCCCGTGCCGCAGAACAACCGCGTCCGGCGCCGTACGCCCCCGTCCGGGGGAGTGCGGCGCCGGACGCGCTTGAAAGAGGCGGGCCACGCCTGGCATGGCCCGTGCCGATACCGGGGAGGAAGCGCACGATGACCGTCACGCTCGCCAAGGGGGGCAATGTCTCCCTGTCCAAGGCCGCTCCGAATCTCACGCAGATCATGGTCGGCCTCGGCTGGGACGCGCGGTCCACGACCGGAGCGCCGTTCGACCTCGACGCCAGCGCGCTGCTGTGCCAGTCGGGGCGGGTGCTGGGGGACCAGTACTTCGTCTTCTACAACAACCTCAAGAGCCCCGAAGGCTCCGTCGAGCACACCGGGGACAACCTGACCGGAGAGGGAGACGGCGACGACGAGTCGATCCTGGTGGACCTCGCGCAGGTGCCCGAGCAGGTCGACAAGATCGTTTTTCCGGTCTCGATCCATGAGGCCGATCTCCGCGGCCAGAGCTTCGGTCAGGTCAGCAACGCCTTCATCCGGATCGTCAATCAGGCCGACGGCAGCGAACTCGCCCGTTACGACCTCAGCGAGGACGCCTCCAGCGAAACCGCGATGATCTTCGGCGAGGTATACCGCTACAAGGGTGAATGGAAGTTCCGTGCGGTAGGCCAGGGGTACGCGTCGGGCCTGAGGGGCATCGCTCTAGACTTCGGGGTCAACGTTTCGTAAAGCGCCGCGCGCTGCGCGCGGGGGACCCCACACAGCGAGGGATTGGGTAGGCAGTGCTCCTGAAAACCTTTGGCTGGTCGTTCGCCGTCACGGTGCTCGGCCTCGCCTTGGCCGGCGTGCTCTGGGGGTGGCAAGGGCTCGCGATTGTCGGGATCCTGTCCATCCTGGAGATCTCGCTCTCGTTCGACAACGCCGTCATCAACGCAGGCATCCTGCGCAAGATGAACGCCTTCTGGCAGAAGATCTTTCTGACCGTCGGCATCCTCGTCGCGGTATTCGGCATGCGGCTGGTGTTCCCGGTCGTCATCGTCGCCATCACCGCGAAGATCGGGCCGATCGAAGCGGTCGATCTCGCCATCAACAACAAGGCGCATTACGAGGAGCTGGTCACCAGCGCCCACCCGGCCATCGCGGCCTTCGGTGGAATGTTCCTTTTGATGATCTTCCTCGACTTCATCTTCGAGGAGCGCGACTACAAGTGGCTGGCCTGGATCGAGCGGCCGATGGCCAAACTGGGCAAGCTCGACACGCTTTCGATCATCATCGCGCTGGTCGTGCTGCTGGTGACCGCCATGACGGTGGCCACCGACGTCGCGCACGGCGGCGGTGACAAGAGCGCCACGGTCCTGCTGTCCGGAGTCGCCGGTCTGATCACGTACCTCGTCGTCGGCGGTGTCTCCGGCTACTTCGAGGACAAGCTGGAGGAAGCCGAGGAGGAAGAGGGCGAGGAGACCGCCGCGGCGGCGCCCGGGAAGAAGGAGACCGGCGCGGTCGTCGGGCTGGCCGGCAAGGCCGCGTTCTTCATGTTCCTCTACCTCGAGGTCATCGACGCGTCCTTCTCCTTCGACGGCGTCATCGGCGCGTTCGCGATCACCAACGACATCTTCGAGATGGCGCTGGGTCTGGGCATCGGCGCGATGTACATCCGTTCGCTGACGGTCTTCCTGGTCCGCAAGGGGACCCTGGACGAGTACGTCTATCTGGAGCACGGCGCGCACTACGCGATCGGCGCGCTGGCGGTCATCCTGCTCGTCACGATCAAGTACGAGATCCCCGAGGTCGTCACCGGCGGGATCGGCGTCGCGCTGATCGCCCTCTCCTACTGGTCCTCCGTGGTGAAGAACAAGCGCGAGGGCAAACCCGGAGCCGAAGGCGGGGCGAAGTCGGAAGTGGCGTCCGGAGTGTGACGCGGCGCTGATTGAGGAACGCTCTCTGCGGGGCGGCCTGGGGTACGGACCTCGGGCCGCCCCGCGGTAATTGGGGCCGAGCAATGGGGTGGGCATGGTGTCGTTCCTGGGGAACCTGTGGCGCGGTGGCGCGCAGAAGATGGACTTCGACAGCGGTGGGGCGTCGTACGTCGTCGAGCTGACGAAACGCAATCCGGTCATCTCCCTGACCAAGCAGGGGGCGGCCACGGGGCATCTGCGGGTCAATCTGCACTGGCAGATGCGGACCTCGGACCTCCATGAGCGGGGCGGGCAGGGCAAGGGCAGTCTGCTGCGCCACCCGGGCAAGCTGTTCAAGCCCGAGATCGTCCAGGCGCAGGGACCGGCCGTGGTCAAGATCGACCTGGACCTGGCCTGCCTGTACGAGCTCAAGGACGGCACCAAGGGCGTGGTGCAGCCGCTGGGCAACTTCCTCGGCGATCTCAACGCCGCGCCGTTCGTGAAGCTCAGCGGCGACGACCGCTTCGGCTCCCCGTCCGGCGAGACGCTGTACATCAACATGGACCAACGCGACGAGATCAAGCGGATGCTGATCTTCGTCTACATCTACGACGGCACGCCCGCCTTCGACCGTACGCACGCGGTCGTGACGCTCTACCCGAGCAACGGCCCGCGGATGGAGATCAAACTCGACGAACGGGCCCCACAGGCCCGCTCCTGCGCCATCTTCATGCTGGAGAACAACAAGGGCGAGCTGACGGTGCGCCGCGAGGTGAAGTACGTCTACGGCTTCCAGGCGGAGCTCGACCGGCTGTACGGCTGGGGGCTGCAGTGGGGGCGCGGGTACAAGTCGAAGGTGTGACCCGCCGGTACCGGGGCACCGCCGTCAGGAGGCGCCCCCGGCTGTCCCCTAGCGGCGCTGGAACTGCGGGCCCTGAGGCGGCAGGACGAACGACGGGTCCGGCACGAACGGCTGCTGCTGCATCGGATAGCCGTATGTCGCCGCCGGGTGCGGCTGCTGCTGCGGATAGCCGTACGCGGACGCCTGCTGCTGGGGCTGGTACTGGGGCGGCGGCCCCGGGTAGCCGTAGGCGGGCTGGGCCGGGGGCTGGGCGGGCGGCGGCGGAACGTTGTGCGGGTAGCCGTAGCCGCCGCTCGTCGGCGCGGGTGCCGGGGAGGCCGCGGCGGCAGGCGGCAGCGGTGCGGCCGAGAACGGCTCCGGCATCGCGTCCGGCACATGCTGGGTGACGGCGTCGGGGTTCGACGGGGCGGAGGTCTGCGGACCGGCCGCGGAGGGTGGGCCGGAGGCCTCTTCCGGCCAGGCGCTCGGCGGCGGGGTCGCCGGGGTGGCGGGCTCGCTCCGCGGGGGTGTGGAGAGGGCCTCCGTGGGTTCCGAGCCGGGCGGTGTCGAGGGTGGCGTCGACGGTGTCTCCGGGGCCGGCGCGGCCGCGCTCTCGGCGGCCGTGTCCTTCTCCTCCACCGAGATCCCGAACTCGGTCGCCAGGCCGACCAGGCCGGTCTCGTATCCCTGCCCCAGGGCGCGGAACTTCCAGCCCTCGCCGCGGCGGTACAACTCCCCGCAGATCAGGGCCGTCTCGTCGCCGGTCTCGGGCACCACGTCGAAGACCGCAAGCGGCTCACCGTCGCTCTCCGCCGCGTCGTACAGCAGGACCCGCAGATCCCCTACGCCCGCGAAGGCGCCGCCGTCCGACGATGCGGCCAGCACGACCCGGTCGACTGACGGATCCAGGGTGGCCAGCTCCGCCTCGATGGTCTCCGTCAGGCTGTCGGCGAGCCGGGCCTTGGGCAGGTGCCGGACCAGGCCGCTGGGGTGCCGCGGCTGGTTGTAGAAGACGAAGTCCTCATCGGAGCGCACGCTTCCCTCGGGCCCCACCAACAGGGCCGAGGCATCGACATCGGGGACTCCGGCGCCGGGCGTCCAGCGCAGGACGGCCCGGACAGCCGTGGCATCGAGGGGTACGTTCGACCCTTTCAGCATCGCGTGCGTCATGCCGCAATCCTGCCTTCCCGGAGGTCGCAGGGACAACGCGGGGGCCGCGGAGCGGTGCAGGGGGAACGGTCGGGGACATCTGAAGGCCTCATGCGGGTTACGTGATTTTCACGCACGCGGGAACTAACCACACCCCCACGCACGTACGATTACCGGCTGGATCCAGACAGCGAGACGCAGCGGGGGTGCCCGGTCCCGCATCTATACGGGGAGATATATGCGGCATTTTGGGTACCTTCCGCCCGATATTCGGAAGGCGCTGTTCCATCAGGAGCCGGTGGATTTCACCGCCGACTCCCCGGCCCGCACGCTCTCGGTCGCCCTCGGTGCCACGCTCTACAGCCCCGCCACTCGCCCCCGGCTCGCCGCCGATGTCCTCAAGCAGGCCGGGCGTGGCGTGATGTCCATGGTGCTGTGCCTCGAAGATTCCATAGGGGACGGGGACGTCGAGGCCGGCGAGGCGAACCTCGTGCGGCAGTTCGGCCTGCTCGACGAGGCCGCCGACGCGGGAGAGGACCTTCCGCTGCTGTTCATCCGCGTCCGCACCCCCGGCCAGATACCGGATCTGGTGCGCCGACTGGGGCCGACGGTACGCAGGCTGTCTGGATTTGTACTTCCGAAGTTCACCGAAGAGCGTGGAGTCCCCTTCCTTGAGGCGCTGACCGCGACCGAGTCGGCCTGCGGCCGGCGGCTGTTCGCGATGCCGGTGCTCGAATCCCCGCAGCTGCTGCATCTGGAGAGTCGCGCGGAGACCCTTCAGGGCATCTCCAGGACCGTGGACAAGTACCGGGACCGGGTCCTTGCCCTGCGGCTGGGGGTCACGGACTTCTGCTCCGCCTACGGCCTGCGCAGACCGCCCGACATGACCGCCTACGACGTCCAGATCGTCGCCTCCGTGATCTCCGACGTGGTGAACGTACTGGGCCGGGCGGACGGCACGGGCTTCACGGTCACCGGCCCGGTGTGGGAGTACTTCCGGCTGCACGAGCGGATGTTCAAGCCACAGCTGCGGCGCAGCCCGTTCCTCGGACGCGCCGAGGAATTGCGTACAGCTCTGATCGAGCACGACATGGATGGTCTGCTGCGCGAGATCGAACTGGACCGCGCCAACGGACTGCAGGGCAAGACCTGTATCCACCCCTCGCATGTCGCGCCGGTGCACGCCCTCTCGGTCGTCAGCCATGAGGAGTTCAGCGACGCCGCGGACATCCTGCGGCCCGAGCGGTGCGACGGCGGGGTCCTGCGCTCCGCCTACACGAACAAGATGAACGAGGTGAAGCCGCACCGCGCCTGGGCCGAACGGACCCTGCTGCGCGCGGAGGCTTTCGGGGTCGCCCGGGAGGGCATCGGCTTCGTGGAGCTGCTGACGGCAAGCCTGCCGCAGACCTGAGATACGGCGAACGACATGAACGGTACGACGGAGGAGACGGAACGCGTGGTGTGGACGGGAGAATGGGTCGCCGGTCGGCTCGGGGTCTCGCTGAGCGGCGGGGACGAGCTGCCGGAACTGTTGGGGCTGGCGCTGCGGCGCAACCCCAAGCGGGCCCATCTGCTCGTGTCGAACGTGCTGGGCAAGCACGTGCCGCAGCGACCGGACGTGGTCCATGGCGCCGGCTTCGGGCTGGGGCGCCGGGTGCGCGAGCTGCTCGGTGACGAGGCCGCCGCCCGCTCCGTCGTCGTGGGCTACGCCGAGACCGCCACCGGCCTGGGCCACTCCGTGGCGGACGGCCTGGCGCTCGCGCCCTATCTGCACTCCACCCGCCGACCGGTAGAAGGCGTGGCGCAGGCGGGCGGGTTCGAAGAGGAGCACAGCCACGCCACCTCGCACCTGTTGCTCCCGGAGGACCGCGAACTCCTGGCCGGCGACGGACCGCTGGTACTCGTCGACGACGAGTTCTCCACCGGCAGGACCGTTCTGAACACCATCAAGGCGCTGCACGCGCACTTCCCCCGTGAGCGGTACGTCGTCGTCGCCCTGGTCGATATGCGCTCCGACGCGGACCGCAGCCGGCTGGAGAAGTTCGCGGCCGAACTGGGCGCCCGCGTCGACCTCGTGGCGCTGGCCGCGGGCGGCGTACGCCTGCCCGAGGACGTCCTGGTCCGCGGCCAGGAACTCGTCTCCGAGCACGAGGCTCTCGCGGCACGCGGGCCGGCGGCCGGATCCGGGAGCGCGACGGGGCCCGTCGGCAGCCATCGCGCGGACGTCGTACGGATCGACCTCGACTGGCCCGCCGGGCTGCCCGACGGCGGGCGGCACGGCTTCACACCCGCGCACCGCGAGCGGCTGGAGGCCGCTCTGCCGGGCATGGCGGCCCGGATCGCGCGGCATCTGGACGGCGCCCGCCGCATCCTCGTCCTGGGCAACGAGGAGCTGATGTACGCACCGCTGCGGATAGCCGGCGCGCTGGACGCCCTGGTCACCGGGGGAGGGGAGGACGCCGGTGCGCCTCGGACCGGCGAGCCGTCCGAGCCAGCCGCGAGCCCAGGCGTCTACTTCTCGACCACCACCCGTTCGCCCGTGCTCGCCGTGGACGACCCCGGCTACGCGATACGGACCCGGCTGTCCTTCCCCGCCCACGACCGGCCCGCCGACGGGCCGGGGGAGCGGTACGCCTACAACGTCGCGGCCGGCACCGACCCGGCGCGCCGTTTCGACGCCATCGTCGCCGTCGTGGACTCGCACGGCGACCTCCCCGAACTGCACGCCGCCGACGGTCTGCTGGACCGTCTCGCCGCGCACGCCGACCGACTGCTGCTCGCCGTCGTCCCCTCGTACGCCCCGCAACCCCAGGCCCGGCCCATGACCCTCCCCGAGCCGCTGCGCGGCCCCGCCTTCTCCTCCTACGCCGCCGACGAGGTCGGCTGGCTGCTGCAGGACCTGTCCGACATCACTCTGGAAGCGCCCACCGAGGAACGCGAGGAGGCGATTCAGCGCGGCGGCGCCCACTACGCCGAGTCGCTGCCGGTCGAGTACCAGCCGAGCGAGCAGTACCAGGCGCTGTTCCACAGCGCGCTGCAGGCCTCGGCGCACCGGATCGCGTGCGCCGTCGGGACCGTCACCGAGACCGTGCTCGCCGAACGCAGCCGGCGCCCGGTGCTGGTGTCGCTGGCGCGGGCCGGTACGCCCGTGGGGGTGCTGATGCGGCGCTGGGCGCAGCACGCACACGGCCTGGACCTGCCGCACTACGCGGTCTCGATCGTCCGCGGTCGGGGTATCGACACCACCGCGTTGCGCTGGCTGGCCGCCCATCATGATCCGGCGGACGTCGTGTTCGTGGACGGCTGGACCGGCAAGGGCGCCATCACCCGCGAACTCGCCCGGGCCGTGGAGGACTTCCCGGGCTTCGACCCGCGGATCGCCGTGCTCGCCGACCCCGGCGGCTGCGTCGAGACCTACGGCACCCGCGACGACTTCCTCATCCCGTCCGCCTGCCTCAACTCCACCGTCTCCGGCCTCATATCGCGCACGGTCCTGCGCGACGACCTCGTGGGGCCGGACGACTTCCACGGTGCGAAGTTCTACCGCGAGCTGGCCACGTCCGATGTGTCGCGCGCGTTCCTGGACGCGGTCGGTGCGCGGTTCGACGAGGTCGCCGGGGAGGTCGCCGCCAAGGTGAAGGAGCTGGCCACTGCCGACCGTGCCCCCACCTGGGCGGGCTGGGCCGCCGTCGAGCGGATCAGTGAGGAGTACGGCATCCACGACGTCAATCTCGTGAAGCCGGGTGTCGGCGAGACCACGCGGGTACTGCTGCGCAGGGTCCCCTGGAAGATTCTGGCCCGGCAGGACGCCGGAGCCGATCTCGATCATGTGCGTCTCCTGGCTGAACAAAGGGGTGTGCCCGTCGAAGAGGTCGACGAACTCCCCTACACCTGTGTCGGATTGATCCACCCCCGCTTCACTCGCGGGGCGACGGGCGCTGACGGCAAGGCGGTGGCCGGCTGATGAGCACGATCGTCGCCAGCGACCTCGACCGCACCCTGATCTATTCGGCGGCCGCACTGGACCTCGCCATGCCCGACGCCGAGGCCCCGCGGCTGCTGTGCGTCGAGACCTACCAGCGCAAGCCGCTGTCCTATATGACGGAGACGGCCGCCGGGCTGCTCGCCGAACTGGCCGGCAGCACCACCTTCGTGCCGACCACCACCCGCACCCGTGAGCAGTACGGACGCATCCACCTCCCCGGCCCCGCGCCGGAGTTCGCGATCTGCGCCAACGGCGGGCATCTGCTCGTACGGGGCGAGTCGGACGCGGACTGGCAGCGCACGGTCGCCGAGCGGCTCGCCTCGCACTGCGCTCCACTGGACGAGATCCGTACGCACCTCGTCCGCACCGCCGACCCGGCCTGGCTGCTCAAGGAGCGGGTCGCCGAGGACCTTTTCGCCTATCTCGTCGTGGAGCGGGCCCTGCTGCCCGAGACCTGGGTGAAGGACCTCGCCGCCTGGGCGGAGCAGCGCGGCTGGACCGTCTCCCTGCAGGGCCGCAAGATCTATGCCGTACCGCGGCCGCTGACCAAGAGCGCGGCCGTGGCGGAAGTGGCGCGCCGTACCGGGGCGTCGGAGATCCTCGCGGCCGGCGACTCCCTGCTCGACGCCGACCTGTTGCTGGCCGCGGACCGGGGATGGCGCCCGGGGCACGGTGAGCTGGCGGACTCCGGCTGGCAGGCCCCGCATGTCACGGCGCTCGGCGCGCGGGGTGTCGCCGCCGGCGAGGAGATCACGCGGGCCTTCATCCGCGGCGCCGTATCCCCGGGCCGCGCCGGCTGACCCGCACTGACACGAAGGCCGCCACCGCCAGCGCCGCCGCCGCGAGGACCACTTTGGAATAGACGTCAACAAATCCCGTCACCTCTTCCCATCGCTCGCCGAGCAGATAGCCGGCGAGGACGAAGATCGTGTTCCAGATCAAGCTGCCGAGGGTGGTCAGGGCGAGGAAGACCGGTATCGGCATGCGCTCGATGCCGGCGGGGATCGAGATGAGGCTGCGGAAGAGAGGGATCATCCGGCCGAAGAACACCGCCTTCGTCCCGTGTCGCTGGAACCAGCGCTCGGTCTTCTCGATGTCGGAGACCTTGACCAGCGGCAGCTTCGAGGCGATCGCGACCGTACGCTCGCGCCCGAGCAACGCCCCCACGCCGTACAGCGCCAGGGCGCCGGTCATCGAGCCGAGGGTGGTCCACGCGAGCACGGACGCCAGATGCATACTGCCGCGGCCGGCCGCGAAGCCCGTCAGCGGCAGGATCACCTCGCTCGGCAGCGGTGGGAAGAGATTTTCGGCGGCGATCGCCAGACCCGCGCCGGGCGCGCCGAGCGCGTCCATGAGGTCGGTGATCCAGCCTGGTGCGGTGTGTCCGATGCTCTCGATCATGTTTTCAAAGCTATGAATTTCGCTCCGCCCGCACATTGCGGAAGACCGCACAAAAGACTGCGGTTTTCCGCAGTGTGCGGCAGCGAGCGGTGCGGCTAGCGTTTCGATCATGTTGGGAATCGCACGGCGCGGACTGCGCCTGACGACAGGGCTGGTGCTCGGCGCGGTGACGTCCGCCGCCGAGTTCCCCTTCGTCGTGCTCTCCGGGCTGGCCCTGCTGCTCGTGCTCGCCTGGCCGCGCGGCCGCCGCGCGGTCCTCAGACCTGTGGCGGCCGGCGGACGGGCCCTGACCGAGGCCAACCGGCGCCGCCTGCGCGACTACCTCACGACCGAGACCTCCGATGTCTACACCGATCACCGCGCCCTGCAATATCTCGCGCTGCGCTGGTCGTTGGGCCTGCTGGGTGTCTTCGTGCTGAGCACCGCCCTGATCGGGGCGGCGTACGGCACCGCGTGGATCTTTATCCTGCTGTTCCGCGAGGTCCGGCATTTCGGCACCGTCGTCCTCTCGGGTATCGGCGGTCTCTTCCTTCTTTTCCTCAGCATGCAGGGCGCGTTCGGGGTCGCCGGTCTGGAGGCGAAGCTGGCGCGGCGCCACCTCGGCCCGAGCCGCCAGGAGGAACTGGAGCGGCGCATCGAGCAGCTGGCGGCCAGCCGCGCCGGTGTCGTCGCGGCCGTCAACGACGAGCGCCGCCGCATCGAGCGTGATCTGCACGACGGCGTCCAGCAGCGGCTGGTGGCGCTGGGCATGCTACTCGGCCGCGCGCTGCGCAGCCAGGACCAGCAGCGTGCCGAACAACTCCTGCGCCAGGCCCACGAAGAGAGCGGACAGGCCCTGGCCGAGCTGCGTGAAGTGGCATGGCGGGTCTACCCGACGGTGCTGGACGAGGCAGGTCTGCGGGCGGCTCTGGAGACCGTCGCCGAGCGCTCGGCCATCCCCGTGCGGCTGGACTACGAACTCCCCGCCGATCCCGAGGCAACGGTGGCGACGGTCGCCTACTTCGTGGTCTGCGAAGCCGTCACCAACGCCGTCAAGCACTCCGACGCCGGGCTGATAACCGTCCGCGTCGCCCGTGGCGAGGACGCCGTGCTCGTATGCATCGAGGACGACGGACTGGGCGGCGCGGATGCCTCCGGCAGTGGCCTGTTCGGGATGGCCCGCAGGGTTGCCGCCCTCGACGGCCGGTTCCGGGTCGACAGCCCGGCCGGCGGACCGACCACCATCACCGCGGAGCTGCCGTGCGCGTAGTGCTCGCCGACGATTCGACCCTGCTGCGGGAGGGCCTGGTGCGCCTCCTCGCCGAGGAAGGCCACGAGGTGGCCGCCGCGGTCGGTGACGCCGATCAGCTGATCGCCGTGCTGGAGCGCGCGGCGGAGACGGGAACGAAGCCCGACGCGGTGGTCGTGGACGTCCGGATGCCCCCCACCCACACCGACGAAGGGCTGCGGGCCGCGGTACAGATCCGGGAGCGCTGGCCCGGTGTCGGCGTGCTGGTGCTCTCGCAGTATGTCGAGCGCCGCTATGCGACGGAGCTGCTGACCGAGGACGGCGAGGGAGTGGGCTATCTCCTCAAGGACCGGGTGGTCCAGGTGGACGAGTTCCTGGACGCACTGGAGAGGGTGGGCGCCGGCCAGGCGGCCTTCGACCCTGAAGTCGTGCGGCAGTTGCTGACGCGTACCCGCCGCTCGGATCCGCTGGGCACCCTCACCGCACGCGAGCGGGAGGTGCTCGCGCAGATGGCGCAGGGCCACACCAATGCGGCGATCGCCGTCCGGCTGCACATCTCGCAGAGCGCCGTGGAGAAACACGCCAACGCGATCTTCGACAAGCTCGGCCTGACCGGTACATCCGGATACTCACGCCGGGTCCTGGCGGTGCTGCGGTACTTGGGAACGTGACAGGCAGGGCGTGACCTTCAAGGCGACATTCACGGCGTGACAGGCAAGACAGGCAAGGCGTGGCAGGCCGGGACGGATGAGCGAAGGCTCGTGAAGGGAGGGGCGAAAAGCGGCTGGCGGCGAAGGAGCTCGGCTAGTCTCGCCGAGGCGGGCGGCTGCACCGTCCGGTGATCGGCCGAGACCGCGATCCTTGATCAAGAGGAGAGCAAGTGGCTGAGTCCAAGAGCACACCGATCACGCCGGAGCTGTACGACTACGTCCTCGCCCACAATCCGCCGTTGAACCCAGCGCAGCGGGGCATCGTGGAGCTCACCCGGCAGCAGTTTCCCAAGGCGGCGGGGATGCAGTCGGCGGAGGAGCAAGGGCCGCTGCTCGCGTTCCTGGTGCGGCTGATCGGGGCGCGGCATGTCGTCGAGGTGGGGACGTTCACCGGCTACTCGGCGCTGTCCATGGCTCAGGCTCTGCCCGCGGACGGCACGCTGATCACCTGCGATGTGTCCGAGGAGTGGACGGCGTACGGCCGGGAGGCCTGGACCAGGGCCGGTGTCGCGGACCGCATCGAGCTGCGGATCGCGCCCGCGCTGGAGACGCTGCGGGCGATGCCGAGCGAGCCGCACATCGATCTTGCCTATCTCGACGCGGACAAGGGGGGCTATATCGCCTACTGGGAAGAGCTGGTGCCGCGGCTGCGGCCCGGCGGCCTGATCGTCGCGGACAACGTGCTGTACCGCGGTGAGGTCGCCGACCCGGCGGCGACCGGGTCGGCCCTGGCGATCAGGGCGTTCAACGACCATGTGGTGGCGGACCGGCGCATGGAGGCGGTGCTGCTCACCGTGGCGGACGGTCTGACGCTGGCCCGCAAGCGGTAGCGCCCGCGGCCAAGGACGCGGCCGCCGCTTCCCGAAGCGCACGCGGCCGCCGCCCAGGGCGTGTCTCCCCGCTGGCCTAGCCGCAGCAGCCGCCTCCGCAGCAGCCGCCTCCGCAAGCGGTAGCGCCCGCGGCCAAGGACGCGGCCGCCGCTTCCCGAAGCGCACGCGGCCGCCGCCCAGGGCGCGTCTCCCGCTGGCCTAGCCGCAGCAGCCGCCTCCGCAGCAGCCGCCTCCGCCCCCACCACTTGGCGCGGGGGCGGCCGCGGAGCCGCCGACGGCGACCGTGGAGAGCAGCTTCACGGTGTCCTCGTGGCCCTCAGGGCAGACGGCCGGGGCGGAGGACTCGGCCATCGGCCGGTTCAGCTCGAAGAGGGAGCCACAGGGGCGGCACCGGTATTCGTAACGAGGCATGGCCACAGATTAGCCGTGCCGCCGATCAGCGTACGACGGTGCCGGGTGGCGCGCCCAGCATGCCGAGCTCCGCACGGGTCGGTGCGCCCTCCCAGTCGCCGTGCGAGGCGACCGCGAACGCACCGGTCGTGACGCCGCGCTCAAGGCGTCCGGCAGGTCCCTCGCCGTCCAGCAGCGCCGAGAGGTACCCCGCCACGAAGGCGTCGCCGGCGCCCACGGCATCCACGGCCCGTACTGCCCTGGCGGGCTGGTGCACACAGCCGTCGCGGGTGAAGGCCGTCGCCCCCTTGGCACCGAGTGTGACCACCACCTCACCGACCCCCTCCTTCAGCAGCAGCCGGGCCTGGTCCGCGTGGCCCGGCGCCGCGGCGCCCGCGCCTTCGGGCAGGCAGAGCGGCAGCTCGTCGTCGGAGGCGATCAGGACGTCCACGAAGGGGATCCACTCGCGAAGGACCACGGCGGCCTCCTCGGCGGCCCACAGGCGGGCCCGGAAGTTGACGTCGAGACAGACCGCCGAGCGATACCGGCGCGCCAGGTGGAGGACCTGGTACGCCGCAGAGCGGGCCGTAGGGCTCAGCGCCGGGGTGATGCCCGTCAGGTGCAGGACGCGCGGCGGAGCGGCGCGGAAGGCGCGGTCGATGGCGTCCGCGGCCAGCCGGGAGCCGGCCGATCCGGCGCGGTAGTAGTGCACCCGGGTGACCTCCGGCAGCCGTGGCTCGAAGAGCAGCAGCCCGGTCGGGGCGCCGGGATCGGTGGCGGCGGCGGAGACCTCCACGCCCTCGGCCCGCAACGTCCGGAGCACCAGTGCTCCCGCCTCGTCGTCACCGACCGTGCCCGCCCAGCGGACGGCGTGCCCGAGCCTGGCCAGCCCGATCGCGACATTGCTCTCCGCCCCGGCGATGGAGACCTGCATCGTGCCGCCGAGCCTCAGCGGGCCGCTGCCGCGCAGGGCCACCATGGTCTCGCCGACGGTGAAGACGTCCGGGCGGCACCCTTCCTCTGGGAGCCTGGAAGCGGCGAAGACGCCCCCAGGGGCCTCGCCTCCGCGCTGCTCCCCGTCTCCGCCGGCCGCCGGCGGCCGCCCCGTCACTGCGTGCACACCGCCTTGAACTCCGCCGCGCGTTTGCGCAGCTCGTCCAGGTCGCCGCCGTCCGCCGCGTCCCCGATGAGCGGCGAGCCGACGCCCACGGCCACCGCTCCCGCGTCGAAGTACGCCGGGGCGACCGCCGCGTCCACCCCGCCGACCGGCACGAACGGCGTCTCCGGGAAGGGAGCGCGCAGCGCCCGCAGATACGCGGGTCCGCCGGCCGACGCCGGAAACAGCTGCAGCGCCGACACACCCAGTGCCTCCGCGGCGATCACCTCGGACGGCGTCATCACCCCGGCGAGCGTCGGCAGCCCCTGCCGTACGGACTCCTCCAGCCCCGCGCCCAGACCGGGCGTGACGATGAGATTCGCGCCGGCCTCGGCGGCGCGTCGGGCGTCGTCGCCGGTCAGGACGGCGCCGGCGCCGAGCCAGGCGGCATCGCCGAGTTCGCCGCGGGCCCGCCGGATCACGCTCAGCGCGTCCTTGCCGCTGAGGGAGACCTCGATCAACGGAAGGCCTGCCTCCACAAGCGCCATGACCGTACGGAAGGACGCCTCCGCATCCCTGCCCCGGATGATGGCGACCAGCCGGTCGGTCCGGAGCGCTTCGCTGAAGTCCATGGCGATTCCTGCTTTCTCCGCTCCCCGCTGCGCGTGTGCCGCGCGGGCGGGTTGTTCGGGCGCGAGGGTGGTGCCATTGATTATTCCGGCCCGGCCGCAGGGGTGGGGCGCTTCGGCCGGCACCTTGTCACCATTCCGCAAAGCCCCCGTCCTCGTAGCGCCACATCGGGTTCCGCCAGGCGTGCCCCCGCTTGTCCGCCGCCCGTACGGCGGCCTCGTCGACCTCCACACCGAGCCCGGGGCGTTCGGTGCGCAGCAGCGACCCGCCGTGGAAGCGGAACGGCTCCGGGTCCGCGACGTAGTCCAGCAGCTCGGCGCCCTGGTTGTAGTGGATGCCGATGGACTGCTCCTGGATGAGGAAGTTCGTTGTGGTGAAGGCGACTTGGAGGCTGGCGGCCAGCGCCACCGGGCCGAGCGGGCAGTGCGGGGCGAGCTGCGCGCCGTACACCTCCGCGAGCGCGCCGATCCGGCGCAGCTCGGAGATACCGCCCGCATGCGAGACATCCGGTTGGAGGATCGCGACGCCGGACTGGAGTGGAGTCAGGAACTCTCGCCTGGTGTAAAGACGTTCACCGAGTGCGAGGGGGACGCTGGAGGCGTTGACGAGATCAGGGAGGGCCTGCAGGTAATCACCGAGCACCGGCTCCTCGACGAACATCGGTGCGGTCTCGGCCAGCAGGGGGAGGAGCCTGCGGGCGTTGGCGGGGGAGACCCGGCCATGGAAGTCGAGGCCGAAGTCCCGTTCCTCACCGAGGACTTCGCGTGCGGTCTCGGCGCGGAGCAGGCATGCGCTTACCTCGGCGCGGGTCGCCACCGGGCTCATCCGGCCGCAGCCGTTCATCTTGACGGCCGTGAAGCCCGCCTCGATCTGCGCGGTGATCGCCTCTCGGATGGCCTGTGGTTCGTCGCCGCCGACCCATGCGTAGGCGCGGATCCGCTCTCGGACCGGCCCGCCCAGCAGTTGGTGGACGGGGACACCGTGGCGCTTGCCCTTGATGTCCCACAAGGCCTGGTCCAGACCGGCGACGGCGGACGACAGCACCGGCCCGCCCCGGTAGAAGCCGCCCTTGGTCATGACCTGCCAGTGGTCCTCGATACGCGCCGGATCCTGCCCCAGGAGGTATGCGGACAGCACCTCCACGGCCGCCCGGACGGGCTCCGCCCGCCCCTCGACCACCGGCTCGCCCCAGCCTACGAGGCCCTCATCGGTCTCCACCCGTACGAACATCCAGCGCGGCGGGGCGAGGAACGTCTCGATGCGGCTGATCTTCATGGACCGGACCGTCCTTTCGGCGTGCTCGGCGTAGGGCGGGACGTGGGTCCCCGGCGGGCCCGTGCGCGATCTACTGCCCGCGGGGGACGTTGCCGTAACGGGGAGAGCCGTCGCCGCTGCCCCCGGGGACCGGGGCGCCACGCCCGGCCGGGCCGGCCCAGGCCTACGGATGCTCCCGCGCCGACTTGTCCAGCAGTTCGAGCATCGCCATGTACGCGCCGTCGACGTCCCGGTTCCGTACGGCTTCGACGACCGCGGCGTGCACCGCATGCGGATGCTCGAAGGCGCGATCGGCGGCGAGCACCGCCCGGTCGCGCTCGACGAGCACGGGCACGATCACCCGGTGCATCTGCGCGTAGAAGCGATTGTTCGACGCGATCAGCATCGCCGTGTGGAAGGCGGCGTCGGCGCGTACGAGCAGCGCCGGATCGTCATCGGTCGCGGCCATCGCGCTCAGCGCGGCGTCCAGTGCGGCCAGATCGTCGTCGGTACGGCGCTCGGCGGCGAGCGCGGCCGCGGCGGGTTCGATGGAGCGGCGCAGTTCGAGCACGTCGGCGAAGAAGTCCGAGGACACCCCGGCCGCCAGCTTCCACCGCAGCACGTCCGTGTCCAGGAGATTCCACTCCTCCCGGGGGCGGACGAAGGTGCCGCGCTGCTGATGGGTGCCGAGGAGCCCCTTGGTGGTCAGTACCTTGATCGCCTCACGCATTACGGTCTGGCTGACGTCCAGCTCCGCCATCAGCTCCGGCATGAGCAGGCTTTCCCCCTCCCCGTAAGTGCCCTGGAGGATCCGCCTGGCGAGCGCTTCGACCGTCGCGCCGTGCGCTCCGTGGCCCGCGGCGGAGGCGGCGCGCTCCGACCGGCTCATGGTGCTGCTCCCTGCTCCCCTGCCCCTGGTCCCCGTGCCCCCGTCTCTCCCTGCCCCGAACCACCCGCCGCCTGCCGCCACCGGTCGTCAGGGCGTACCGAGCACCCCAAATCCCACCTCGGTACGCCCTGGTCCCTCGCCCCGGTCAGGTCCCCTTGCCGCCGGAGTCGCCCGCGCCGGTGCCCGTGCTCCCGGAGCCGGCACCGGTGCTCCTTCGGGTGATGCTGCTACTGGTACCGGGTCCGAACGAGCCGCGCCCGGCATGCGGGGCGCCCTGCATCTTCCGGCGCGCCACCAGCCGGCCGGCCGTCATGCCGGCTGCCGGATGCATCTGCCCGCGGTCGAACTGTTCCGCCTCCTCCGGGTGCCGGGCGCGCCAGTACGGGTTGTCCTCCGGGAGACCGCCGCTGACCCGTCCGTACATCCCGAAGACCAGCAGCATCAGCCCGACCACGAAGCTGAACAGGACGTTCTGGATGCGGAAGGCGAGGAAGTTCGCGCCGGTGTCCAGCAGCGCCAGGTTCACGAATCCGCTCAGCAGGAAGAGGCCGCCGAACACGATGTTGAGGGTCGAGGCGAAGTTCCCGCCGATCACCATGCCGACGAAGAGGATCGCTCCGACGACGATCGACAGCACGCTCAGGGAACCGTTGGTGTTCAGCCCCGCGACGGTGTCGCCGCCGGTGTCGAAGAAGCCGATGTGGTGGGTCAGTCCGAGGATGCCGAATGCGACCAGTACCAGGCCCATCAGCCCGGCGCCGATGCGGTAGACCTTGCTGAGCCCGTGATCCACGGGCAGATGCTCGTCGAGCCGGGCACGACGGTGCCCCTTGGCCCGGTGGAACCGCCCCATGGGCCCGTGCAGGGTCTGGCCAGTAGCCCCAGTAGCCATGTCCGGCCTCCTTCGCGCAGATGTGCCGCCTGGGCCGTACTCAATCTCCAGGATCCGCCCAAGGGCCGCTTCACGCCATCGCACCTGGAAGAACGTCTCCAGAACGGGGCCACCTCTGAGCCGTACGACACGACCGCCCACCCGCCGCCCACGGCGAAGCCCAGCAGCGGGACACGCCCACACCGGCCAGCTGGAATCACCCCCCCCCGTAGAAGGCCCAGCAGGGGGCGCGCACCTTCATGGGCGGCGCTCGGGCAGGGGGAGTGCACACCTCCATGGGCGCGCGCCCCGGCAGGGAACGACAGTTGGCGCCCCGTGGGCGAAGCCGACAGCCTCAGCCGGCGGTCCCCGCCGCGCCCCTGGCGTCCCGGATCTCCTGCACCACCCGGGACGCCGTCTGCCGTACCGCCTCGGTCTCCGTCAGGAAGTGCCACCAGTCCGGATGCCGCCCTTCCAGACCGGCGACCGCGCGATCGAGCCGCGCCACCGCGTCGTCCAGGGGGCGGGCATGCCGCGGGTCGGGGGTGCTGCGTCCGGCCATCGCCAGCCGCTGCGCGTCCCGGAGGGCGAAGCGGGTCCGTTCGACCTCCTTCTGCCGGTCGAACGACACCGCATCGAGCCGTTGCAGCCGGTCACCGGCCGCAGACACCGCGTCGTCGGTGGAGTCCAGCAGCGCCCGAACGGTCGCCAGCCGGCTCGTGGCATCCGCCCAGCGCTGCTCGTCCCGCGCCTGCTGCGCCTCCCGCAGCTTGACCTCGGCCTGCTCCACGGACTGCGCCGCCTGCTCCGGTACGTGCTGCAGGTCCTGCCAGCATGCCGCGCTGTAGCGCCGCCGCAGCTCGCTGAGGACCGGATCGACCTTCCCGGCGCGCGTCGTGATCGCCTGCGCCCGGGTCCGCAGCGACACCAGCCGCTTGTCGATCTCGGCGGCCTTCGCCGGCAACCGCTCGGCCTCGGCCCGTATGCCCTCGGACTTGCGGAGCACGTCGTCGGCGCGCCGGATGGTCTCCTGTACGCCGTGCTGCCCGGCGCCCTGATTGAGCTTGGTCAGCTCCGGCCCGAGCGCCGCCAGCCGGGCCGCGAGATCGTCCGCCCGCATGCCCTGGGCCCGGACCGCGTCCAGGGCGTTGCTCGCCGCCAGCAGCGCCTGCCGCGCCCGCTCCACCGCCGGGGCGAGCTGCGCGAGCTGCGTCTCGGCGGACTGCAGCAGCGGCCCCAACCCCTGCGCGAACCGGTCGAGGTCGCCCTTGACCCGGTCCAGCTCCTCCTTGGCCCGCGTCAGATCGGCCCGCGCCCGTGCCACCGCGGCGCCGTCCAGATCGTCACGGTCGAGATCATGGGAGTCGACCGCGGTGATGTAGCCGTGACTCACCTCGTCGATCCGCCGCCCGAAGCCCTCGTAGTCCGCCGCGGCCCGCTGCGCCTGAGGGGAACTGTCCACCGCGGTGATCGTCTCTATGGAGATCCGCAGATCCCGGTGTGCGGTGTCCAACTCGTAGAACGCCGCCGCCGCGGCGTCCTTCGCGGCCTGCGCATCGGCCCGCTGGCTCTCCCCGCGCCCGAACCAGCGACGAGTCCCCCCACCGGCGAACGCCATCGGGGCCAACGCGATCAACAACGGCAACGGCAGCAACGCGAGCGTCACCGCATCCCGGACCGGGCCTCCACGCGCGCGACGGCGTTCTCGCTGCTCATGCGGCTGCGTGTGTGTCGCCGTCACTTCCCTCTCCCGATCGGTTCGCCCCAGGACGGATGCCATTCTCCCACTCACCGGAAACGAACACACCGGCCGGTAAGTTCGCACTTCGCGCACTGGTTTGCAGTTCAGCCCCGAAGGCAAGGTAGTCTGTCGGCTCGACCAGGGCGCATAGCTCAGCGGTAGAGCGCTGCTCTTACAAAGCAGATGTCGGCGGTTCAAATCCGTCTGTGCCCACTCACCGCGCAAAACGACGAAGGCCCAGGCCGTCCGATATGCACTCGGATTCCTGGGCCTTGATCGTTTGTTGCCGTGGGTGCGCGGCTCGCCCAGTTCCCTCAGCGTCATGGCGTCGGCCACGGACGTCAGCTCCCCCGGTAGGGAAACAGGTGCACCGACCTTGGGCTCCAGGGGTCTGCGACACTGGTAGCAGCATGTCGGCGCGGCTCGCCGGCGTCCTTCTCCCCGAAGAGGGCGCGAAGCCCACACCGCATTCGGCCCTGGTGCCCAAAGCGGCATGGCGGCTCGATCTCACCATCTGTGGGAGGCATCCGATGCCATTCATCGACATCAAGGTGATCGCCGGAGTTTTCACCCCCGAAGAGAAGCAGAAGATGGTCGAAGATGTCTCCGAGGCGTTGATCGCCATCGAAGGTGAGGCACTGCGACCGGTGACGCATGTGGTGGTCACCGAGACACTCAGCGGCGAATGGGCCGTCGGTGGTAAGGCCCTGACAGCCGAGGACGTTCGGGCCAAGAGGGCCGGCTAGCCCAGCCGGTAGGGCCCTTCGGGCTCCTGTCGGTCGCCGGGCAGCAGTACATCCGCGGCCTGGAGGCCTGCCCCGAGGGCATCGGGTTGGCGGCCCAGCCTTTCCTGCCAAGTAGATGTCGCAGGTTCGAATCCTGTTGTGCCCACAGTGGTGGACCGTGAGGTCAGTGGCCTCCGACTTGTTTGAGTCGGGGGCCGTTTTCGTGCCCGGGGGCGGTGGGGTGGCGGGGGTGAGGGTGAGGGTGCTCCGCGGGCTAATGGGGGCTGTTGTTTGTGGGGTGTGGGGCGTGTATCGTCCCACGTAGTTTGAAGTTTCAAGTAAATGGTCCACGCGGTGTCGTGGTGGGAGATCGGAGAGCGGGTTCATGGCCGTACGACGGCTCAATCACGCGGTGTTGTACGTCCGGGATGTGGCGCGGGCTGTTGCTTTTTACGGTGAGGCGCTGGGGCTCACCGTGGATGTGGAGATACCGGGGCGCGCGGCCTTCCTCAGCGCGCCCGGCTCGCTGAACGATCATGACCTGGGGCTGTTCGCGGTAGGGGCGGGCGCGCCGGGGCCGGAGGCCGGGCGCGTCGGGCTGTACCACCTGGCCTGGGAGGTCGGCACGCTCGGCGAACTCGCCGCGGCCGAGGCGCGGCTCGGCGAGCGCGGCGCGCTGGTCGGCGCCACCGACCACCTCGTCTCCAAGTCCCTGTACGCCAAGGACCCGGACGGCAACGAGTTCGAGGTGATGTGGCGGGTTCCGCGGGAGGACTGGCCGGGGCCGGAGGAGGCGGACCGGCTGCGGCCGCTGGATCTGGCGGTGGCGCTGAGGCGCTGGGGGCCGGATCTGGTGACGGGCGCCGCGGCCGGCTCGGCCACGTGAGGTGAGGCGCGGCCCGCGCGCGCCGTGCCTCAGGAGTCCGCTACCGCTGCCGCCTGCTCTGCCGCCTTCGCCCGGTCTGTCGCCTCCGCGCGCTGTGCCCAGCGCTTCTCCACGCCGCTCAGTCGCCAGTACGCCAGCGCCGCGGCCCACACCACGACGAACAGGCCGACGATGATGAAGCCGACATTGTCGAGGTCGAGGGTCGAGATCCAGCCGGTCAGCGGGTCGTCGAGGGCGAGTTTGTCGTGCAGCACGGTCACCAGCTCGATCGTGCCGATGAAGAAGGCCACGGCGATCGACAGTCCGGTGATGGTGAGGTTGTAGTAGACCTTGCGCACCGGGTTGGAGAACGCCCACTGGTAGGCGAAGTTCATGAACGTGCCGTCGAGGGTGTCGAACAGGCTCATCCCGGCGGCGAACAGCAGCGGCAGGCACAGGATCGCGTACCACGGCAGGCCGGCCGCGGCGCCGCTGCCCGCCATCACCATCAAGGTCACCTCGGTCGCGGTGTCGAAGCCGAGTCCGAAGAGGAAGCCGAGCGGGAACATCTGGCCGGGGCGGGAGATCGAGCGGGTGAAGCGTCCCAGGAAGCGGTTCATGAATCCGCGCGAATCGAGGCGCTGCTCCAGCTCGGCCTCGTCGTACCGGCCGTCGCGCATACCGCGGAAGACCCGCCAGATCCCGGCCAGCGCGATGAGGTTGAGGGCGGCGATGAGGTAGAGGAACGTCCCCGAGACCGTGGTGCCGATGGTGCCGAGGATCTGGTGGGTACGGGATTCGTCGTTGAGCAGGGTGCCGGCGAGCTGGGCGCCGCCCGCCACGAGGGCGGCCATCGCGACCACCACGCTGGAGTGGCCGAGCGCGAACCAGAAGCCCACCGAGACCGGCCGCTTGCCGTCGGCCATCAACTTGCGGGTGGTGTTGTCGATCGCGGCGATGTGGTCGGCATCGAAGGCGTGCCGCATGCCGAGGGTGTATGCGGTGATGCCGAGTCCGGCGCCGAAGACCTGGCTGCCCACGGAGTAGTGGTGCGGGACGACGAGCAGGAAGAGCACGCCGAAGGCGACGACGTGCAGGCCGGCTATGACGGCCATCAGGCCCGCGGTACGGAGGGTGTCCTGCCGGCGCCAGCGGAACGCGGCGGGGGCAGGGGTGTTCGGGGTATCGGTGGACAGGGCCATCCGGCGGTCACGCTCCAGCACCTCGTGGATCAGTTCGTGAGATGCCGTGGCCGGTCTCCTGGCTTACGGGTGCACGCGTCCGTCCCCGCCTTCCCGGCCGCGGGCTGCGGTCAGTGGCGCCGTACGCGCGCCGTGCGCATACGGAAAGGACTGGAAACTCCCCGATCACAGTGGCGAGGGCCGCTCCGGCCTGGGACCACAAGGTCCGGCACCGGTCTTCCCGAACACCACGGCTCGATCACTCTATCTGCCGAGGAGGGCGGGAACTGCCGAGGAGGACGGGTGGAGGTGCGGGCCAGTGGCAGTGGACTCACGGCCGGTGGTCACCGGGAGCGCCGAGGCTCCGGCGGGGCCGGTGGGTCAGAGGCGCCGGGTCAGTAGTCCAAGGACGAGAGGAAGGCGTGCAGTTCGCGGTCGAAGAGCCCGGTGTTCTCCAGATTGACCATATGGGCAGCGCCCGGTATTCGGACTCTTCGGGCGCCGGGGACGGCCAGCGTTATGGCGTGGGCGTTGGCGGAGATGTCCGTACTGTCGAGGTCGCCGTCGAACACGACAGTCGGCACCCGGATCTCGCCCAGACGGTCCGCAGCCCCGACTTCGAGGGGCATCCCGGCGCCCAGCCCATCGGCATGCACCTCCACATTGGCCGCGGCCGAGGCGCGCATCCGCTCACGGAACCCCGGGTGCACGGCGGATGGTTCGCGATGCGGACCGTCCACCCACATCCGCAGGAAGTGCTCGACATAGCGATCCGCGCCGTCCGGTGCGCCGATGGCCGCGACCTGCTCCTTGATGTGCTCCAGGACGAAGGGGTCGGTGAAGGGGCGGCCGCTGATGCCGGGGGAGGCGAGCGCGAGGGCCGTCACCCGATCCGGGTGGGCTATCGCGGTGTCGAGGGCGACCCGCGAACCGTGTGAGAGGCCGACGAGGACGGCGCTGGGGGCGTCGAGCGCGTCCAGGAGGGTGCACAGGTCGTCGTGGTTGGCGTAGTCCCCTTCCACCGTGGAGGACAGGCCGTGGCCGCGGAAGTCGTAGCGGATCGCGCGGAGACCGGAGTTCACCAGCCAGGTGAACTGTTCGTCCCACATGTGCTGGTCGAGCATGCCGCCGTGCAGCAGTACCACCGCGGGGCCCGAGCCGGCCGTCTCATAGAACAGCTCGCCGTCGTCGACCGGCACGAGGCCGTTGTCGACCTCGGACCAGTCGGTGATTGCTCGGGTCATGCTCCGGACCGTCCTTTGTGCGTGGGATGCGTGGAGTGGGTGTGGATTGGGGTGGATGGGCTGGCGAGGTTGGCTAGGTGGTGGTTGTGTCGATCTTGTCGTTACTGTCGCTGCTGTCAGTTTTATCCGGTGGAATGTGTGAGCCGTTCGCCAGGTGCCGGAATTCCTCGCCGAGGCGGTCGAGTACGTGCAGGGTCGTGCGGACGTCCTCGGCGGTCAGGTCGGCCAGTCGCTGCCGCAGCTCCGTCGCCTCGAACTCCTGGATCCCGCGTATCGCCGCCGCGCCCTCGGTGGTGAGCTCGATCAGGGAGGAGCGGCGATGCGCGGGGTTGGGTGCCGTCACGACCAGGCCCAGCTCCGCGGCGTGGTTCACCCAGCGCTGCACCGGCTGTCTGTCGAGCCCCATCGAACGGGCCAACTGCGGCACGGTCCTGGGGCCTTCGCTGTGCAGGGCGTCCAGCAGTGCGTGTTCACCGGCGGTCATGCCCGTGCCGGTCAGCTCGCGCTCCACCGCGCGGACGACCGTCCGGTGCAGTGGCCATAGGCGTCTGATGACGCCGTACAGCAGATCCTCGGCGGGAGTGGACCCGTCGGTGCCCTCCGTCTCGGCGTCGCGCGTGGTGGAGCTGTGCGCTCCGGCGCCATTACCGCCGGTGTCATGCTCTGCGACATCCCCCTCATTGACACTCATGATGTCATGATGACATCGGTGATGTCGTTTGGGAAGGGGCTTGATGCGGAAAGGAGTTGATGGTGGAAGAGCTGATGAGGGAGAGGAGGGCGGATGAAGGTCGGTCTGTTGCGTGCGGTCGGGGTGGCTACGGTGGTGTACGGGGTGGCGGTGACGGCGGTGCCCGATCTGCTGGCGCGGCCTTCGGGGCTGGTCGACGATGAGGGAAGGGTCGGGCGGGCCACCCGGATCTCGTTGCGCCCGCTGGCCTGGCGGGAGGTGGCGAGCGGGCTCGCACTCGCGCTGGCGCCCGAGGGTCCGGCGCTGCGCACCGCCGCGTACATAAGGATCGCGGCGGATCTCGGGGACGCCGTCCTGGTCGGTGCGACGCTGCCGGGCCGGGACCGGAGGGTGAAGGCGGCCGCGGTGTCCGTGGGGTGGGGCGGGCTGTCGGTGGTCGGTCTGCTGGCCGGCGGGCGGCGGCAGGGGGTCAGTCGCCCGACGGGGGCGGGGCGACTTCGGGGGCGAAGGAGATGACGAGGTCGGCGCGGTCGCGAGTCGCCGCCACGATGCGGGCGTTGGTCTCGTCCGAGGTGTGCACGAACCGTTCGGCGTCGGCGCGTGGGCGCCCGAAGCGCTCATGGCGGTCGATCAGCCGCCGGATCCGCTCCGGGTTGTCCAGCTCCACGTACCAGACCTCGTCGAGCAGCGCGCGGACCCGTCGCCAGGGCGCGGAGTCGAGAAGGAGGTAATTGCCCTCAGTGACCACGAGCGGGATGTGTGGTGCGACGGCGATGCTGCCGGCGACCGGCTCCTCGATGCGGCGGTCGAAGGCCGGGGCGTAGACGGTGGCCTCCGGCTCCGGCGTGCGCAGGCGCGCCAGCAGCGCCTCGTACCCGGCGGGATCGAAGGTGTCGGGCGCGCCCTTGCGGTCCGTGCGGCCGAGGCGGCGCAGCTCAGCCTCGGCGAGATGGAAGCCGTCCATCGGGACGAGCGCCGCCTGCCCGGCCAGCTCCGCCACCAGGTGGGCGGCGAGGGTGGACTTGCCGGCGCCCGGTGGGCCGGTGATGCCGAGCAGTCGGCGTCGTGCGGGGGTTGCGGAGCCGGCGAGCCGGCGGGCGCGGGAGAGAAGGTGCCGGGGATCCATGATGGGTCCATCGTGCCTGAGCGGCGGCCGGTCGGCGGTGGATCGGCCCGGCTCCCTCGACGTCTCGGCCGTGGCCTGTGCGTCTCAGTCGTAGTACTCCATGCCGTAATTCGCGCCGATCGCGTTGAGGCGGTCGAGATCGGGGTGGCCGCCCTTCATGACGACCGGCCCGGCCTCGAACATGTCCTCCACGAACTCCTCCCAGCCGCCCGGCGACGAGATCTGCAGGCAGCGGGCGGGTGGCTGGGAGGAGTTGCGCATGGCGTGCGGGACGCCGTGGGGGAGCAGGGCACACATGCCCGCGGTCAGGCGGTGGGTGGCGCCGTCGAAGTCGACCTCCATCTCGCCTTCGAGGACGTAGACGAACTCGTCGGCGTGGTGGTGGACATGTGGCGGAATGTCGACGTCGAGCTGGTTCTCCAGGATGGCGAGCCGGCCCTCGGTGTCGCGCGTACGGGCCTTGACGCCGAATCCGGGCGGCAGGGGCACGCGGCCCGGGCGTCGTTCGCCGGGCTGCAGGACGAAGAATCGCTCCTTGGGCATGGTGATCGCCGGTCCTCTCCTGGTCGGTGAGCAAGCGGAAAGTGGAATCGGAATCCGATTCCGTTTGAGGAGCGTAGCAGTAGCATCGGCGATGTGGCAGCCTCTTCGACCTCTCCCACCCCGCAGCGCAGGCCGCGCGCCGACGCCGAGCGCAACCGCACCCGTGTGCTGGACGCCGCGCGGGAGGTGTTCCGCGCGCGAGGCGACGAGGCGCAGATGCCCGAGGTCGCCCGGGCGGCGGGGGTGGGCGTCGGAACGGTCTACCGGCACTTCCCCAGCAGGGCGGCCCTGATCGCCGCTGTGGGGGAGCAACGCCAGGAGGAGATCGTGGAGTTCGGGCGCACCCGCTGCCTGCCCAGCGCCGCGGCCGCCGACGGGCTGGCCGCCTATGTCGAGCACATCGGGGAGGTGCTGGACGCCGAGCGGGGGCTGTCCGCGTCGATCGAGGCGGCGTTCGGTTCCACCGAGCCGACCGGGGAGGGCCGCACGCAGGCAGAGACGGTCGCCGGCCAACTGCTCGCCCGCGCCAAGGACGAGGGCACGGTGCGCGCGGACGTCGAGGTGGGCGACGTGGTGATGATCGTGTGCGGACTGGCGGCGGTGATCCGTCACGACGCCGGTGACTGGCGCCGCTACGTCCGCAACGCGTGTGCGGGGCTACGGCCCCAGGGCGCGCCCGGTGGAGCGGGGGCGGACCGGGGCTGAGGCCGGGACGGGCGGGCTACCCGTCCGAGACCCCCAGCCGCCACAGCGAGGTGACCTCGGCCGCGCGGGCCTCATAGAGCGGGTCGGAGGTGTCGCGGGCGCGCGGATGGCGCGGGGTGATGTCGAGCCGGCCCAGGACCGTCAGGCCGGCCTTGGCGAAGGCGTCGAGAAGCTCGGCGTGCGGGCGCAGGCCGAGGTGTTCGGCCAGGTCGGAGAGGATCAGCCAGCCCTCGCCGTCCGGGGTCAGATGGTCGGCGAGGCCGTTGAGGAAGCCGTGCAGCATCGCGTTGCCGGGGTCGTACACCGCGCGCTCCACCGGGGAGGTCGGTTTCGCGGGCACCCACGGGGGATTGCAGACGACCAGCGGGGCGCGGCCGGCCGGGAACAGGTCCGCCTCGACCACCTCCACCTGCCCGGCGACCCCCAGGCGTTCGGTGTTCTCGCGGGCGCAGGCCAGCGCCCGCGGGTCCTGGTCGGTGGCCACCACGGTGCGCACACCGCGCCGGGCGAGCACCGCGGCCAGCACGCCGGTGCCGGTGCCGATGTCGAACGCCAGGTCCTGCGAGGGCAGCGGCGCCTCGGCGACCAGATCGACGTACTCACCGCGGGCCGGCGAGAAGACACCGTAGTGCGGGTGGATGCGGTCGCCGCCGAGCGCCGGGATCTGCACGCCCTTCCTGCGCCATTCGTTGGCGCCGATCAGGGCGAGGAGTTCACGCAGCGACACCAGCGAGGCGGCCGGGGCCGGGCCCTCGGCATCGGCATCGGCGGTCTCCATAGGAGCGGGCTCCGCGGGGCCGTATGCCCTGGTGCAGGCCTCGCGGACATCGGGGGCGCGGTGCAGCGGGACGGCGTGCGTGGCGTCGAGCGGGACCAGCAGCATGCCCAGGATGCGGGCGCGGTGGTTCTGCGCGGCGCGGTGCAGATGGAACGCCTGGGTGGCATCGGCGGGTGGCGCCTTGCGCGGGCGGCGGTCGATGCGGCGGGCCATCGCCGTCAGCAGCTGGCGGGCGTTGTGGAAGTCGCCCCGCCACAGCAGCGCGGTCCCCTCACAGGCGAGTTTGTAGGCGTCGTCGGCCCGCGTCCGGTCGTCCGCGATGACGATCCGCCGGGGTGGCGGGGAGCCGTTCTCGGAACGCCAACGGGCGGAGCGGGGCCGGTCGGCCTCGGTCCATTCGACGACCGGTGGTGGGTTCACCGAAGTGTGCCTCGCGTGTGTGGTTCGGCCCGTCCCGTGGGGTGCCGCTGCGGCGCGGCGTCCGGCACGCTCCGGGGAGGGCGCGGTGCGCTCGCGGGCGGCGGCGGGCGGGTGGTGTGACGCTCGACTTTACTCCGTATCGCCATCGGGCCTGGTCGCGCCGGTGTGGCGCACCGGGGGCGGAGGCCCGGCGGCGCAGGCCGGGGTCAGTCGATGCCGAAGGCCCCCGCATAGCGCACCGTGCCGCGCGGGGGTATGGAGCCGTCCAGGGAGAGCGCCATGAAGGCCTCGTCCGGCCAGGGCTGCGGGGGCAGGATGCCGAAGCGGCCGACGGCGGGCACGAACCCGAAGCGCGGGTAATACGGCGGGTGGCCCAGCACGATCGCGGTGCGCTCACCGGCGGCCCGCGCGGCCTCCAGCAGGGCGCGGATCACCGCACTGCCCGCACCGCACTTCTGGTACCCGGGCAGCACCGCGCACGGGGCGAGCGCGACGGCGGGGACCTCGTCGACATGGCAGCGCGTCAGCAGGGCATGGGCGGCCGGGGTGCCGTCCGGCGCGTCGGCGACGTACGAGAGCCCGGGCAGCCAGGCGGCTGCGTCGCGGCGCAGGGCGTCGACGAGATCCGCCTCCGCGGCCGTGTCGAAAGCGGCGAGATTGATCCGGCGGACGGACGGTATGTCCTCGGCGGTCTCGGGGCGGGGATGCCAGGGGCGCACCGCGCCGGGCGCGGGAGCCGTCGTCCCCTCGCCGGTGCCGGGCGCGCCGCCGGAGCCCTCCGTGCCGTCGGTGTCGTTCGTACCGCTCATGTCGTCATGGTCGCAGCCGGGTCTGACATCCGGCCACGGCATTTTCCGTACCGCTCCGCGTCTTCGCGTGCGGCGGTACGTGTCAGTGCGCGGTACGCCTCTCCGGCCGTCGCATCAGGAACACCGCGGCCGACCCGGCGGCGAAGAGGGCGACGACGGAGAGCGCGGTGCTCACCCAGGACGCGCCGAGCCACTGGCCGCCGAAGTAGCCGAGGCTCACGCTGTACGCCGCCCAGGCGAGGCCGGCCAGCGCGGACCAGGGGAGGAACTCGCGGACCGTACGGTGCGCGACGCCGGCGCCCAGGCTGACCACGGACCGCCCGGCGGGTGCGAAGCGGGCCAGGACGACGATGCCGCCCCCGCCCCGCGTCAGCGCCGTGCCGAGGCGCTTGTGCGCCGCCGTCAGACGGCGCGAGCGGCCGATGGCCCGGTCGAAGCGGTCGCCGCCGCGCCAGGCGAGCCGGTAGGCCACCATGTCGCCCAGTACCGAGGCGCCGGCCGCGCACAGCACCAGGGAGAGCATCTCGGCCAGATGGGCTCCGCCGTGGACGGAGGTGGCGACATCGACGGCGTCGGCCGCGGTCCCGGCGCCGGCGGCCGTGGTGGCCGCGGCGATCACCAGGACTCCGCTCGGCAGGATCGGGACGAACACGTCGAGAACGATCGAGAGGCTGACGATCACGTACACCCAGGGGGTGCCGCTGAGCGACCCCAGGCTTTCCACCAACGTGCTTCTCCCGCTCCGGACCCCGCCGCGACGTCGCTCGGTGCGGCAGGGGCGGCTCTAGCGCCATACAGCGTACGCCTGGCCCTTCCACCGGGTGGTGCGGGGTGGCGGTGCCGGCCGCCGAGAAGACGGCACGGCCCGTACGGCGCAGGTGCCGTACGGGCCGTGCGGGACACGCCGGGATCAGGCGGCGGAAGGCTCCCGCTGCGTGCTCGGGGCCGCCTCCTGCTCGCGCGCACCGAAGAAGACGCGGTCCAGCGCCCAGGAGCCGGGGCCGGTGAAGACGATCAGCAGGAAGGCCCAGGTGTAGATCGCGGCGGACTCGCCGCCGTTCTGGATCGGCATCAGCGCGCCGGCCTGGTGGACGGAGAAGTACGCGTACGCCATCGAGCCGGAGCTGACCAGCGCCGCGGCGCGGGTGCCGAGGCCCAGCATCACCAGGACGCCGCCGGCCAGCTGTATGACGGCGGCGTACCAGCCCGGCCAGGAGCCGGTGGGCACGGTGCCGCCCTGCCCCATCGCGCCGCCGAGCACGCCGAAGAGCGAGGACGCGCCGTGGCAGGCGAAGAGCAGCCCGATGACGACGCGGAAGAGTGCGAGGGCGTGCGGTGCCGTTCTCTGGGTGAACGAGTTCAACGGTGCGGACATGTGGGGACTCCTACGGCTTCTGGGGACGAAGGGAACCGTGGAGGCAAAGGTTAGGGAACCCTAAAGATACTTGCAAGTTCAAGCTTTGCTCATATGGGACCTTTGGACCGAAGCGGCCGACTTTGAAGCCGCCGAGCCCGAGCCCACGGGGCAGGCCCCGACCGCCGTCCGCAGCGCCGCCCGCGCCACCGCGTCCGTATCGGCCAAGGTGACGGAGCCCACCCCCGGGCGGGCCCCCGCCGCCGTCACCCAGTGCACGCCCTCCGTCGGCACCCCGATCGCGAACCGCCGCGGATGGCACCGTCCATCGGCCTCGACGAGGTGGTACGGGCTCGGCGACACATCGAGCCCACCGGTCTCGTAGCCGTCCGCGGTGTGCGGCCGGCAGCCGCCGTCGGCCAGCAGCCGGGCCAGCAGCTCATCCGCCGTACGCCGCAGATCCGGCTCCGGCAGCCGCGCCTCGATCAGCGCCGCCGCCGTCACCTCCGACCCCGGGACGTCCGGGGAGCACGCCGTGAAACCGGGCCCGTGGCCGTCCGCGGCGCCGGGCCGGACCACCATCCGGGGGCCGACCACCTCCAGTACCCCGGCCTCGACCAGCGCCGCCATCTCCGCTATCCGGCGCCGCGGCGGCCCGATGGACAAGAAGGCGTTGAGCGGGGTGTACCAGCGGTCCAGGTGGTCGCGGCGGGACGCGCCGGCCAGCCCGCCGTGGTCGACGATCTGCCGCAGTTCGTTGCGCAGGTCCCGCAGCACGTCCAGGGCCGCCTTGACCGGCCCGGACACGTTGTCCAGCCGGGCGTGTGCGACGTCCTCGCGCAAATGGTCCAGCAGCCACTGCCGGAAGGCGGCGCGGCCGGCGAACGAGCGCCCCGCGTGCGGCCGGGAGACCCGTTCCCAGTCCCAGCGCTCGGCGGGCGCGATACCGAAGGCGTCCAGCGCCGCGGCCTCCTCGGTGCTGCGGTGGGCGCTCCCCAGGAAGCGCTCCCGGAAGCGGTCGCGGAAGGAGTCGTCCAACGGGCCGGCCGCTTCCCGCCGCGCCAGCAGCGCCTCGTAGTAGACCGACTCCACTTCCTTGGCCACCAGGGGCCAGACCTCCGTCAGGAAGTCGGGCAGATCGCCGGATCCGGCGCGCTCGCGGAAGGCGGCGATCACGTCCGCGGTGAGCAGCAGCGGCAGATGACGGCCGTGCGCGCCCTTCGCGTTGTCACCGCGCGCGTGGTACGGAATGCCGCGCCGGGAGCCCGCGTACAGCCTGGGTTCGCGCCCGGACGGCAGATACCTCAGCGCGCCGTCCGCGCCGTGCGCGAACCGGCCGCCGCGCGCCGTCGTCAACAGCGCCATGTGATCGAAGAAGTTGAGCCCGAGACCGCGCAGCAGCACCGGGCGGCCCGGTGCCAGCGCCGCCAGATCGGTGGCGAGGTCGGCGGGGTTGGCCGGCGGCAGATAGTGCAGACCGTGCCCGGCGGCGTAGTCGGCGAGGCGCCGCTGCTCGGGGTCCGGGGCGGTCGGCAGATGGCCCTGGGCGAGCACCACCGCCCCCAGGCCGGCCAGCAACCGGCCGTCGTCGAGGGCGAGCGACTGCGTGCCGTCGGCGGCCTCGGTCAGCCGCACCGCGCGGGCGGTGTGCGGCACCACGGTCACCCCGTCGGGGGCGGTGCGCACCGTGTGCCGGAACACCCACTCCAGATAGCGGCCGTACAGCGCGCGCCCCGGATAGTCGTCCGGGCCGACGTCGCACCCCTCCCAGGCGTACAGGCTGGGCCCCGTGCGTATCGGACCCGCGCACTCGACGCTCTCGTCGGTGAACAGCGTCACCTGCGACGCCACGGTGTTCATCAGCAACTCGGGCGGCTGGGCGGTGCGCCACACCTGGCCGGCGCCGGGCGGGGCGGGGTCGATCACATGGACGGTCAGGCGGGCACCCGGGGCCAGTTCGGCGGCCGAGGCGCAGATCCGTTCCAGCACGCTCGTTCCGCGCGGCCCCGCGCCGACGACGGCGATGGCGGGGTGGTGGCGGTCGGCGATGCGGTCGGCGGCCAAGTGGGGCTCTCCCTGGGGCGGGGCGGGCGGCCGGCGCGCGGGCGCGGCCGTCGGTAAGTTCGGGCGACGAGCAGAGGTGCGCACCATCATCACCGCCCGACCCGCCAGTGCAGCACCCGGAGGGGCGGAGAATTCGGCCACATCGCGGAGCGGACGGCGGCCGACTGACGGCCGATCAGCGGGCTGCGGGTGCCGGACCGCCCGGATCATCCATGATTCGGGCGATCGGTCTCGGGGACGGACTCGCTCACCTCGCCGTTTTCCCCGCCGACACGGGTATCGGTCGCCATCTCACGCCACACCGTGACCAGTCGGACGTTTCCGCTCCGCTTCTCCCGGCGGGCCTGATCCAGCGCGATCCGCGCGGTACGGCCCGCCAGAGTCAGCGTCATCAGCTGATTGCCGAACCAGGGGCCGCCCGTACGCCGCCACTTCACCGGCGGCCGCCCGAGCCGGCCGTGCCGGGCCACCAGCTTGCCCAGCCACCGGCCGGCCCGGCTCCAGCCGAACCGGAAGCCGGCCTGCAGCGAACCGGGGATGCTGTTGTGGACGGGGGAGCAGGTCAGCTGCAGCACCCGGCTCGTCGGCCGCCGCCCGGCCTCGCGCCAGTGCGGCTCCGCCACGTACGCGTGGTGCACGTCCCCGGACAGCACACAGACCGTTGCCGGGGCCTTCGCGCCGGAGCCCGCCTCGGCGATCAGATCGGTGAGCGCGGCGAACGAACCGGGGAACGCCGCCCAGTGCTCCAGATCGGCCCGCTGGCGCAGGAACTCGCTGCCCCGGGCCCAGCGGGGCCCGCGTTCGCCGGCGCACAGCGCGGCGTTCCAGCCCTCCGCGGCATGGATGAGATGCGGCAGCAGCCAGGGCAGCGAACTGCCCAGCAGCAGGTGGTCGTAGCCGCCGCGCCCGTCCAGCACGGCCTGGCGCAGCCATTCGCCCTCGGCCTTGTCGAGCATCGCGCGGCCGCCCTCGTCAAGGACGCGGGTGGCGCGGGTGTCGATCATGACCAGGCGCACCCGGCCGAAGTCGCGGCGGTAGCTCCAGCGGGCGCTCGCCGGATCGGCGTCCGCGCCGGCCGCGAACTCCCGTATCAGATCCGTGCCGTCGTCCGCCGCCCGCACCTGGGCGTACAGCTCGTCGGCGGCCAGCTCCGAGGGCGGGAGGTTGCCCAGATGCTGGTACACCCAGTACGACATCAGGCCGCCCAGGATGCGCTCGTGCCACCAGGAGGTCGCCCGCATCCGGCTCAGCCACGCGGCGGAGGTGTTCCAGTCGTCGATCACATCGTGGTCGTCGAAGATCATGGAGCTGGGGACGGTGGACAGCAGCCAGCGGACCTCCGGGGCGAGCCAGGACTCGTAATAGAGGTGGGTGTACTCCTCGTAGTCGGCGACCTGTTTCCACGGCGGCCGGCTGATGTCGCGGTGCTCGGCCAGCTTCCGTGCGGTCGCCTCGGAGGTCTGGTCGGCGTAGACCTGGTCGCCCAACAGCAGTAGCACGTCCGGGCGTTCGCGGGCGGGATCGGCGGCCAGAGTGGCGGCGAGGGTGTCGAGCGCGTCCGGGCCTACCGGGTCGTGGGCGGCGGTCGCGGGGGTCGCGGACCAGCGGCAGGAGCCGAAGGCGATGCTCAGCGGGGCCCGCCCGGAGGCCGTGAGGGTACGGATCGTGCTCTGCGGGAACCGGCCGTCGGGCAGCGGCCAGACCTGCTGCTCGTCCAGCAGGACCTGGTAGGGCGTCTCGCTGCCGGGCGTCAGGCCGGTCACCGGGACCAGCGCGTAGTGGTGGCCGGCCACCTGCCAGGTGTGCTGCGCACCGGACGCCCCGTCGTCGCAGCGGATGCGCACCACGCACGGCCGGTCGGTCTCCACCCACACCGTCGCGCTGTCCGCGTCGACGTAGCGCAGCAGCGGCCCCAAGCGCAGTCCGGCCATCGGTGCCCTCCCGTTGTCGTGGCTCAGAGGATAAGAGCACAACAGGGGCGGCGGTCCACCGGCAGGAGGGCGGGGGGGGGGGACGAAGGAAAGGGTGGCGGGGGGGGCGGAGGGGAGGTCGCCGGCGAAAGAGCGAGAGG
>NZ_JBVIRA010000041.1:39577-50087 GCF_055576575.1 Streptomyces sp. NPDC033270
CAAAACCAAACCCCCACCCCCCCCCCCCCCCCCCCCCCCCCGCTCCCCCCCCCCCCCCCCCCCCCCCCCCCCCCCCCCCCCCCCCCCCCAGGGCCTGCCCGGCGGACGCCGCGGTGTACGCGGCAGCCCGGTGGCGGGCCCTGGGTGCTCGCCCTAGCGGGGGCGGCGACCGCTCAGCAGCCGTCCAGGATCTTCTTCAGCGCGGCCTTCTCGGCGGAGTCCGCGGTCATGCCGTACTCGTGCTTGACCCACACCCACATCCGGGCGTACTCGCAGTGGTACGAGGCCTTCGACGGCAGCCACTTCGCCGGGTCCTTGTCGCCCTTCTCCTGGTTGACGTTGTCGGTGACGGCGATCAGCTGGGAGTGGGTCAGATCGTTGGCGAGCTCCTTGCGGCGCTCGGTGGTCCACTGCGCGGCGCCCGACTTCCAGGCCTCCGACAGCGGGACGACGTGGTCGATGTCGAGGTCGGCCGGCTGGGTCCAGGTCGCGCCGTCGTAGGCCGAGACCCACTTGCCGCTCACCGCCGCGCAGCCGCCGTCCTGCTGTACGTCCGTGCCGTCACGCTTGAGCACCACCTCGCGGGTGTTGCAGTTGTTCCCCTGGTCGATCCAGTGCGGGAACTTGTCGCGGCTGTAGCCGTCCTGCGGGCCCTCGGCCTGCTCCTTGATCTCGGTGAGGTACGTCCGTGCGGTGGCCGCGTCCGGCGGGCTGGGCGGCGCGGCCTGGGCGGACTGGCAGCTCAGCGCCAGCGTGCAGACCAGAGCCGCGGCCGAACCCGCCGCTATGGTGACGCGACGCGCGTAGACCTTTGCCATCGAAACTCCCTTGAAGTGGGGGGAAGTTGCCGTGCGGTGCGGGCCCATGGTGGCGATGTGGGGTTTCCATGGGATGGGCACCAGGTAACAGGGTGACGACATGCCCACGTCAGTTCAAGGGTTGACAGGGCGCCAGAAGTGCTCTCCGGCACTCCGGTTGGCCGGCTCCCGGACGATGCGATGCCCGCCGCGTCCTACAGTGAGCGCGTGCTGATGCCGGTCAACGTCACGCTCGGGGTGGTCCTCGCCGTCCTGCTGGTCGCCGCGGTGGCCGTCGCCGCGCTGGCGCACCTCGGCCACGCCCGGGCCATCGCCGTCGCCGGGCTGCGTGCGGCCGCCCAACTCGCCGCGGTCTCCGCTCTCATCGGCGTCGTGGTGCGTGCCCTCCCGTGGCTGCTGTGCTTCCTGGCGCTGATGTTCGCGGTAGCGGTACGGACCGCCGGCCGCCGGATCACCCGGAACCGCACCTGGTGGTGGGCCGCCGCGCCGATCGCCACCGGGGTCGCACCGGTGGTCGGCCTGCTGCTGGCGACCGGCCTGGTACCGCCGCGCGGCCTCACCCTCATCCCCGTCACCGGCATCCTCATCGGCGGTGCGCTGACCGCCACCGTCCTGGGCGGGCGGCGGGCGCTGGACGAGCTGGAGACGCGGCGCGGGGAGTTCGAGGCCGGGCTCGCGCTCGGGCTGCTGGACCGGGACGCGCGGATGGAGGTCGCCCGCCCGGCCGCGTCGGACGCGCTGCTGCCGGGGCTCGACCAGACCCGGACCGTGGGGTTGGTCACGCTCCCGGGGGCCTTCGTCGGCATGCTGCTGGGTGGCGCCTCCCCCGTCCAGGCAGGAGCGGTACAGCTGTTCGTGCTGGTCGCCCTGCTGGCGGTGCAGGCGGCGGCGTGCGCGGTGGTGCTGGAGCTGGTCGCGCGCGGACGCCTGCACCGCGTACCCTTGTCGGCAGCAGAAGGGGAGTAGCTCTCTGCCGGACCGTCGACATACTGCTCGCCCGTCGCCCGACGACGAGGTGGGCCGGCGCCCGGAGCGCGGTACGCATGCGTACGGCGCCAGCGAGACCTTCGGCCGCAGTGTTCGACGCTGCCGTGCCGAAGCGAACCCTCTCCCGGGCCCTCTGGCGCGGCCCGACCGATCGAGGTATCCCACCCCGTGTTCAGTTTCACCATCGCCGCCGTCGTCTTCGGCGTGATCTTCCTCGCCGAGCTGCCCGACAAGACCGCTCTGGCCGGCCTGATGCTCGGCACCCGTTACCGCGCCTCCTACGTCTTCGTCGGGGTCGCGGCCGCCTTCCTCGTCCATGTCGCCCTCGCGATCGCCGCGGGCAGCGTGCTGACGCTGCTCCCGCACCGTGTGCTCCAGGGCGTGGTCGGGGTGCTCTTCCTGGCGGGCGCGGCCGTGCTGCTGTTCAAGAAGGACGACGGCGAGGAGGAGGTGAAGAAGCCCGCCGACCAGAGCTTCTGGAAGGTCGCCGGGGCGGGCTTCACCATGATCCTGGTCGCCGAGTTCGGTGATCTGACCCAGATCATGACCGCCAACCTCGCGGCCCGTTACGACGACCCCGTCTCGGTCGGCGTCGGCGCCGTACTCGCCCTGTGGGCGGTGGCCGGTCTGGGCATCCTGGGCGGCCGCACCCTCATGAAGCACGTCCCGCTCAAGCTCATCACCAAGATCGCGGCGGCCGTGATGGCGCTGCTGGCGGGGTTCAGCCTGTACGAGGCGATTGCTGGGTGAGGTGAGAGCCCTTTCCCCCGCCGCCCACCCCCCTTCGGGGGGTGGGCGGGTGGAGAGGTGAGGTCCGGGCGTGGGCGACCCCGGGGGCGCGGCGCCGACCCGGGCCCCGAGCCGCCCGGCACTCAGCCCCCGATGCTGCCGATGCCCCCGATGTGTACCGCGATCACGCCGTCCGTCCTCGCCTCGACGCGGACCTGTGTGAGGTCGGGCACCTGCACCGTGGGGGCGAACGCGGCCGCGCGCTCGCCGATGCCGATCACCCGCATGCCGGCCGCCCGGCCGGCCTCGATACCGGCCTCGGAGTCCTCGAAGACCAGGCAGTCCTCGGGGGCGAAGCCCAGCTCCGCGGCGCCCTTGAGGAATCCCTCCGGGTCGGGCTTGCTGGCGCTCACGCTCTCCGCCGTGATCCGTACGGCAGGCATGGGCAGCCCGGCCGCGCTCATCCGGGCGTCGGAGAGGGGTATGTCGGCGGAGGTCACCAGGGCGTGCGGAAGCCCGGCCAGGGCGGCCATGAAGGCGGGGGCGCCGGGGACCGGCACCACACCGTCCGTGTCGGACGTCTCCTGGGCCAGCATCCGGCGGTTGTCCGCGAGGTTCAGTTCCATGGGGCGGTCCGGCAGCAGTGCCGCCATCGTGGCCCAGCTCTGCCTGCCGTGGACGACCTTGAGGACCTCGTCCGCGTCCAGCCCCTGCTCGGCCGCCCAGCGGCGCCAGCAGCGCTCGACGACGGCCTCGGAGTTCACGATCGTGCTGTCCATGTCCAGCAGGAGGGCGCGGGCGGTGAGCGTGGTGGGTGCCGTCATCGGCGGTCTCCTGTGCGCTACGGGCGAACGGACGGTACGGGCCGTACGAACGAGAAGGGCAGACAAGAAGGACAAGTGGCCCCGCCCGCTGGTCAGGGAGTGCGGGCGGAGCCACTTTGTTCTCCTACGATACAAAACGTTTCCGGGTGCCGACAACCGCCCCTGCTCGAAGACCGGTCTGGGCTGGTCGGAGCCCGGTCGATCCGGTTCGGTTCTCGGCGTCGGCCCGCCCCGGCTCCCGCGGTGCCGGGGCGGGCGGCTCCCGGTGCCGGGGCCGGTTCGTAGGGCCCCGCCCGGTCTACGGTTCCCCGGTGCGCGACTCCAGGGACGCCCGGGTCTGCGGGCCGTAGACGCCGTCCGGATCGCCCGTCACCTGGTAGGTCCGCTGATAGCCCGACACGGCGTCGCGTACCTCCGCGTCGTACCGGCCGTCCTCCGTCCCCGAGTAGAGGGCCAGCTGCCGCAGCCGGCCCTGGAGCTCCCTCACCTCCGGGCCGCTGGACCCCTCTCGCAGCACGATCGGCCCGGTGGGCGCCGTGCTGGGGGCTTGGCTGTCGGGGGAGTCGGTGACGCTGCCGGAGGCCCGGGTGGGGGCGGGTGGCGGCGGTGTCGCGGTCCGGTGGCGCTGCGCGGTGGTCGCCGGGCTGCCGGCGCCGGTCGCGCCCGGTGAGGAGGAGACGGGTGCGGCGGGCGAAGAGGGGGTGTCGCTCGGCGTACGGGTGGCTTCGCTGCCGGTGGGGAAGGCGGCGGTGGCGGAGGCCGGGCCGCCGTCGGGGGGCGCCGCCCGGTCCTGGGTGCCGCCGGACAGCGCGTCGGAGCCGACCAGGACGGCGGTGGCGGCCACTGCCGCGCCGGCGGCCACGAGTACGGCCGGCAGGGCGCGCCTGCGGCGGGACGAGGCGGGGGCGGGGTGCCCGGAGACGCGGGCCGCCGGTTCCTCGGGAGCCGAGCCGACCGTCCGGGACGTCGGGCCGGGGCGGTGGCCCGCCCGGGGTATCAGGGGCGCGGAGAAGAGGCCGGCCGCGGACGCCGGATCACGGGCGGCGGGGGGCCTGAGGGGCCCTTTGGCCGTGTGCACGGCCGCGCCCTCGCCGGGTAAGCCGTCCAGGTGGTCACCCCGGTCGCCCCAAGGGGCGCCGGCCGCGTACTCGTGCCCCCCGTCGGCCCCGCCATCGTCCCCGTCCCCGTACCCGCCCTCGTCCCCGTCTTCGTCCCCGTCTTCGTCGGGCAGTGACACGTACGGCCGTACGCGCAGCGGATCAAAGTCCTCCGCATCGACCGCCGCGCACAGACAGGTCGGCCGGCCGTCGCTGCGGACCGGGGCGGAGCAGTGCGGGCACGTCGGTAATGCCGTCACGAGTGGTCCCCTCCCTGGAGGCCTCGAACCGGCAGCGATTATCCAGACGCCGCACCCGCCCGCGCAGGCGCTCGCGGACATCCGCCCGGCATGCCCCCACCGCGCGATCGCGGAGGGCGCTCACCGCTCGGCGGGCCATATCCGGCAGAACCGCCCAGGATGGAATAAGCCCGACGGCGGCCCGCAACGGGCGCGGTCGCCGTGGCCCGGACAGGCGCGGTCGCGGTGGCCCGCAACGGGCGTGGGTGGCCCGCAGCGCCAACCACGGCCGCCCGGCACCGCGCCCCGTACTCCCGGTGCCGCACTGGACACCCCGGAACAGGAGGAGACGCCCCATGGCGCAGGACACCAGCGCTCCTGCCGTCCCCGGCGAGAGCCGGTCCCAGCGCACGATCCTCGTCGCGATCGGCGCGCTGTTGCTCGGCATGCTCATCGCGGCGCTCGACCAGACCATCGTCGCCACCGCGCTGCCCACGATCGTCAGCGACCTCGGCGGCCTGAACCACCTCTCCTGGGTGGTCACCGCCTACCTGCTGGCCTCGACGGCCGCGACGCCCCTGTGGGGCAAGCTCGGTGACCAGTACGGCCGCAAGAAGCTGTTCCAGACCGCCATCGTGATCTTCCTGATCGGCTCGGTGCTCTGCGGTATCGCCCAGAACATGGGCGAGCTGATCGCCTTCCGGGCCGTCCAGGGACTGGGCGGCGGCGGCCTGATCGTGCTGTCGATGGCGATCGTCGGGGACATCGTGCCGCCCCGCGAACGCGGCAAGTACCAGGGCCTGTTCGGTGCGGTCTTCGGCGGTACCAGCGTCCTCGGGCCGCTGCTCGGCGGGCTGTTCGTGGACCACCTCAGCTGGCGCTGGGTGTTCTACATCAACCTCCCCGTCGGCATCGTCGCGCTCGTCGTCATCGCCGCCGTGCTGCACATCCCGCGCCACCGCACCCCGCACCGGATCGACTACCTGGGCACCGTCGTGATCGCCGCGGTCGCCGCCTGCTTCGTCCTGATGACCTCGCTCGGCGGCGTCACCTACCCCTGGGGCTCCTGGCAGATCATCGGCTTCGGCGTCCTTGGCGCCGTCCTGCTGGGGGCGTTCATCCTCATCGAGCGTCGGGCCGCCGAACCCGTGATTCCGCTGCGCCTGTTCCGGCTCCGCACGTTCACGCTCACCGCCGTCATCGGCTTCGTCATCGGCTTCGCGATGTTCGGATCGATGACGTACCTGCCGACGTTCCTGCAGGTCGTACACGGTGTTTCACCGACCATGTCCGGTGTGCACATGCTGCCGATGGTGTTCGGCATGCTGCTGGCCTCCACCGGCTCCGGGCAGATCGTCAGCCGCACCGGCCACTACAAGGTCTTCCCGATCGCCGGCACCGGCGTCGTGGCGGTCGGCCTGCTGCTTCTGCACCAGCTCGACCCGGCCAGCAGCGACGCCGAGATGAGCGCCTGCTTCTTCGTCTTCGGCTTCGGGCTCGGCCTGGTCATGCAGGTGCTGGTGCTCATCGTGCAGAACGCCGTCCCCTACCAGGACCTGGGCGTCGCCACCTCCGGCGCCACGTTCTTCCGCTCCATCGGTGCCTCGTTCGGAGTCTCCATATTCGGCACGATCTTCGCCAACAACCTGGGGCCGCGGATCGCCGACGCCCTCGCCGGGCAGCAACTGCCGCCCGGTATAGACCCGTCGACCGTCGCCGAGGACCCGCGGACCGTCGCCCGGTTGCCGGCCGGCCAGGCGGCCGGCGTCCTCAACGCCTACTCCGTCTCGATCACCGACGTCTTCCTCTACGCGGTCCCGGTCGTCCTGGTGGCGTTCGCCCTGGCCTGGTTCCTCCGGGAGGAGCCACTGCGCAGCAGCGTGACCGCCCCCGACACCAGCGAGGTGCTCTCCTCCAACCCCGTCGAGCGGTCCTCCCGCGACGAGTGCGCCCGCGCACTGTCGAAACTCGGCAGCATGGAGGGCCGCAAGGACATCTACGAGAAGATCACCGCACGCGCCGGCCTGGACCTCAAACCGGCCGCCAGCTGGCTGCTCCTGCGCATCCTCCGCTACGGATCGGTGGAACCGGGGCTGCTGGCCGAGCGCAGTACCGTCCCGCTCGGCGTGATCACCGAGAGCGTCCGCCAGGTCGAGGAGCGCGGACTCGCCGCGCGCGAAGGGCTGTTGCTGCAGCTCACCGACAGCGGACGGGACGTCGCCGACCGGCTCTCGGCGGCCCGTCAGCAGTCGCTCGCCCAGATGCTCGGCGACTGGTGGACCAGGGACCGGCCGACCGACCTCACCGAACTCGTCCAGGAGCTGACGGCGGAGCTGTGCGGCTCGGACGCGGAGGAGCCGCGCGACGGCGACGCCCGCGAGCCGGTGCCGCGCACGCCGACCCACCCGCCGCGGCCACCACGGCCGCCGGACCTCGCGAAATGAGCCGGTCCGGCGGTCCGGCCGGCAGCCGGCGGCCGGGGCGCCCTTGGCGCGTCGGGCCCTACTCCCGCGACGGGCCCTACTCCGCCGACGGATCCCCGTCCAGCCGCTTCTCGAAGAAGATCTCCGCGTAGACGTCGTCGTGGTACGGCGGGATCTCGGTGAAGCCGTGCCGCCGGTAGAGCGCGATGGCCTCGACCAGATCCAGCCGGGTGTCCAGCCGGATCCGCTCGGCGCCCAGCTGTGCCGCGGCCGTCTGGGCGGCCCTGAGCAGTCCGCCCGCGCCGCCCAGGCCGCGCAGCGCGGGCCGTACGTACATCTGCTTGAGCTCGGCCGTGTGCGCGTCCAGCAGCCGCACTCCGGCGCAGCCCACCACCGCCCCGCCGCGGCGGGCCACCAGCAGCACGCCGTGGGGCGGCATCAGATCGGCGCTGGGGTACTCCGCCAGCCCCTCGGCGATCTCCTCCGGCGTCGAGCGGCGGCCCTCGTGCAGCTCGAAGTAGCGGTCCGCCACCTCGGTGTAGTACTCGCGCAGCAGCGCCGTGGCAGCCGGCGAGTCGCTCGGCTCCGCGGCGACGACCAAGGGGAGACGGAGGGCGGTGGCGTCACTCATGGCGCCATTCTCGCGACCGGTACGGCCCGGCGCGCAACGGATGTGCGGGGCGCCCGGCCGCTCGCCGCCCTCGGAGCCGCCGCCCTGGTGCGCGGCCTTCATCGGACACCCCCTGGGCCTGTCTGAAGGGCCGAGGTGTTCAGGGTTGCTGCCGCGTTTGGTGGTGCGTCAGATGCCGCGTTCGATCATGTCGATGACGTGCTGGCCGGCGTCATGGACCTGGGTGGCGTGAAGGCCGCGGAGGGGGCCGTCGATGACGAGGGCGGCGAGGCCGTGAACGGCCGACCAGGCGAGGAACTCGGCACCGGGGCGGCGGTCTTCGGGCAGCAGACCGGCCTCCACCAGGCCGTCGAGGGCGGCGCCGAGCAGCTCGAAGGGGGTCTTGCCGGTGGTTCCTGCGGCGGTGTCGGCGGCGGCGTGGGTCATGTCGCCGGGGACGTGGAAGGCCGTACGGAACAGGCCGGGTTCTTCCTGGGCGAAGCGCAGGTAGCCGGTGCCGACGGCGCGGAAACGGGCACGGGCGGCGGCCGCCGTGTCCGGGGCCGGTGGCAGGGTGGCTTGCTCGGCTTCCATGGTGCGGGCGAGATGGGCCATGGCGGCCTGGGAGACGGTGTGGAGCAGTGCATTGCGGTCGGTGAAATGCCGGTAGGCGGCGTTGGGGGCGACTCCGGCCTGCCGGGTGGCGGCGCGTAGCACGACGGCTTCCGGCCCGCCCTGGCGGGCGAGTTCGAGGCCGGCTTCGGTCAGTGCGTTGCGGAGGTCGCCGTGGCGGTAGGTGTCCCGCTTCGGCTTGTTGTTCCCGGCTGCTGTCATGGCCGCCGCCTCCAATGTGGACAGCATCCACTTAGGTCGTCTAGGCTCCTGTGTGATCACTCGGGGGCGCGGATCGCCGCACCCTCCGAATGTGGACATCGTACACAAGGGGTGGTCGTCGACCGCCCGGACGCTCTTTCCTCAGGGGGATCCGCTTCTCATGGGCAAGATCACGCACTGTGTGCACCAGTCGCTGGACGGTTTCATCGAGGGCCCGAACGGCGAGTTCGACTGGCCCCGCATGGACGGCGAACTGTCCGCCTACTCGCACGCCCTCACCGGCAGCGCCGACGTCTTCCTGTACGGCCGCGTGGTGTGGGACATGATGTCCGGCTACTGGCCCCGCGCCGAGGAGTTCTCCACCCACGAGCACGACCTCGCGTTCGCGCCCGTCTGGCGCAAGGCGCCGAAGGTGGTCGTCTCCTCGACGCTGACCGAGGCCGACTGGAACACCCGCGTCATCAACACCGACGTCGTCGAGGAGCTCACCGCCCTCAAGGACAGCGGCGCCCATCTGCTGCTGTTCGGCGGCTCCACGCTGGCCGGCTTCCTCACCGAACACCGGCTGATCGACGAATACCAGATCTTCGTCCACCCCGTCGTGCTCGGCGGCGGCAAGCCCGTCTTCACCGCCCCGCAGCAGCGGTTCGACCTGACCCTGACCGAGACCCGGACCTTCGACTCCCAGGTGGTCCTCCTCCGTCACGAACGGGCCCACTAGCCGGTTTCGTTCAAGCCCGCCCCGAAGGGCGGGCGACGACCGATGAGTTTCTCCGTGATCGGCAGTCAGAGATCACGGCGGGTGCACTGCGGCAGCGAGTGCGATCGAAGCGTGCACCGACTAATCCTTCTTTGCAGCCGGACACCAGACACCAGACACCGAGGAACCTTCAGATGCGTACTCTGATCAGCACCGCCTTCATCTCGCTCGACGGCGTCGTGGAGGCCCCGGGCGGCGAGCCCGGATACCGGAACTCCGGATGGACCTTCAAAGACGTCGAGTTCCTCCCCGAAGCGTTCGACATCAAGGGCCGGGAGCAGAAGGAAGCCACGGCGGTGTTGCTGGGCCGGACCAGCTACGAGGCGTTCAGCCCGGTGTGGCCGGCCATGGCGGACTTCGCCGACTACAAGCTCATGCCGAAGTACGTCGTCTCCACCACCCTCACCGAGGACGACCTGGTGTCGAACTGGGGCGAGACCACGATCCTGCGCACGCTCGACGAGGTCGCCGCATTGAAGCAGACCGAGGGCGGCCCGATCATCGTCCACGGCAGCGCCGCCCTGAACCAGGCCCTTTCGGACGCCGACCTGATCGACCGCTACCACCTCCTCGTCTTCCCGCTCCTGCTCGGCGCGGGAAAGCGCCTGTTCAGCGCCACGGACAAGGACACCCAGAAGCTGAAGCTGGTCGAGCACGAGGCGTACGCCAACGGCCTGCAGAAGAACGTCTTCGACGTCGTCCGCTGACAAGGCTCCCGCACCCCCCACCGTCGCGCCCTCGAAGCGCGCCCCCAGAAGCACACCAACAGAAGGACCGAACCCCGACATGACCGCTGCAGCGAAAGGCCCTGCCAGCTACTTCCCCTCCATCGAGAAGAAGTACGGCCGCCCGATCACGGAATGGAAGGACCTCATCCGCTCCTCACCCCTGACCAGGCACATGGAGCTCGTCAGCTGGCTGAAGACTGAACACGGCCTGGGCCACGGCCACGCCAACGCCCTGGTCGCCCACACCCTCGTCGAGGACACTTGTAAGTGAACCTCTCCCCGAGAACCCCCTGGTCGGACAGCACGCACAGATGCGCCCCGACCTGGGGGAGGCCGGGGCGCGGTCGAAGCAAGCGCAGCTGAGGCTAGGGCCTGTCCGATGGGTCATGGCCGGGTCCGCGGCGTCTGGCACGGCACCTCGCGGCGTTGCCGAAACGTCCCGATAGCTCCGCTATCGAGAC
>NZ_JBVIRA010000042.1:0-19677 GCF_055576575.1 Streptomyces sp. NPDC033270
CCCATCACCCCTGCCTACACCCCCCCCCCCCCCCCCCCACCCCTCCCCCCCCCCCCCCCCCCCCCCCCCCCCCCCCCCCCCCCCCCCCCCCCGCCGTCGCTATGTCAGCAGTGACAGCAGCCGGTCCACGTCGTCGGTCGAGTTGTAGAGGTGGAAGGCGGCGCGGAGCAGTCCGCCGCGCACCGCGATCCGCACCCCCGCCTCCGTCAGGCGGCGCTCCGCGCCGGCGAGTCCGGGCGTGGAGACGATCGCCGAGCCGGGCGCGGGGCGGGGCACCAGGCCGCGGGCGACGAGCCCTTCGCGGTAGTACGCGGCGAGCTGGGTGTTGTGGGCGTGGACGGCGGGCACGCCCAGCTCCTCGATGAGCGCGAGGGAGTGCTCGGCGGCGACGTACGAGAAGTGGGCGTGCGGTTCGTCGAAGCGCCGGGCCGTGGCGGCCGGCCGGACCAGGCCGTAGGTGGACTCGTCGAGGTCCTCCCCGGCCACCCAGCCGGCGTGCAGCGCGGCCGGCCAGCCGGAGTCCTGGTGCGCGTCGCCGCCGAACGCCAGGAAGGTCGTACCGCGCGGGCACAGCAGCCATTTGAAGGCGCCGCTGACCAGGTAGTCGAAGTCCCCGGCGCGCAGCGGCAGCCAGCCGGCGGCCTGGGTGGCGTCGACGAACGTGCGCGCCCCGTGGGTCCGGGCCGCCTCCCGTACGGCCGCGAGGTCGGCGATCCGGCCGTCCAGGGACTGCACGGCACTGAACGCGACGAGCGCCGTACCGGGGCGCACCGCGTCGGCCAGCGCCTCCAGGGGTACGGTGCGCAGCTTGACATGGGGGTGGCTGCCGAGCGGGTTGACCAGGGAGCTGAAGTCCCCCTCGGGGGCGAGGACTTCGGAGCCCGGCGGGAGGGAGGCAGCGATCAGGGCGGACTGCACCGCCACCGAACTGCCGACGGCCACCCGCTCGGCGGGGACGTCCAGCAGCCGGGCGAAGGCGGCGCGGGAGGCGTTGGGGGCGGCGAAGTAGTCGCGGCCCATCGTGCCGTAGGAGGCGGACTCCTCCACAGCCGCGCGCAGGGCCGCCGCGCTGCGCCGGGGGAGGAGTCCGCTGGACGCGGAGTTCAGATAGGTCGTCTCGGGCGCGAATTCGGCCCCGCCAAGTGGCTCACGTCGCTGCATGATCCCACTGTGCGCGGCGCGGGCCCGCCCCGTCCACGGCCTTTTCCGGTGGCGCTCACGTCCCGGGGACGGCGCAACCGTCGTCCCCGCAGACCTCCGCGTCGCCCACCGGCAGGAGCTGCACCGCCGCGTCCGCGTGCGCCCGCTCCAGGGCCTGCCGGAAGACCTCCGCGGGCTGGCCGCCGGAGATGCCGTAGCGGCGGTCGATGACGAAGAACGGCACGCCCGTGGCGCCCAGCTCGGCGGCCTCGCGCTCGTCGGCGCGCACGTCCGTCGCGTACGCGGCGGGGTCGGCGAGCACCCGGTCGGCCTCCTGGCCGGGCAGCCCGGCGGCGACCGCGATCTCGCGGAGGACGGCGGGGTCGCCGAGCGGGCGGGCCTCGGCGAAGTTGGCACGGTAGAAGGCGTCGAGCAGCGCGTCCTGGACGCCGTGTGCCTTGCCGGCGTGCAGCAGCCGGTGCAGGTCGAAGGTGTTGCCGTGGATGCGGTCGGAGCGATAGTCGAGCCCCTCGGCCGCGGCCGCCTCGGCCACCCGGGCCTCCATCGCCTCGGCCTGCGCGCGGCTCACGCCGTACTTCGTGGCGAGCATGTCGAGGACCGCGATGTCGGTGGGGGCCGGTGCCTTCGGGTCCAGTTCGAAGGAGCGGTGTTCCACCTCGACGGTGTCGCGGTGCGCGAACGCGGCGAGCCCGGCCTCGAAGCGGGCCTTGCCGATGTAGCACCAGGGGCAGGCGAGGTCGGACCAGATTTCGACGCGCATGAGCTGACTTTCCTTCTCGGGGGATGTCCCGGCTCAACCTCGCGGGGCACCGGACTATTCCGCGGGTACCGTCCGGGCATGACCTCGCCACAGGATTTCCTCGGATTCTGGGAGACGACCGGGTCGGCCAAGACCTTCACCCATCCGCTCGATCCGGAGCTGCTCCGGGCGTACCTGCCGCGCGACGCGCGGGTGCTGGACTACGGCTGCGGCTACGGGCGGCTGACCGCCGAGCTGACCGGGCTCGGCTACCGCGGGGTGCGCGGGGTGGACGTCTCGGCGGCGCTGATCGCGCGGGGGCGGCGGGAGCATCCGGGGCTGGATCTGATGCGGTGGGCGGGGTTTCCGCTGCCGTTCGAGGACGGCTCGTTCGACGCGGCGCTGCTGTTCGCGGTGCTCACCTGTGTTCCCCGGGACGCGGACCAGTCGGCGATCGTCGGGGAGCTGGGGCGGCTGGTGCGGCCCGGCGGGGTGCTGTATCTGAGCGATGTGCCGGTGCAGGACGACGCGCTCAACCGGGAGCGGTATGCGCACTTCGCCGGGCACTACGGCACGTACGGGGTGTTCGAGACGCCCGACGGCGGGGTGTTCCGGCACCATCCGCCGCAGCGGCTGCGCGCTGTGGTGCGGGCGGCGGGCTTCAGCGTGGTGGCGGAGCGGCCCGGTTCGGTGGCGACGCCGGACGGGCGGACGGCCGAGCGGCTGCAGCTCATCGCGCGGCGGGAGGGCTCCCCGGTGTCGGGGGCGCGCCGGCAGCCAGGTCCAGACTCAGGGTGAGGTGGGTGGCGTCGGGGGCGGGCCGGCGGTCGGGGCGCCAGCCGAGGCCGGCGTAGAAGCCGCGGGCGCGGTGGTTGTGCCAGCGGACGTCGAGGACGGCGCGGGCGAAACCGGCGCTGTGCCAGGCGTGCAGGCAGGCGGTGTGCAGGGCCCGGCCGACGCCGGTGCCCCAGTGCGCGGGGTCGACGTGGAGCTGGTCGAGCTTGACGGTGGCCCGGGGGTGCCGGCCGCGGTACGCGGCGGCGCCGAGGACCGTGCCGTGCCGTACGGCGCACAGCACGGGGGTGTCGTCGCAGTGCAGGGCGCGCGACCAGGCGCGGTGGCAGCGGGTGTGCTCGGCCGGGGCGTCGAAGGGTGTACCGGGGAAGCGCGCGTGGTGGTGGGCGGCGCGGGCGCCGGTGTCCAGGGCGGCGATCGCCGCCAGGTCCGCGCAGGTGGCGGCGCGGACCTGCACGGCGGTCTCGTCGGGAGTGGGGTCCACGGTGTGCAGGCCTACCCGCCTTCGGGGCGGCCGTCCACCCGGCGCGGCAGGCCGAGCGGGTTGTCCTCGCGCAGCTCGGGCGGCAGCAGCGCGGGCGGGGTGTCCTGGTAGGCGACGGGGCGCAGCCAGCGTTCGACGGCGGTGCCACCGACGGAGGTGGCGGTGGAGGTGGTGGCCGGGTAGGGGCCGCCGTGGTGCTGGGCGGGGGCGACCGCGACGCCGGTCGGCCAGCCGTTGACGACGACGCGGCCGGCGAGCGCGGTGACCTCGGCGAGCAGCCGGGCGCCGAGCCCGGCGCCGTCCCTGCCGGCTCCCTCCGCCTCGCCGAGCTGCAGCGTCGCGGTGAGGTTGCCGGGGAGCCGGGCGAGTACGGCGCCGATCTCGGCCTCGTCGGCGTAGCGGGCGACCACGGTGATCGGGCCGAAGCACTCCTCGAGGAGGAGGTCGTGCGGCCCTTCGGTGGCGAGGCGGGCGGCGGGGACGGTCAGGAAGCCGGGGCTGACGGAGTGCTCGCCGCCCGCGCCGGGGGTCACCGGCGCCGCGACGTCCGGGAGCCCGGCGCGGGCGGCGACGCCGTCGAGGAACGCCTGGCGCATCCGGCGGTCGAGCAGCACACCGGCCTCGGTGTCGCTGACCGCGGCGGTCAGCGACTTCAGCAGCCGCTCGCCCCGCTCGCCGCCGGGCGCCAGGACCAGGCCGGGCTTGACGCAGAACTGGCCGACGCCCAGCGTCATCGAGCCGGCCAGCCCCGCGCCGATCTGCTCGGCGCGCTCGTCCGCCGCGGCCTCGGTGATCACGACCGGGTTGAGGCTGCCCAGTTCGCCGTGGAAGGGGATCGGGTGCGGGCGGGCCGCGGCCGCGTCGTACAGGGCGCGGCCGCCGCGTACCGAGCCGGTGAAACCGGCCGCGGCGATCAGCGGGTGGCGGACCAGGTCGATACCGGCCTGGAAGCCGTGCACCAGGTTCACCACGCCGTCCGGCAGGCCGGCCTCGGCCGCGGCCCGGCGCAGCAGCGCGGCGCACAGCTCGGAGGTGGCGGGGTGGTCGGGGTGCGCCTTGACCACGACCGGGCAGCCGGCCGCGAGGGCGCTGGCGGTGTCGCCGCCGGGCACGGAGAAGGCGAGCGGGAAGTTGCCGGCGGAGTAGACCGCGACCGGGCCCAGCGGGATCTTGTAGCGGCGCAGGTCGGGCCGCGGCGGGGTGAGGGCGGGGTCGGCGCGGTCGATCCGTACGTCGAGGAACGCGCCGTCCTCGACCAGGTCGGCGAAGGCCCGCAACTGGTAGGTGGTGCGGCCGAGTTCGCCGGTGAGCCGGCCCGGGCCGAGCGCGGTCTCGGCGTCGGCGGCCTCGATGACCGCCTCGCCCGCCTCGTCGAGCAGCCCGGCGGCGCGGCGCAGCAGGGCGACGCGCACCGCACGTTCGGCGAGCGCGCCCCGGGCGGCGTGCGCCGAACGGACCGCCGCGTCCACCTCGTCGGCTGTGGCCTCCACCGCAACCTGCTCCCGCCGCTTCCCGGTTCGGGGGTCGACACTCCAGACTGGTGCTGCTGCTGCCGCTGCCACCGTGCATTCCTCCCGAGTGCTGCCATACCGCGTCGTACCGGTTGTTGTGCTGTTACCGGGCCGCCGCGTACCGGGATGCGCTGGGCGTCTCCCGGCCGCTCCCGGGGCTTTCGCGCCTTGCCGCACACCAGACATCGTTCGATATGCTGAACTTCATCCCGGATATTGAACATCTGGGACTCTATGGCTGTCCGAACAGAGGGGTCAAGGGCGATGTCAGCTGCCGATACCGGTGGATCGCAGGTGAAGTCCGCGGTGCGGACGGTCGAGTTGCTCGAGTACTTCGCGGGCCGCCCCGGTATGCACTCGCTCGCCTCCGTCCAGGAAGCCGTGGGCTACCCCAAGTCCAGCCTCTACATGCTGCTGCGCACCCTCGTCGACCTGGGCTGGGTCGAGACGGACGCGACCGGCACCCGCTACGGCATCGGCGTGCGCGCGCTGCTGGTCGGCACGTCGTACATCGACGGCGACGAGGTGGTGGCGGCGGCCCGGCCGACGCTGGACCGGCTCTCCGACGACACCACCGAGACCATCCACCTCGCCCGGCTGGACGGCACCAACGTCGTCTACCTCGCCACCCGCCAGTCGCAGCACTATCTGCGCCCCTTCACCCGGGTCGGCCGGCGGCTGCCCGCGCACTCCACCTCGCTGGGCAAGGCGCTGCTCGCGACGTACACCGACGACCAGGTCCGGGCGCTGCTGCCGGCGACCCTCGCGCAGCTGACCGAGCACACCATCACCGACCGCGAGCAGCTGATCGAGGAGCTGCACGCGGTGCGCGAGCAGGGCTACGCGGTCGACCGCGAGGAGAACACCCTGGGCCTGCGCTGCTTCGGCGTCGCGATCCCCTACCGCACCCCGGCCCGGGACGCGATCAGCTGCTCGGTGCCGGTGGCCCGGCTGACCCCGGACCACGAGCAGATGATCAAGGACATGCTGTTCGACGCCCGCGACCGGCTGACGCTCGCCACCCGGCGACTGTGATCCGAGGGCCCCGTCCGGCCCCCCTCCCCTCCCAGCACTCCCCCGCCCCACACTGCCCGGACCTCCCTCCCCCGTACGGCGGAGGCGGATCGTCGGCGCGGCCGAGGCGCGCGGGCGGCGGCGCCGGAAGACTGCTCACCATGACCGTTCAGCCCGGCCGGACGCCCTACCGCGCGCACACCTCGACCCCCGGGGCCGTGCGGTGCGACTGAACCGACTGCGGCGAAACGCCCTGCGCTGGGTCCATCTGGTGATCGGCGGCGCGATCCTCATGCCGTACTTCCTGGTGGCCTCGGTCGTCGTGTCGCTGGTCATGGACGGCGCCGACCCCTACCGCGACGCCGCGACCCAGTTCCTCGCGTTCGGCCTCGCCCTGCCGCTGGCCTGGCTGGCCGGGCTGGTCTTCGCGCCGGCGCGGTCCATGGCGGTGGGCGCCGTACGGACGTTCTGCGGTGTGCCGGGAGAGCTGCTGGCCGACGAGCCGGGCTACTCGTGGACCGCCCGACGGCGTACCGCGCTGTGGTTCCTGGCGCACAACGCGGCCGGCGGGATCGTCAGCGGGATGTCGCTGGCCGCGCCGCCGGCCGCGATCTCCCTGATGGTGCTGCCGTTCTCGACGGGGCTCCAGCGCGGCTTCCCGGCGTGGCAGGAGGCCTTCCCCGGCGTGCTCGGCCCGCTCGCCGGGCTGGCGCTGCTGGCTCTGGTGGTCGGCACGTCCTGGGGAGCCGGGCAGCTCATGGCCCGTCTGGCGCCGGTCCTGCTGGGGCACACGCCCGCCGACCGGCTGGCCGCCGCCGAGCGCCGGGCCGCCGACCTGGCGACCCGCAACCGACTGGCCCGCGAGCTGCACGACTCGGTGGGGCATGCGCTGAGCGCGGTCACCCTGCAGGCGAGCGCGGCCCGCCGGGTACTGGACACCGACCCGGAGTTCGCCCGGCAGGCGCTGGCCGCCATCGAGGACACCACCCGTGAGGCGGTCGCCGAACTGGACACCGTACTGGGCCTGTTGCGCGAGGAGAACGGCAGCGATCCGGCGGCTCCGGCGCCCACCCTGGACGGGCTGGAGGCGCTGCTCGAACGGACCCGCGCGGCGGGCGTCCGGGTCGAGGCGACGATGGAGGGGCGGTGCAAGGGGCTGCCGCCGATGGTCTCGCGGGAGGCGTACCGGATCGTGCAGGAGGGCCTGAGCAATGCGCTGCGGCACGCCGGGCCGGTGCCGGTGGAGCTGTATGTGCACCGCACCGAGCGGGAGTTGACACTACGGATGGAGAACCCGGTGAGCGGTCCGGTGACCGGCCCGGCGCCCGGCTCGCCGGTCCCGGCCCCCCGCACGGGTGGAGGCCGCGGACTGCTGGGGATCGCCGAGCGGGCCAGGCTGCTGGGCGGCGAGGCGACGGCCGGACCGCGGGACGGCGTATGGCGGCTGACGGCCCGGCTGCCGCTGGCGGGGAGGGAGCGCGGTGCGCGCAGCGGCGTACGGCCGTAGGGACACCGAGGCCATGGGGACACCGAGACATGCGCCGGGAGACCGGACGGGAGACAGGGGGCGCGGGAGATGACCACGACGCGGGACGACGGCCGCACGGCCGGCGAAGGCGACGGGGACGGCGACGGCTGCGACCACTGCGGCAACGGGAACGGCGGCAGCGGCCGCGACCGGCCCCGTCCGCTGCGCATCGTCCTCGCCGACGACGAGCGGATGGTGCGTACGGCGCTGCGCGCGATCCTGGGCGCCGAGGACGACATGGAGGTCGTGGGCGAGGCGGCGACCGGCGCGGAGGCGGTGCCGCTGATCCGTCAGCTGCGCCCCGACATCGTGCTGATGGATGTGCGGATGCCGGAGATCGACGGGATCCGCGCGACCGAGCAGGTGCTCGCCGGGATGACCGAGCCGCCGCGCATCATCGTCGTGACGACCTTCGAGAACGACGCCTATGTGTACGACGCGCTGCGGGCCGGCGCCAGCGGCTTCCTGCTCAAACGGTCCGGGGCGGAGGACCTGGTGCAGGCCGTACGGCTGGTGGCGCGCAGCGACTCGCTGCTGTTTCCGGCGGCGGTGCGCGGTCTGGCCGCCCGGCACGCCGGGGAGCGGGCCTCGCAGGACGCGGTACGGACGCTGCGGGCCCGGTTGTCCGAACGGGAGCGGGCGGTGCTGCGGCAGATGACGGCCGGGCTGACGAACGCCGAGATCGCCGAGCGGCTGGGCGTGGGGCCGGCCACGGTGAAGACGCATGTGGCGGGGGTGCTGGCCAAACTCGGGGTGCGGGACCGGACCCAGGCGGTGATCGCCGCGTACGAGTGCGGGTTCGTCCGGCCGGGGTGAGGGGGGCGGGGGCGGGGCTATGGGGCACAGCCATGCGCCCTGTCCGGCTACGGAGCCACCACGGGGTTGTCGGGTGAGTCCAGCCATGCCCACTCGCCCTCAGCGTCCACGGTCAGCCCGAAGCGGTTGAAGCCGGGGCGCTCTTGCTCCACCCACCATCTGTACGCGTCTTCTACTTCGTCCCAGAGACGTCGGGGACCCGACTGATACACCTTGGCTTCCTTACGGTCATCGCGGAAGACGACGACCGCCCATGACTTGTTCGAGAGTCCGTAGAACCACACGGCGCGCTTGCCGTCACGTTTTCGGTCGGCAGTGTGGGCGACGGCAGGCACGCGCAGGCCCAACGCGAATCCGATCACGTCGAAGCTCCCCGTGCCGCAGAACTCCGCCTCTGTCATCGTCGTGAACGACGTGTCCGCAGCATCCATCGCGCCCGCTGGCACGTACTTGTCATGGTGGGGCCACACGAACCGCTGAGAACGCATACGCATGAATGCCACGGGGCGCGAGAACGGACCTGACGCACTCCGGCGGTCTTCGGCGACCACCAGGCGCGCGGTGGCTTCACCGGGCCCGTAATACGTCCCCCAGGGAACGAGGATCACCCCTCTGGGGCTGGACTGCTCCACCCATGCGAAGGGGACCTTTCGTAGACCGCACGTGGCGATGATGCGGTCGTACGGTGCCCGTTTCGCATGGCCCAGAAAGCCGTCTCCATGCACCACTTCTGCCAGGAGCCCGAAGCGCTCCAATGACTGCTGGGCTTCTGACGCGACGGTGCCGTCCACCTCCATGGTGACGACGTTCGCGACTCCGAGTCGGTGCGCGAGAAGGGCGGCGTTCCATCCGGTGCCGGTGCCGATCTCCAACACGCGCTGACCCGGTTTTACGTCAAGGTCGGCCAGCATGGAGAAGACCAGGCTCGGCATGGACGACGACGAGCTGAAGAACTTGCCCGGCTCGTGGCCGTCGTGCGCGCCGTCGTCCCACTGGGTGACGATGGGGTCGTCCGAGTCGGCATACCTCTGCCACGCCTGCGGCTCCTGCTCTTTGTCGACCGCGACACTCCGGCCGGTAGCCATGTCATGCGGCCACATCAACTCTGGCAGGAAGTGGGAGCGGGGCACGTCTTCATACGCCTTGGCCCAGTCGGGCGACATCACACCTGCGTCCAGGAGGAGACGGCCCAACTCCTCACGTGTGGGCCGCCCCGCCTGCTCACCAGAACTCGTCACTTTCGGTGGTCCCCATCGCCAGGAGGCGTCGAACCGTCCGGGTGGGGCTCATCGGTCGGCGACCACGGCTGACCGGGATGCCCGTCCCCGTCGTCCTCATCCTTGCCGCGCCCGCCACCTTGTGCGAACTGGATGATCGATCGAATGTTCACCGATTCTCCTCCTTGAGAGGCCTGGTCTTCACCCTGGCCTCAGCCGAGCCCCAAGGGAACACGGCCTCTGTCACCGCTTGTGCCCCGGGTGGCTTCGAAGTTCGATGTTCAGGTCGACGACCTTGCTCATGTCTCCCCGCGCCTCCGCGATCTGCCGCTCATGTACCAGCGCCTGGCAGATGTCACAGTTGGCCGCAGGTTTCGGCTTGGGCTGGGGTTCGCCGAGTTGTACGGGTGGGGTCAGCTTGCCGGGCACGGCAACTCCTCTCCGTAGTGCTTCCACTACTGGGGAGGTTCAGCGTGGCGCTGCCCTGGGAATGAATCAACTTCCTAGCTGTGGAAGCTAAGTTGATGGAGGAGTTGATGAACCAGAACGAGTTGAACCCGGGTGCGTCGCCACAAGCGGCCTATGGAGCGCGTCTACGCAGGCTGCGGAAAGAACGTGGCTGGACTCAAGTGGATCTAGCCGGGCGCATGGGTTACTCGGCCGTGCACATCTCGGGCGTGGAAAATGGCAACAAGTTTCCGACTTCCCGCTTCTCGCGTAGCGCTGACCACGCATTCGGTGTTGAGGGCACGGAGGATTCGTTCGAGCGTGAGTGGCGCAACGTCAAGTTCGGCGGCCTTCTGGAGGGATTCCCGGAGTACGTGGGGCACGAGGGCCGAGCGGCGGAGATCCGGCTGTACGAAATCGGAATCATCCCCGGACTTCTACAGACACCGGCGTACGCCCGGGTTCTGGCAGACAGCGCCGTACGGCGTGGGGCGATCACACCTGAGCAAGCAGACGACCGAGTCTCGTTCCTGGCGGAGCGGCAGGCCGCGTTACAACGGCCCCGCCCTCCCATGATGCTGGTGGTGATGGACGAGAGTTGCATCCGTAGAGGTGTCGGCGGACAAGAGGTCATGGACGCGCAGTTGGCGCGTCTGGCCGAGGTCGCGGAGCTGCCGAACGCCGTGCTCCAGATCGCCCCGTACGGCATAGGGGAGCGCCGCCCGTTTGACCTCCCGATGAACTTGCTGACGCTGCCGGACCTGTCCGTGATCGCGTACGCAGAATCCCAGATTCGGGGGCACCTGGAACGCGAGACCACATCCGTACTGCCTCTGTTGACGGCCTACCATCAATTACAGGCCGAGGCGCTGCCCCAGGCGGCATCGATAGCCATGATCAACGAGGCACGAAAGGGCACCCCGTGACAACCGATTCCCCCCGCTGGTTCAAGTCCTCCTACAGCAACAACGGCGGCAACTGCATCGAGGTTGCCGCCAACATCCCGGGCGTCGTTCCCGTCCGTGACTCCAAGGCCCCGCACGGCCCGAGGCTGGTCTTCCCCGCGTCGTCCTGGTCCTCGTTCGTGGACGAGGTGAAGACCGGGAACCTCTCCACTCCGTAGAGGCGCATGCGCTCACCCGCGCCCGATCTCGTGCAGCGCGTCCCCTACGGCGGCCAGGTCCCCGTCGCTCGCCAGCCCCGCGTGGTAGAGCCGCAGTTCCGTCGCGCCCAGCGAGGCGGCGTGCGCGGCGTCGGCGGCGAGGGTGCGGGGGCTGCCGCCCATGCCGGAGACCACGGTGAGGTTGGCGGCCACCGTCGGTGCGGCGACCCCGACCGCCTCGGCGGCCTCGACGGCGGGAGTCGCCCCGGTGCCCGGGCCGGCACCGCGCGGGCGGCCGGTGAACGGTCCGAGTACGGCGGCGCGGGTGGCGGCGTCGCCGGTGCACGGCAGCACCACGCCGTCGGCGTGCGCGAGCACGTCCACCGGGTCCACCCCGGCGTTGGCGCCGCAGCGGTGCGCGGCGGGGTCGGCGTGCAGCAGCACCCGGAACCCGTCCGCCGCGGCGTCCCGTACGGCCCGCACCGCCGCGCGCTGCAGCGTACGGGCGGCCCGGTCGCGCCAGACGCGCAGCAGCCCCGCGGGCTCCGCGCCGAGCAGCGCCTCGACCGCCGCCCACTCCGCCCGTCTCCCGCAAGGGTCTTCGGCCGGCTCCGGCCCGGAGCGGACGCTCGGGACGTTCCTGTCCGGACCACCCGGGACGCCCCTCTCCAGCCCGCCCGGGTCAGTCGTCCACAGCGACTCCAGGGCCCGCACCACGGCGGCCCTCAACTCCGCTGCCGGGATGCCGAGTTCGCCGTACCCGTGTGCGCACACCGAGCAGAAGCAGACCGACATCAGATACTCGGCGGCGCCGGAGAGCGGCACCCCGCCGATCTTGTCGTGGGCGTGCGGATGGGCCAGTCCGTACCAGCCGCAGGACTCCAGCTCACTGCCGCGGGCGCCGGGCCGTACGGCCGCCTCGGCGGCGAGCGCGACGAGGTGGGCGCGCACTTCGGGCCGGGCGATGCACGGCGCCCAGGGGTAGGGGTCGCCGTAGGCGTTGCGGACGACGGCGGTCGGGTGCTCGGCGCCCAGGCGGGAGTCGTGGGCCAGGACGACCCAGCTGTGCACCTCCACCCCGGCGTCGGCCAGCTCCCCCGCGGCCGCGCCGAAGGCGTCCGGGCCCGCCGTCCAGTCCTGGGTGTGGGGCCGCAGTTCCCGGCCGGCCCAGCGGGCGGGGTCGGGCGGGTAGTAGACGGCGGCGTGCCGGGCGGTGACGATGCGGTGGCGGGGGTGGCGCGGGGTGAGGGCGCGGGTGGAGTGGTAGGCGGAGGCCAGGGTGACCTGCCGGATGCCGAGGCCGGCGAGGCGTTCGGCGGCGGCCGGGTCGCCGACCACGTCCCAGGGGTAGAGGAAGGCGGCGGTGCGCATCAGGCGCCGGCTCCCGGCGCTTGGGCGGCCAGGGCCAGACCGCGGTCGATCAGCCCGGCCAGCTCCTCGATGTGCGCGGGGGCCGGTTCGCTGAGCGGGGGCCGGACCGCGCCGACGTCCAGGCCGCGCAGCCGTACGCCCGCCTTGACCAGCGATACGGCGTAACCGCGGCCCTGGTTGCGCAGTTCGACCAGCGGCCGGTAGAAGCCGTCCAGCAGCCGGGTCACGGTGGCGGCGTCGCCGGCGGCCAGCGCCCTGTGGAAGGCGAGGGCGATCTCGGGGGCGAAGGCGAAGACGGCGGAGGAGTACAGGCGCACGCCCAGGCCCAGGTAGGCGGGGCCGGTGAGTTCGGCGGTGGGCAGGCCGTTGAAGTAGAGGAAGTCCTCGTCGGGGGCGTCGGTGCGGACGGTGCTGATGATGCGCTGCATCAGGTCGAGGTCGCCCAGGCCGTCCTTGAGGCCGATGATGCCCGGGGTCGCGGCCAGGGCGGCGACGGTGGCGGGCGTGAAGACGGCGTTGTCCCGCTGGTAGACGATGACCGGGAGCGTGGTGGCGGCGGCGAGTTCGGTGTAGTGCCGCCGCAGCCCCTCCTGGTCGGCGACGACGAGGTAGGGCGGCATGGCGAGCAGCCCGTCGGCGCCGGCTTCGCGGGCGAGGCGGCCGAAGTGGACGGCGAGCGCGGTGCCGTAGCCCGTGCCGGCGACGACCGGGACGCGTCCCGCGGCCTCCTCGACCGCGGCCGCGACGCAGTCGGCGAACTCCTCGGGGGTGAGCGCGTGGAATTCGCCGGTGCCGCAGGCGGCGAAGACGGCGGCCGCACCCGCGTCGACGCCGGCCCGCACATGCGCCCGGAAGGTCCTCAGGTCCAGGGTGCCGTCGGGCGTGTACGCGGTCACGGGGAAGAACAGCGGTCCGTCGAGGCGGTCGGCGAGCCGGGGGTGCCGCCCAGCGGTGGCTGGGGGAGGGTGTGCGGTCACGGGCTCTCCCTCACATGCACGTGCATGCTTATGATCTGTGTCCATATTTCTGAACTCGCCACGCTAGAGCAGCCCTCGGTACGGGTCAAGAGCGCACAACTGCGGCCCCGCAAGCGGATGTACCCGGTCCGTCAACCGGCTTGACCGGCGGCAATCCCCCCACCACGCTTCGTCCACCCACCTGAATTCCGTTCGTGGACCTAGCCTTGCCGCGCAGAGCGCCCGCAGCGCGGCGGTCCCGCGGCACGCACCGCCCCGCGGCCCCGGGCCGTCCCGCCACCCAGCCGGAGGAGTTTTTGCCCATGACCGCACCCCGCACCGTTCTGCTCACCGGCGCCGCCGGCGGGCTCGGCACCCTGATGCGCGCACTGCTGCCGCCCCACGGCTACCGGCTGCGCCTCTTCGACCGGCGCGCCATCGACGACGCGGCCGCCGACGAGGACGTCATCACCGCCGACCTCGCCGACGAGGAGGCGCTGCGCGAGGCCGTACGCGGCGTCGACGCCGTCGTCCACCTCGCCGGAATCTCCCTGGAGGCGTCGTTCGAGAAGATCCTGCGCGCCAATATCGAGGGCACCTACCACCTCTACGAGGCGGCGCGCGAGGCGGGCGTGAAGCGGATCGTCTTCGCCTCCTCCAACCACGCCGTCGGCTTCACCCCGCGCCCCGCCGACGGGTCCGCCGCCATCCCCGTCGACACCCCGCGCCGCCCCGACACCTACTACGGCCTGTCCAAGGGGTTCGGCGAGGACCTCGCCTCGCTCTACTGGGACCTGCACGGCATCGAGACCGTCTCGATCCGCATCGGCTCCTGCTTCCCCGCACCGACCTCGGTGCGGATGCTGTCGATCTGGCTCAGCCCGGCCGACTGCGCCCGGCTGCTGCACGCCGCGCTCACCGCACCGGACGTCGGCCACCGCGTCGTCTACGGCTCCTCCGCCAACACCCGCCTGTGGTGGGACCTGTCGACCGCCCGCGCCCTGGGGTACGAGCCGCAGGACGACTCCGAGCCGTACGCCGCGCAACTCCTCGCCGCGCAGGGCGAACTGGACCCCACCGCCCCCGAACACGCCCACCTCGGCGGCGCCTTCTGCACCGACCCGCCCCGGTGGCCGTACTGAGACCGGCGGGGATCCGGCCGCCGCACCGCGGCCGGATCCGCACGTGGCCCGCGCCACGGCACGGAACCCCGCCCGCCCCGGTGGCGTCCTCGTGTACGTACCAACCCTCCGCGCAGGAACGAGGAACGCATCATGGGCATCGTCAGCTGGCTCGTACTGGGGCTGATCGCGGGCGTCATCGCCAAGGTCCTGCTGCCGGGACGGGACCCGGGCGGACTGGTCGGCACGACCCTGATCGGCATCGTGGGCTCCTTCATCGGCGGCTGGCTGTCCACGAAGTTCCTGCACCGCCCGATACCGAAGGACTTCGGCGAACCGTCCATGTGGATCGCCTCGATCGCCGGGGCCCTGGTCCTGCTGATCGCCTACCGGCTGCTCTTCGGCAACTCCCGCGAGCGATGACGGCCGGCCCCGGCCGCCGTCCGGCCGCGGGTAATGGAACCGCAAAGGCGAGCCGATCGTTGGTCCCGGCATGACCGCTATGACTCCTGGCTCGAACCTCCCGCTCACCACCGCGCGGGTGGCGGTGGACGTCACCGCTCCCGTACGGCTGGATGTGTCGGGCCTGCTGCTCGCCGCCGACGGCAAGGTGCGCTCCGACGACGACTTCGTGTTCTACAACCAGCCCGCCGGACCGGGCGTGACCCACTCCGCGGCGGCCGGCGGCGGTGACACCATCACGGTGGACACCGCCGCCGTCCCCGACGGCATCGAGAAGATCGTGGTCACCGCGAGCCTGGACACCCCCGGCGCCACCTTCGCCGGCACGGAGCCGACCGGTACGGTCCGCAACGCCGACGACGGCAGCACCATCGCCACCTTCACCCCGCCCCGGCTGGGCACCGAGACCGCGCTGGTGGTCGTCGAGATCTACCGCCGCAACGGCGCCTGGAAGGTGCGCGCCGTCGGCCAGGGCTATGCCAACGGTCTGGCCGGTATCGCCACCGACTTCGGCGTCAGCGTGGAGGAGCCGGCCGCGCCCGCGGCCGCCCCGCAGACGCCCCCGGCCGCGCCGCCCGCTCCCCCGGCCCCCGCCGGGCAGTGGGGACCGCCGGCCGGCGCCCCCGCCCCGGTGGCCCCGCCGCCGGCAGCCGCTCCCGCCGCACCCGGCTCCGGCAAGGTCAACCTCGACAAGGGGCGGGTCAGCCTCCAGAAGAACCAGACCGTCTCGCTGGTCAAGGGCGGCAAGCCGCTGCTCAGCTCGGTCCGGATGGGCCTCGGCTGGGAGCCCGCCTTCCGCGGCAAGAACATCGACCTGGACGCCTCCGTCATCGCCTACGGACCGGACCGCAAGAAGATCGACAACTGCTTCTTCGGCAAGCTGATGATCCTGGGCGGCGCCGTCCAGCACTCGGGCGACAACCTCACCGGCGAGGGCGCCGGCGACGACGAGGCCATCACCGTCCACCTCGGCGGCGTCCCGCCGGAGGTGACCGGCCTGGTCTTCGTCGTGAACTCCTTCTCCGGCCAGAAGTTCTCCGACGTCGCCAAGGCCTACTGCCGCCTGCTGGACGCGCAGAGCGGCGAGGAGCTGGTCCGCTTCGACCTCACCCACTCCGAGCCCCGCACGGGCGTGATGATGGCCAAGCTCATCCGCCAGTTCTCCGGCGAGTGGGAGATGACGGCGATGGGCGAGTTCGTCGACGCCCGGACGGTGCGCGGCATGGTCAAACCGGCCGGGCAGGCGCTGTGAGGACCGGCCCGGCGGGCCGGGCGACCAGCCCCGCCACCCGGGCCAGCCGCTCGTACGACTCCAGCAGCGCCGCGCGCTCGTAGGTGCTGGTCGTCACCAGCACCTCGTCCGCGGCGCTGCGGTCGAGCAGTGCGCCGAGGGCGTCGGCGACCTGCTCCTGTGTGCCGTACAGCTGGCCGCGCAGGGCCTCCTCGTAGAAGCCGCGCTCACGCTCCGGCAGGGCGGCCGCCGCCGGTCCGTCCTCGGCGGGCCGCAGCGGCGGGAAGACGCCGTGGGTGCGGGAGTACGCCAGCGAGCGGGCCTCCGGCAGCAGCAGCCGGCGCGCCTGCTCCGTCGTGCCGGCCACGGCCACCGTCTGGGAGAGCACCACATACGGCCGCTGCCAGAAGGCCGAGGGGCGAAAGGCCTGCCGGTAGGCGTCGATGGCGTCCAGCATCTGCTGCCGGCCCCGGAAGTCGCCGATGACCAGGCCCAGCCCGGCCGCCGCGGCGATCCGCGCACCGGCGCCGGTGGCCAGGACGAAGGCCGGGATCCGCAGGCCCTCGGCGGGGCGCGCATGGACCTGCGGGTGGGCGGTCTGAGTGCCCGTGAAGTACCCGAGGAGCTCGGCGAGCCGGTCGGCGAAGTCGTCGGTGGCGTCCTTCTCGGCGCCCAGCGCGCGGCGGATGCCGCCGGTGAAGCCCACCGACCGGCCCAGGCCCATGTCGATCCGTCCGGGGAAGAGCGACTCCAGCACCCCGAACTGCTCGGCGACCACCAGCGGACGGTGGTTGGGCAGCATCACGCCGCCGGTGCCGACCCGGATCTCGGCGGTCGCCGAGGCCACCGCGGCGGCCAGCACCGTGGGCGCGGAGCCGGCCACCCCGGGCACGCTGTGGTGCTCGGAGACCCAGAAGCGGTGGTAGCCCAGCTCCTCGGCGCGCCGCGCCAGGTCCACTGTGTCCCGCAGCGCCGCCGCCTGGGCATGGCCTTCCCTGGTGCGGGAACGGTCCAGGATCGAGAATTGTGTCGTCCGTATCGTCGAGCTCACCACCTCTGCTTCAACGTCCCCGCGCCCGCAAGATTCCCCGCCCCCACCGCCGCCCGCACGAGGAGTGTTCGATGGCCCCGCAGCCGCCGCCGGCCGGCGCAGCCGGACCCGCGGATCACCCGGACGGCCCCGAGCCACCGCCGGAACTCCCCGAGCGGGTCGCGAAGATCTACGGGGAGCTGGACCTGAGCACCGTCCCGGCCTTCGCCGGCGGCTTCATCAACTTCGGCTACTGGGCGGGGCTGGCGGACATCGACGGCCGGCCGCTGACCGAGGCCGACCGGGTGCGCAGCGAACAGGACCTCTACCGCCTGGTGCTCGGCACCTTCGACCGGCCCAAGGGCCGCACCGCCCTGGAGGTCGGCTGCGGGCGCGGTCTGGGCTGCGCGCTGGCGCTGCGGGAGTTCGCGCTGGGCTCGGTCATCGGCCTGGACGCCCACCCGGACCAGATCGCCCGCGCCCGGGAGACGCACGCGGCGCTGCTCGGCGGGCCCGCGGGGCGCGCGGGCCGGCTGGACTTCGTGCTGGGCGCCGCCGAGCGGATCCCGCTCCCCGACGACGCCGTCGACCTGCTGTACTCCGTCGAGGCCGCGCAGCACTTCCGCGATCCGGCCGCGTTCGCCCGGGAGGCGGCGCGGGTGCTGCGCGCCGGCGGCCGGCTGGCGCTGACGACGTTCTTCGCCCGCAGCCGGGAGGCCGCCCGGGTACTGCCCGAGCTGCTGCCGCCGTACGCCGACGGCCTGGACGTCCCGCACGTGGTCGACGAGGTCGCCGCGACGCTGGCCGCGGCGGGTCTGTGGGGCGTCCGGGTGCGGCCGATCGGCGACGGGGTCTGGGAGCCGTACGACCGCTACCTGGCCCAGCAGCCAGAGCCCCGGGACCGGTGGGCGCGCCGCTATCTCACGGCGTACGAGACCGGTCTGCTGGACTACTACGTGCTGACGGCCGGGGCGGGCTGAGCCCGGCCCGGCCGCCCGGACAGGCCCTAGCGCTGCCGGCGCTGCCGCTTCCAGGGCCCGGTGATGGCCAGCATGATGCCGGGGTCCTGGATGTTGGCGAACAGCGTCTGTCCGTCCGGGGAGAAGACGGGGCCGGTGAACTCGCTGAACTCCGGCTTCTCGGGGGTGCCGATGTTGAGGTCGTTGCGGGCGATCGGGTAGGTCCGGCCGTCGTCGGTGGCCCCGAAGAGGTGCTGTACGCCCTCGCCGTCCTCGGCGATGATCAGTCCGCCGTAGGGCGAGACGGTGATGTTGTCGGGGCCGTCGAGCGCGCCGTCCTTGGAGGGGTCCGGGTTGACGCCCAGCAGCACCTTCAGGGTCAGGGTCCGCCGCCGCGGGTCGTAGAACCAGACCTGTCCGTCGTGCCGGACGGGGCTCTCCTCACGGGCGTAGGAGGACACGACGTACGCGCCGCCGTCGGCCCACCACAGGCCCTCCAGCTTGCGGGCGCGGGTGACCTCGCCGTCCTTGAACTGCTTGCGCACCGAGACCGTCCGCGCGTCGCGGTCGGGGACCTCGACCCAGTCGACGCCGTAGACCGTGCCGGTCTTGGTGGCACGCGAGAGGTCGTCGACGAACCGGCCGCCGGAGTCGAAGCACTTGAAGGCCTCCAGCACACCGGAGTCGGCGGCCAACGAGCGCAACTGACCGCCGCCGTGGCGGAATCCGTGCGGCGGGGTCCAGCGGTAGAACAGGCCGTTGGGGCCGGAGGCGTCCTCGGTCAGGTACAGGTGGCCGCGCTTGGGGTCGACGACGACGGCCTCGTGGGCGTAACGGCCCAGCACCTTGAGGGGCTTGGGGTCGCGGCCGGCCCGGCGGTCGTAGGGGTCGACCTCGAAGACATAGCCGTGGTCCTTGGTCATGCCGTGCTCACCGGCCTTGTCCTCGGTCTCCTCGCCGGTGAGCCAGGTGCCCCAAGGGGTGGTGCCGCCCGCGCAGTTGGTGGACGTACCGGCGATGCCGACCCACTCGCCGACCGGGGTGCCGTCCTTGGCGACCTCGACGACCGTGCAGCCGCCGGACGCCGCCGGGTCGTAGACCAGTCCTTCGGCCAGCGGCACCGGGTGCGGCCAGTTGGCGCGCGGGCCCTTCAGCTCGTGGTTGTTGACCAGGAGGGTGGTGCCGCGGTGGCCCTCGAAGGTGCCGGTGCCGTCGTGGTGGGAGGGGGTGGACTCACCGCTGTCGAGCGTGGTGACGCCGGAGCGGGTGATGATCCGGTACGAGAAGCCGGCGGGCAGCGCGAGGATGCCGTCGGGGTCCGGGACCAGCGGTCCGTAGCCGGCCCGGTGGCCGTTGCCGTCCGGTGCGCCGTCGGGCGCCTCCTCGCCGATGGCGCCGGGCGCGGTCGCCAGCACGCCGACGCTCCCGGCCAGCGCGACCCCGGCGCCGGTGAGGGCGGAACGTTTGGCGAAGTCTCTGCGCGTGAGCGGCATTGTCATCTCCCAGATGGCCGGTTCTGCTCCCCTGTGCCTGCGCGCACACGCTTTCGTGCGCCGTCGAACTCCAGCTGAACACGGCGCGACATCCAGGAAGCGGTTGCGACCTGTCCGGAAGCGGTCGGGGGGGGGGGGGGGGGGGGCCCACCCTCGGGGGGCTAAATAGGGGCTGTCTGGGGTTCCCCCTCGGGCGGTGGGCCTGGGGTGGTGCGTGGGTATTTGCACGGGGCCTGTTTG
>NZ_JBVIRA010000042.1:19687-49602 GCF_055576575.1 Streptomyces sp. NPDC033270
CACAACTTCCAAGTGTTTCCCCCCCTCTACAGGTCGGGTTTCCCCCCCCCCCCCCCCCCCCCCCCCCCCCCCCCCCCCGACGCGGGCGCTGCCGGCCCGCCCCCCGCGCGCGCTACTCCGGCCGGTGCGAGCGCGCCTTGAACGCGGCCTTGCGGGCCTCCTTGGCGGCCTTCTTGTCGGGGTGCAGACGGCCCATGGCCTCCAGGACCTCGGCGGTGGCCGGGTGGTCGACCCGCCAGGCGCTGTCGAAGAACCCGCTGTGCTGGTCGGTCAGGCCCTGGACGAGGTCGCGCAGCTCGGCCTCGGCGCCCTCGTCGGCGCTGCCCAGCTGCGCCGCGAGGGTGTCCACCGTCAGCCAGAAGATCATCTCCTGGGACGGCTCGGGGATGTCGGGCAGGGCGCGCTCGGCGAGCCAGACCCGGGCCAGCCCGCCCAGCTGCCGGTCGTCGAGCACCTCGCGCAGTGCCTCCTCGGCGTCCGGCGATACCAGGGAGAGGGTCTGCTGGGCGGCGAGCCGGCGGTGCGGGGCGTGCTCGTCGTCGCCGCGGGCGGCCGCGAGCAGGTCGCGGGCGGCGTCCAGCGGGGTACGGGCGGCGAGCCAGAGCTCGGACTCGGACTGGGCGAGCGCCTCGGGGTAGTCGGGCAGCGCGTCGAGGAGGACCTCGGCGCCCTTGCCGGTGAGGTCGCCGACCGCGGGAGCATCGGCGCCCGCGTCCAGCAGCCGGGCGCGTACGGCGTAGACGCCGAGCGGGGTGAGGCGGACCAGGCCGTAGCGGGAGACGTCCTCGTCGGTGAGCGGCTCGGCGGCGCTCACGGTCTCGCCGGCCTCGTCCAGTTCCTCGATGAGTGCCTCGTCGACGGGCCGGTAGGCGACCAGCCCGATCGGCTCCAGCACCCGGAACTGGTCGTCCAGGCGCATCATCGCCTCGGAGACCTCTTCGAGGATGTCGTCGGTGGGCTCGTCCATGTCGTCCGGGACGATCATCGAGGCGGCCAGTGCGGGCAGCGGAACGTCCTGGTCGGCGCCCTCGGCGACGGCGGTGAGGAGGTAGAGGTTGCCGAGGATGCCGTTGAGCAGCTCGGCCTCCTCCTCCGGGTTCCAGTCGATCGAGTCCAGGTCCAGTTCGCCGCCCTCGGCGAGCTGCTCGGCGATGTCGGCGAGGTCCGGGGCGGCGGCGTCGGCGAGTACGGTCTCCATGCCGCAGAGCCAGATGTCCAGGACGTCCTGCGGGCTGCCCGAGGTGAGCAGGTTCAGCTCCTCGCCCGGGGTGGCGATGCCGACCGCGGCGTCACCGGGCCCCTCGGCGCCGTCCTGGTCCGTCGCGTCCGCCGCGGTCTCTTCGGTCTCCTCGATCTCGACCAGCCCGGTGTCCACCGCGAGCTGCCAGGCCTCGGCGGTGTAGGCGGGGCCGTCCTCGTCGCCGGCGAGACCGAGCAGCTCGGTGGCGGCGGCCAGCGACTCCTGGAGGATCTCGCCGCCCGCTCCGACCGGGACACCGCGCTCGGCCCAGCGGGCGAGCTTGGCGGCCCGGGCCATCAGCGGGGCGCTCAGCGCGTCCCGGGCCAGCTCCGCTTCGGAGGTCAGCCGCACCGGCGGCAGGGTCGGGCGGTCTGCGGACATCAGGTGCTCAGCTCCTCGTACGGACTGCGGCTGGGGGTACCTCCCAGCGGTAGCTGGGGAGTGCGCCGCCCCAGCGTAGACGGAATTCTCCGTATCTCGGACGGTTCACCCCCGCGCCGGCCGGCGGTAACCGCAAGTACCTTGACAACTTCCTTGCGCACACCGGAGATTGACGCGCGTAGCGCGCACCGTGCCGCGGTCCCCGCGCAGTGCCGCGCTCCCCTTGTTCACCCCCCACTTCCCTTCGGAGGCATGCATGCCGTCCCGTCGTCCGCTCCGCAGGCCGGCCGCGCTCAGCGCGGTGGCCGCCGCCGCCCTCGCCGGCGGGCTGCTGACCGCCACGCAGTCCGCCTCCGCGTCCGGCACCCGCATCCACGACATCCAGGGCAGCACCCGAATATCCCCGCTGGCCGGCACGCAGGTCGGCGAGGTGCCCGGCACGGTCACCGCGATCCGCTCGTTCGGCTCGGCGCGCGGCTTCTGGGTGCAGGACCCGCACCCGGACCGCAACCCGGCCACCAGCGAGGCGGTCTTCGTCTTCACGGGCAAGGAGACGCCGAAGGTGACCGTCGGCGAGGCGATCACCTTCTCCGGCACGGTCAGCGAGTACTACCCCGGCGGCAAGGACGCCGGGCTGCAGTCGGTCACCGAGATCACCGACGCGACCTGGCAGACCGTCTCCGCGAAGGCGCCGCTGCCGGCCGCCTTCACCCTCAACCCGGCCTCCGTGCCGAATCGTTACGCCCCCGACGCGGGCGGCAAGAGCATCGAAGCCCTCACGCTGCGCCCCGCCTCGTACGCGCTGGACCGCTACGAGTCGCTGGAGGGGATGCGCGTCGCGGTCAAGGGCGCCCGGGTCGTCGGTGCCACCAACTCCCACCACGAGCTGTGGGCGACCGCCGAGCCGGGCCACAACCGCACGGCGCGCGGCGGCACCCTCTACCGCTCCTACGCCGACCCCAACGGCGGCCGGGTCAAGGTGGCCTCCCTGATCCCCTTCGCCGAGCGGCCGTTCCCGGTGGCCGACGTCGGCGACGAGCTGACCGGCACCACCGCCGGGCCGCTGGACTACGACAGCTTCGGCGGCTACACCCTCCAGGCCACCGAGCTGGGCGAACTGGCCGACCACGGCCCGGCGCCGGAGACCACCCGCAAGCAGCGGCCCGACGAGCTGTCGGTGGCCACGTACAACGTCGAGAACCTCTCCCCCAAGACCCCGCAGGCCAAGTTCGACCGCCTCGCCAAGGCGCTGGTCGGCAACCTGTCGGCGCCCGATGTCGTCGCCCTCGAAGAGGTCCAGGACGACAACGGCCCCACGAACGACGGCGTGGTCACCGCCGGGGCCACCCTCAAGAAGCTGACCGACGCGGTCAAGGCGGCCGGCGGCCCGGCGTACGAGTGGCGGCAGATCGACCCGGTCGACGACCAGGACGGCGGCCAGCCCGGGGGCAACATCCGGGTCGCGTTCCTGTTCAACCCCGAGCGGGTGTCCTTCACCGACGTCAAGGGCGGCGACGCCACCACGCCGGTGAAGGTGGTCGACGACCACGGCAGGGCCGCGCTGTCCGCCTCCCCGGGCCGGATCGCGCCCGCCGAGGCGGCGTGGCAGGCCAGCCGCAAGCCGCTGGTCGGCCAGTTCTCGCTCAACAGCCGCCCGGGAAGCCGGGTGTTCGTGATCGCCAACCACTTCAACTCCAAGGGCGGCGACCAGGGCCTGGACAGCCGTTTCCAGCCGCCGGCCCGGCCCTCCGAGACCCAGCGCACGGCGCAGGCCGGGCTGGTGAACGCCTTCGTCAAGGACCTGCTGGCCAAGGACCCCCGGGCCGATGTGGTGGTCGCCGGCGACCTCAACGACTACCCGTTCTCGCCGGCCCTGAAGAAGCTCACCGACGGCGGCGTGCTCACCGACCTGGTCGGCCGGCTGCCCGCCGCGGAGCGCTACGGCTATGTCTACAACGGCAACTCGCAGGTGCTGGACCACATGCTCACCAGCCGGCATCTGGCCAAGGCCGACTACGACATCGTGCACCTCAACGCCGAGTACGCCGACCAGGCCAGCGACCACGACCCCCAGGTGCTGCGCATCCGGCCGTGAACGCCCGCCCTCGCCGGAATCCCGGGCCCCGGCATCACCGCAGGTGATACTCCCGTCACTCGAACGGCCCAGGTCCGGGCGCCAACCGTCGTCGACGGTGCGGTACTGGACGCGTAAGCAACATTCGGCGAGACAAAGGGAGTCACCATGCCGAAGGCGCAGAACCGTAAGTCGAGCAACAAGGACCGTGCCGCGGAGCGGCGCTCCGACCAGCGGAAGCCGAAGTCGTCGGAGGAGTCCGCGGCCGAGCGGACCCAGGACCTGAGGCGTTCGCGGAATGCCGACTGACGTGTGATGGGCCTGTGAAGCCCGAGCGGCCGCCGCACCGAGAGGTGCGGCGGCCGCTCCGCGTCACGAGGAACTCACCAGCCGGTCGGCGGCTGCCGCGGCGTCTGACCCGGGTGGGGCGGCAGGTGGCCGGGCGCCGGGCCGAAACCGGCCTGCGGCGCGGGCTGCTGACCGTACGGCGCCGCAGCCGGATCCGGCCCCGGCGGCTGCTCCTCGTCCGGCACCAGGTCCCGCACCAGCAGCGTCGCACCGGCCACCGCGCCGGGCATCAGCACCACGGCGATGAACGGGATCAGGAACAGCAGCACGAGCGGAGTGCCGAAGCCGACCGCGAGCGCCTTGCGGCCGCGCAGCATCCGCAGCCGCTCGCGCACCGGGATGTTCCGGCGCTGCATCGCCACCGAGGTCAGCTCGACGGCGAGGAAGAAGCCCGAGACGCAGAAGCCGATGGCCGGGATCACGGTCTGCCCGATGAACGGGACGAAGCCGAGGACGAACAGCACGAGGCCGAACCCGGCGGCCCGCAGCAGCACATGGACGCTGTCCCGCAGCGCGATCCAGATCTCCTGCCACAGCGGCCGGTCCGTGGCCGGCGGACAGTGCCCCTCGCTCTCCTCCACCTTCTGCGACAGCGACTCGTAGAAGGGGTCGCCGATCAGCAGCGTGACGGCCGTGAAGGTCAGCACCGACAGCATCAGCCCGCCGGCGAACAGCAGCGCCACGAACACCCCGCGCAGCAGCCCCTGCCAGGGCGATCCCCAGTCGTCGGCGAACGGGGTGGCCCAGGCGGCGAGGTCGCCGGACCAGATGGCGAGCGCGGTGAGCACCGCGGCGTAGAGCACCAGCGCGATCAGCGCCGGGATCAGCCCGAAACCCCACCACCGGCCGTGCTGGGCAACCCAGCGCTGGCCCCTGCCCAGATACCGCATCCCCGCCGCAAGATCACGCATGGCGCACAGCCTATCGGCGCCCGGCGCGGCACAGGGGCGCGGGGCGCCAGCGGGCGGGCGCGACCTCCGGCGGGGGGGGGGGGGGGGGGCGGGGGGGGGGAGGGGGGGGGGGGGGGGGGGGGGGGGGGGGGGGGGGGGGGGGGGGGGGGGACCAGGGGGGGGCGCCCGCCCCCCGTAGGTGCGCTGAGGCCCCCCCCCCCCCCCCCCCCGGGGTGGCCGTGCACGGTCAGTTGTGGCTGTGCAGAATCTCGTTGAGTCCGCCCCAGACCGCCTTGTTCGGCCGGGCCTCGACCGCACCGGTGGTGGAGTTGCGGCGGAAGAGGATGTTGTCGCCGCCGGAGAGCTCCAGGGCCTTGACGATCTGGCCGTCGGGCATGGTGACGCGGGTACCCGCGGTCACGTACAGACCGGCCTCGACGACGCACTCGTCGCCCAGCGCGATGCCGATGCCCGACTCGGCGCCGAGCAGGCAGCGCTCGCCGATCGAGATGATCTGCTTGCCGCCGCCGGACAGGGTGCCCATGGTCGAGGCGCCGCCGCCGATGTCGGTGCCGTCGCCGATGACCACGCCCGCGCTGATCCGGCCCTCGATCATGGAGGTGCCCAGGGTGCCGGCGTTGAAGTTGACGAAGCCCTCGTGCATGACGGTGGTGCCGGCCGCGAGGTGCGCGCCCAGGCGCACCCGGTCGGCGTCCGCGATCCGCACCCCGGCGGGCGCGACGTAGTCGGTCATCCGCGGGAACTTGTCGACGCTGGTGACCTGCAGATGCTGGCCGTCGGCGCGGGCGTTGAGCCGCACCGTCTCCAGCTGGTCGACGGCCACCGGACCCAGCGAGGTCCAGGCGACGTTCGCCAGCAGGCCGAAGATGCCCTCCAGGTTCTGCCCGTGCGGCTGGACCAGCCGGTGGCTGAGCAGGTGCAGGCGCAGGTAGGCGTCGTGCGCGTCCAGCGGCTTGTCGTCGAGGGAGGCGATGACCGTACGGACGGCGACGACCTCGACATCGCGGACCGGGTCGGGACCGATCGCCTTGAGGGCGGCGGCGCCCAGCAGTTCGGTGGCGCGCTCGTCGTCGAGGCGCTCGGTGCCGGCCGGGCCGGGGCCCTCGGCGGTCACGGCGACCAGCTCGGGCGCCGGGAACCAGGTGTCGAGAACGGTGCCGTCGGAGGCGACGGTGGCGAGCCCGGCGGCGACGGCGCCGGTGGTACGGGCGGTACGGGAGGAAGCAGCATCGGTCATGTTCGAAACCTAACCGCAGGGCGCCCGCGGAGGCGAACCGGTCTCAGCGATCGGGCCCGGGCCGTACGGTCGCACAACGGCGTTCGTAGGGCCGCACAAGCCGCTCCGCCGCACCCCCGGCCACCGCCTCAGCCCAGCACCCCGGCCAATCCGGCCCGCACCGCGGCGGGTTCGAAGGGCTGGCCGGTCAGCAGATGCTGCAGCAGCAGCCCGTCGGTGAACGCCACCACGACCCGCGCGGTGCGCACATCCGCGATCCGCCGTCCGAGCAGAGCCACCATCTCGTCCAGGCACTCGGCCGCGATCGGCCGTACCGCCGGATGCCGCAGCGCCGCCAGATACAGCTCGTACTCCAGCTCCACCCGCGAGCGGTCCCCCGCGAGCGTGCGCTCGACCAGCGCAGCCACCTCGTCGGCGAGCGGCGCCGTCAGGTCGAGCCCGTCGACCCAGCGCCCGTAGTCGGCCAGCCACTCGCCGTTGACCTGCCGCAGCGCGGCGATCAGCAGGTCGTCGAGGGTTGCGAAGTGGTAGGTCGTCGAGCCGAGCGGCACATCCGCCGCGGCGGCCACGGCGCGGTGGCTGAGCCCGGCGATCCCCCGTTCGCCGACCACCGCGATCGCCGCGTCGATGATCCGCTGCCGGCGTCCGGGGTCGTAGCGCCGGGGCATCAGTGCGCCCCGTCGAGATTGAGCACCACGACCCCGGCGATGACCAGGAGCACCCCGAGGATCTTGAACGCACTGGCGCTCTCCCCCAGGAACACCATCCCGATCGCCGCGATCACGGCCGTCCCGGCGCCGGACCAGATGGCGTAGGCGGTCCCGACGCTCATCGACTTCAGCGTCTGGGCGAGCAGACCGAACGCCAGCAGATAGCCGAGCGCGGTCCCCAGCGACGGCCACAGCCTGCTGAAGCCGTCGCTGTACTTCATCGAGGTGGTCGCCAGGATCTCGGACACGATCGCGCAGGCGAGCGTCACATAGGCCATGCGTACGAGCGTACACAACGTTGCGTACGCACGTACATATCGCTCAGCCCGCCTTGGGCGCCAGCCGGGCCAGGGCGCCCGCCAGCGCCTCGACGCGGGGCCGGTAGCGGGTGTTCTGGAACGCGCGGATCAGCCATCCGCCCTCCAGGTCGCGGGTCATGACGTAGGTCTGGACGGAGAGCGCACGGCGGCCGGGGCGGGTCCGCCTCCCCTTGAGGACCGCGCCCCGGGCGTGCAGGAGGGCGACGTCCGGCGCGAGGAATTCCAGGTCGGTGATCTCCGCCCAGAGGCGGGAGCCCTTCAGCACGCCCGCGAAGAGGCCCCGGTGGCCCTCGACGACGCCCGTGCGGCCGGCCAGCCTGCCGCCGTAGTAGGTGAGATAGTCCGCGTCCTTGGTGAACGAACGGCCGTAGCCGTCGGCGTCACCCCAGGCGAGGCGGTGCGCCTCGAAGCGCTCCCGTACGGCCGCCGCCTCGCGCTCGTGGACCGCCGCATCCATGGCTCCCCCTGACGGGTGTCGACTTCCCGATTCATTTGCATGCACGCATGCAATATATGCAGGTGTGCAAATATATGGCAAGGGGGCGACCCCCGAAACGGTCCGAGGGGTGCCACCCCGGAAGGTGAGTGAGATGTCCGACGAGCAACGCGACGCCCTGCTGCGGCAGCACGCCGACAGCTACCGCAGCTATGTCACCGCCACCGTGCTGCACGGCCAGGCGGCCGCGGAGGTGCTCGGCCAGCACCCCACCGATCTGTACGCGCTGCACGCGCTCGACCTCGCCGGGCCCCTCACCGCCGGTGCCCTGGCCGAACGGATCGGGCTCTCGCAGAGCGCCACCACCCGGCTCGTCGACCGCCTGGTGCGCGCCGGGCGGGCACGGCGGACCACCGATCCCGAGGACCGGCGGCGGGTCCTGGTCGAGCCGCTGCCGATCCCGCCGGAGGAGGACGAGGCGGCCTTCGGGCCCGCGCGCCGGCGGATGGCCGAGGTGTTCACGGCCTTCAGCGAGGACGAACTGCGGGTGCTCTTCCGCTACTTCGCGGCGGCGGCGCCGGCGCTGCGCGATGCCACGGCCGAGACCAAGGGACTGCCGGCACCCGGCGCCGGTGACCGGCCCGCCGCTGCCTCCGGGCCGCGGCGCCGCTGAACGCGACAAGGCCCCGGCGTCGAGCCGGGGCCTTGTGCGGGTGGAAGATCAGACGTTGAAGCCGAGCGCGCGGAGCTGCTCGCGGCCGTCGTCGGTGATCTTGTCCGGGCCCCACGGGGGCATCCAGACCCAGTTGATCTTCAGTTCGCTGACGATGCCGTCCGTGGCGGACTTCGCCTGGTCCTCGATGACGTCGGTCAGCGGGCAGGCCGCGGAGGTCAGCGTCATGTCGATGGTGGCGATATTGGCGTCGTCGATGTGGATGCCGTAGATCAACCCGAGGTTGACGACATCGATGCCCAGCTCCGGGTCGACGACGTCGTAGAGGGCCTCGCGGACCTCTTCCTCGGAAGCCGGCTTGGTGGTGGTCGGGCTCTCGGTCATGCGGTCTTCGCCTCCTCGGAGAGGGCCTTGGCCGTGGCGTCCTTCCAGGCCATCCAGCTCAGCAGCGCGCACTTCACGCGTGCCGGGTACTTGGAGACGCCGGCGAACGCCACCGCGTCCTCCAGCACCTCCTCCATCGCGTCGTCCGGCTCGACCTGCCCCTTGGACTGCATCAGCTCCAGGAACGTCTCCTGGATCCGCTGTGCCTCGCCCAGCTCCTTGCCGACCAGGAGGTCGTTGAGCACCGACGCGCTGGCCTGGCTGATGGAGCAGCCCTGGCCCTCGTAGGACACATCCTCGATCGTCGCGCCGTCGAGCCGCACGCGCAGCGTGATCTCGTCACCGCACGTGGGGTTGACGTGGTGCACCTCGGCGTCGCCGTCCCGAAGACCGCGCCCATGGGGGTGCTTGTAGTGGTCCAGGATGACGTCCTGGTACATGGAATCCAGCTTCACGGCTCAGTCAGTCCCGTCCTCATCCGCTGTGCTTGGTTAACCGAAAAAGTTGCGGACGTGCTCCAGACCCTCGACCAGGGCGTCGACCTCGGCCGGCGTGGAGTACAGATAGAACGACGCTCGCGTGGTCGCAGGAATTCCGAAGCGCAGGCAGACCGGACGGGCGCAGTGGTGGCCCACCCGGACCGCGATGCCCTGCTCGTCCAGCACCTGGCCGACATCGTGCGGATGGATGTCGCCAAGGGTGAAGGAGATCGTCGCGCCGCGCTCCTCGGCCGTGCTCGGGCCGATGATGCGCAGGTCGGGGACCTCCAGCAGCCGCTTGACGGCGTACTCGGTGATCGCGTGCTCATGCGCGGCGATCTTGTCCATGCCGATCGAGGTGAGGTAGTCCACGGCCGCGCCGAGGCCGACGGCCTGGGCGACCGGGGGCGTACCGGCCTCGAACTTGTGCGGCGCGGGCGCGTAGGTCGAGGAGTGCATGGACACCGTCTCGATCATCTCGCCGCCACCGAGGAACGGCGGGAGGTCCTCCAGCAGCTCCTGGCGGCCCCACAGGACGCCGATACCGGTCGGGCCGCACATCTTGTGGCCGGTGAAGGCCACGAAGTCGGCCTGCAGCGCCTGCACGTCCAGCAGCATGTGCGGGGCGGCCTGCGAGGCGTCGATGCAGACCAGCGCGCCGACCTCCTGGGCCCGGCGGATGATCGTCTCGACCGGGTTGATGGTGCCCATGATGTTGGAGACCAGCGTGAAGGAGACGATCTTCGTCTTCTCGGTGATGATCTCTTCGATGTTGGACAGGTCCAGGCGGCCGTCGTCGGTGATGCCGAACCACTTCAGCTTCGCGCCGGTGCGCTGCGCGAGCAGCTGCCACGGGACGATGTTGGAGTGGTGCTCCATCTCCGTGATGACGATCTCGGTCTCGCGGTCCACCCGGTAGGGCTCTTCGGCCCAGCCGAGCATGTTCGCGACGAGGTTGAGCGACTCCGAGGCGTTCTTGGTGAAGATCACCTCGTTGCGGCTCGGCGCGTTGATGAAGGCCGCCACCTTGTCACGGGCGCCTTCGTACAGCGCCGTGGCCTCCTCGGCGAGGACATGCACGCCGCGGTGGACGTTGGCGTTGTGGCGTTCGTAGTAGGCGTTGAGGGCGTCGAGGACCTGGCGCGGCTTCTGGGAGGTCGCCGCGTTGTCCAGGTAAACGATCTTCTTCCCGTCGTGGACCTGACGGTCCAGGATGGGGAAGTCCTTACGGATCGCCTCTGTGTCGAGGAGGCCCGGCAGCTGTGTCACGCGGTTGCGCCACCCTTCACATATGCCTCGTAGCCCTCGGCCTCCAGCTTGTCCGCCAGCTCCGGGCCGCCGGACTCGGCGATCCGGCCGTTGGCGAAGACGTGGACGCGGTCGGGCTTGATGTAGCGGAGAATCCGCGTGTAGTGGGTGATGAGCAGGGTGCCCACCTCGCCCGTCTCGCGGACGCGGTTGACGCCCTCGGAGACGATCCGCAGCGCGTCGACGTCCAGACCGGAGTCGGTCTCGTCGAGGATCGCGATGGCCGGCTTGAGCAGCTCCAGCTGGAGGATCTCGTGCCGCTTCTTCTCACCACCGGAGAAGCCCTCGTTGACGTTGCGCTCGGCGAACGAGGGGTCCATCTGGAGGCGCTCCATGGCCTCCTTGACCTCCTTGACCCACAGCCGCAGCTTGGGGGCCTCGCCGCGGATCGCGGTGGCGGAGGTGCGCAGGAAGTTGGAGACCGAGACGCCGGGGACCTCGACCGGGTACTGCATGGCGAGGAAGACGCCGGCCCGGGCGCGCTCGTCGACGGACATCTCCAGGACGTCCTCGCCGTCGAGGGTGACGGTGCCGCCGGTGATCGTGTACTTGGGGTGACCCGCGAGGGAGTAGGCGAGGGTCGACTTGCCGGAGCCGTTGGGGCCCATGATGGCGTGCGTCTCGCCCTGCTTCACGGTCAGGTCGACGCCCTTCAGGATCTCGCGCTGGCCGTTCTCGGCCTCGACGGAGACGTGCAGGTCGTGGATCTCAAGCGTTGCCATGGGTGACTCAGGACTCCTGGGTGACGGAGACGAGCACGTCGTCCCCTTCGATCTTTACGGGGTATACGGGGACGGGGCGCGTCGCGGGAAGGCCGTTCGGCTTGCCGGTGCGCAGGTCGAAGCTCGAACCGTGCAGCCAGCACTCGATCGAGCAGTCCTCGACCTCGCCCTCCGAGAGGGAGACGTTCGCATGCGAGCAGATGTCGTTGATCGCGAACACCTCGCCCTCGGTGCGGACCAGGGAGACGGGGACGCCGTCGAGCTCCACCCGCTTGGGGGTGTCCTCCTCCAGCTCGCTGAGCGCCGCTGCGCGTACGTAGCTCATACCGCGGACGCTTCCAGCTCGGCCTCGATCTTGCTCATCAGGCGCTCCTCGACGTCCGGGAGGCCGATCTGCTGGACCAGCTCGGCGAAGAAGCCGCGCACGACCAGCCGGCGGGCCTCGTCGGCCGGGATGCCCCGGGCCATCAGGTAGAACAGCTGCTCGTCGTCGAAGCGGCCGGTCGCCGAGGCGTGTCCGGCGCCGACGATCTCACCGGTCTCGATCTCCAGGTTGGGCACCGAGTCGACCCGCGCGCCGTCGGTGAGGACGAGGTTGCGGTTGAGCTCGTAGGTGTCCGTGCCGGTCGCCGAGGCCTGGATCAGGACGTCGCCGATCCAGACGGCGTGGGCGTCCTCGCCCTGGAGCGCGCCCTTGTAGGTCACGTGGGAGCGACAGTTGGTCGCCTCGTGGTCGACGAAGAGGCGGTGCTCCTGGTGCTGGCCCTGCTCGGTGAAGTACAGGCCGTAGAGCTCGGCCTCGCCGCCGGGGCCCGCGTAGTTGACCCGCGGGTGGAGACGGACCAGGTCGCCGCCGAAAGTGACGACCACGGACTTGAACGTGGCGTCCCGGCCGACCAGGGCGTTGTGCTGCCCGACGTGGACGGCCTCGTCGTCCCAGTCCTGGACGGAGACGACGGTCAGCTTGGCACCGTCGCCGAGGAGGAAGTCGACGTTGGCGGCGAGCACCGCGGCACCGGTGTGGTCGATCACGACGACCGCCTCGGCGAACGCGCCGAGCTCGATGACCTGGTGGCCGAAGGCCGTACCGCCGTCACCGTGGACGGCGATCCGGATCGGCTCGGTGAGCACGGTCTCCTTGGGGACCGTGACGACCGACGCCTTCTCGAAGCTGCTGTACGCCTGCGCGGCGACGCGGTCCACGGGCTTGCCGGCCTTGCCGACCCGCGGGTCGCTGCGGTCGACCAGCTCGTGGGTGACGCCCTCGGGCGCGGTGATGTCGATCTTCAGGTCGGGGCCGCCGGCCGTCGCGCTGCCGTCGTGCAGGCCCTTGAGGCGCGCGAGGGGCGTGAAGCGCCACTCCTCCTCGCGGCCGTGCGGCACCGGGAAGTCCGCCACGTCGTAGGACGGCGGGGCGCTCATCCGGGTGGCGACGGTGGACTCCGCGGCCACCGCGATGGAGCCGGTGGTCGTGGAACCCGCCGGGATGTTCTGAGCCTCAGCCATGGCTGTCGTAGTGCTCGCTTTCTGCGTTCAGGGAGTCAGTCGCTGCTGGGGGCCGGGCGTCAGCCGACCGCGCCTTCCATCTGCAGCTCGATCAGCCGGTTCAGCTCCAGCGCGTACTCCATCGGCAGCTCACGCGCGATCGGCTCGACGAAGCCGCGCACGATCATCGCCATGGCCTCGAACTCCGTCAGGCCACGCGCCATCAGGTAGAAGAGCTGGTCCTCGCTGACCTTGGAGACGGTCGCCTCGTGGCCCATGGAGACGTCGTCCTCGCGGACGTCGACGTAGGGGTAGGTGTCCGAGCGGGAGATGGTGTCCACCAGCAGCGCGTCACACAGCACGTTGGACTTGGAGCCCGCCGCGCCCTCGCCGATCTCGACCAGACCCCGGTAGGAGGTGCGGCCGCCGCCTCGCGCCACCGACTTGGAGACGATGTTGGAGGAGGTGTTCGGCGCCATGTGGACCATCTTGGAACCGGCGTCCTGGTGCTGGCCCTCGCCCGCGAAGGCGATGGACAGGGTCTCGCCCTTGGCGTGCTCGCCCATCAGGTAGACCGCCGGGTACTTCATCGTCACCTTGGAGCCGAGGTTGCCGTCGACCCACTCCATGGTCGCGCCCTCGTAGGCGACGGCGCGCTTGGTGACCAGGTTGTAGACGTTGTTCGACCAGTTCTGGATGGTCGTGTAGCGGCAGCGGCCGCCCTTCTTGACGATGATCTCGACGACCGCGGAGTGCAGCGAGTCCGACTTGTAGATCGGCGCCGTGCAGCCCTCGACGTAGTGCACGTAGGCGTCCTCGTCGACGATGATCAACGTCCGCTCGAACTGGCCCATGTTCTCGGTGTTGATCCGGAAGTAGGCCTGCAGCGGGATGTCGACGTGGACACCCTTGGGGACGTAGATGAACGAGCCGCCGGACCAGACCGCGGTGTTCAGCGACGCGAACTTGTTGTCACCGACCGGGATGACCGTGCCGAAGTACTCCTGGAAGAGCTCCGGGTGCTCCTTGAGCGCGGTGTCGGTGTCCAGGAAGATGACGCCCTGCTCCTCCAGGTCCTCGCGGATCTGGTGGTAGACGACCTCGGACTCGTACTGGGCCGCGACACCGGCGACCAGGCGCTGCTTCTCCGCCTCCGGGATGCCGAGCTTGTCGTAGGTGTTCTTGATGTCCTCGGGCAGGTCCTCCCAGGAGGCGGCCTGCTGCTCGGTGGAGCGGACGAAGTACTTGATGTTGTCGAAGTCGATGCCCGACAGGTCCGAGCCCCAGTTGGGCATGGGCTTCTTGTCGAACAGGCGCAGACCCTTGAGGCGGAGCTTGAGCATCCACTCCGGCTCGTTCTTCTTCGCCGAGATGTCGCGGACGACGTCCTCGGAAAGACCGCGCTTCGCGGAGGCGCCGGCCACGTCGGAGTCGGCCCAGCCGTATTCGTAGTTGCCCAGACCCTCGAGCTCAGGGTGAGCAGTCTCCGTGGGGAGCGTCATGCGGGGTTCCTCCCGGCCGTGCTTGCAGATGCTGTGGTGGTCTTTGTGGTGCTGCTGTGAGCGGGCTTGCCGGCACCGGCCTTCGGGACGAAGGTCGTGCACACCCCGTCACCGTGGGCGATGGTGGCAAGACGCTGTACGTGGGTCCCGAGCAAACGGGAGAAGACCTCGGTCTCCGCCTCGCACAGCTGCGGGTACTGCTCGGCGACGTGGGCGACCGGGCAGTGGTGCTGGCAGAGCTGTTCACCGAGCTGGGGATTGGGGGCGCTGCGCGCCGTAGCAGCGTACCCGTCCGCGGTCAACGCCTTCGCAAGGGCCTCGGTACGGGCCTCCGGCTCGGCGCTCTCGACCGCCTCGCGGTAGCCCTCGGCCTGCGCGGCGAGCCGCGCGCGGGCGAACGCGGCGACCGCCGCCTCGCCCTTCTCGCCGCCGCCCGCGCTCTGCGCGATCCAGCGCAGCGCGTCGGAGGCGAGCTGGTCGTAGGCCTGGTCGAAGGCGTCGCGCCCGCAGTCGGTGAGGGCGAAGGCCTTGGCCGGGCGGCCGCGGCCGCGCGTGCCGTAGACCCGCTTCTCGCGGGGCTCGACCACGCCCTCGGCGACCAGCGCGTCCAGATGACGGCGGACCGCGGCCTGGGTCAGCTCCAGGCGGAGCGCGAGCTCGGCCGCGGTGGACGGACCGTGGTCGAGAATGGAGCGGGCGACCCTGTTGCGGGTGCCCTGCTGTTCGTCGTGCGGCGCCGGGGCGGTCGCCCTGGCCTGCTCGGTGCGCCCGCGCGCGGAGGAGTCGGGCCCGGTGGTCTGGTCGACCACGGGCTCCCGCTGATCCTCGCTCGCGTATTTCACAACGCCATTGTTGCGTAATTCGTCAAACCGGTTCAAGCCTCGTCCACCCCCTGGACTGGTGGCCTCTATCACTTAGGCTTACCTAATTCAAGTCCCCTCCGGGGGCCTCGAAAGGGGCTTTGACCTGCCGGGCGTGCCCCGGCCGCGGCGGGCGCGATCATGGCCGGCACGGCGGCCGAAAATCATGGCGCCGCACACCGCCGGATTGACCACCCCGGGCCCGCCGGGTCCCGTCGGCCCCCTGCGCCCGCCGGACCCCGGGCGCCCCACATGACGCCCGACCCCGCGCCCCCTGGACGCCAAACCCCCGTTACCGGCCACCCCGCCCGTCTTCGTACACTTCCCGGCATGCGCAGCAGCTCCCCGGGGGGCGCCCCCCGGACCCCCGGCCGAGAGCCTGCCGTCGAGATCGTCGGCCTGGTCAAGCGATACGGGACCAAGACCGCCGTCGACGGGCTCGACCTGACCGTCGCCCGCGGCGAGGTCACCGCCGTACTCGGCCCCAACGGCGCCGGCAAGACCACCACCGTCGAGACCTGCGAGGGCTACCGCCGCCCGGACGCCGGCCAGGTCCGCGTCCTGGGCCTGGACCCGGTCGCCGACGCGGCGGCGCTGCGGCCGAGGATCGGTGTGATGCTGCAGTCCGGCGGCGTCTACGCCGGCGCCCGCGCCGAGGAGATGCTGCGGCACACCGCCACTCTGCACGCCCACCCCCTCGACGTCGGCACGCTCATCGAGCGCCTCGGCCTGGGCTCCTGCGGCCGGACGCCCTACCGGCGGCTGTCCGGCGGCCAGCAGCAGCGCCTCGCGCTGGCGATGGCCGTGGTCGGCCGCCCCGAACTGGTCTTCCTCGACGAGCCGACGGCCGGCCTCGACCCGCAGGCCCGCCGCGCGACCTGGGACCTCGTACGGGAGCTGCGCGCCGACGGCGTGAGCACCGTACTGACCACCCACTTCATGGACGAGGCCGAGCAGCTCGCCGACGATGTCGCGATCATCGACGGCGGCCGGGTGATCGCCCAGGGCAGCCCGGAGGAGCTGTGCCGCGGCGGCGCGGAGAACAGCCTGCGCTTCACCGGGCGGCCGGGGCTGGACCTCGTCTCGCTGCTCAAGGCACTGCCCGCGGACAGCGTCGCCACCGAGCCGACCGCCGGTTCGTACCGCGTGCACGGCAAGATCGACCCGCAGCTGCTGGCCACGGTCGCCTCGTGGTGCGCGCAGAACGGGGTGCTGCCGGACGCGATAGCCGTCGAGCGGCACACCCTGGAGGACGTTTTTCTGGAGCTCACGGGTAAGGAGCTGCGCGCATGACCGCCACCGAGGCCGGTGCCGCCACCGGCACGTTCACCCCGCGGCCCGGGGCGGCGCCGCTGCCCCGCATGATCCGCGCGCAGGCCGCCCTGGAGACCAGGATGCTGCTGCGCAACGGTGAGCAGCTGCTGCTGACCGTGGTCATCCCGACGCTGCTGCTGGTGCTGTTCTCCGCCGTCGACATCGTCGACACCGGGGCCGGCAAGGCGGTGGACTTCCTCGCGCCGGGCGTCCTCGCCCTCGCCGTGCTGTCCACCGCGTTCACCGGGCAGGCCATCGCCACCGGCTTCGAGCGCCGCTACGGCGTCCTCAAGCGGCTGGCCGCCTCCCCGCTCCCCCGCTGGGCGCTGATGGCCGCCAAGACCTGCTCGGTGCTGGTCACCGAGGTCCTGCAGATCGTGCTGCTGACCGTCATCGCCTTCGCGCTGGGCTGGTCCCCCCGGGGCAACCCGCTCGCGGTCGTGCTGCTCCTGGTGCTCGGTACGGCGGCCTTCTCCGGCCTCGGTCTGCTGATGGCCGGAACGCTGAAGGCCGAGGCGACCCTCGCCGCCGCCAACCTCGTCTTCCTCCTGCTGCTCGTCGGCGGCGGGGTGATCGTCCCGCTGGAGAAGTTCCCCGAGGCCGCCCAGTCGGCGCTCGGGCTGCTGCCGATCTCCGCGCTGTCGGACGGGCTGCGCGAGGTGCTCCAGCACGGCGCCGGAGTGCCCTGGGCCGACCTCGGGATCCTCGCCGCCTGGGCGGTGCTCGGACTGGGCGCGGCGGCACGGTTCTTCCGCTGGGAGTAGCCACCAGGGGGCGCCACTCCCGGACCCCCTCGTACTGCGACTTCCAGGGGAGCCGACTCCCCCGGACCCCCTCGTACTGCGACTTTCCCGGGGAGCCCGACTCCCCCGGACCCCCTCGTGAAAACTTGCACAAGCCGCCGCCTACGATGTCTTCCGTGCCGAACACGCTGAATCCCTTTGAGCTGATCGCCCGTCGCTGGCAGCCGTCCGCGGCCTTCGTACGACGGGCCGCGCTGGCGACCGTCGTGATGGCCGTGATCATCGTCGTCACGGGCGGCGCGGTCCGGCTCACCCAGTCCGGTCTGGGCTGCTCGACCTGGCCCAAGTGCACGCCGGAGAGCCTGACCCCGACCGCCGCGATGGGCATCAACGGCCTCATCGAGTTCGGCAACCGGATGCTGACGTACGTCCTGTGCGCCTTCATCGGGCTGTTCATCGTGGCCGCACGGGCCCGCGCGCCGCACCGCCGCTCGCTCACCCGGCTCGGCTGGGGGCAGTTCTGGATCGTCATGGGCAACGCGGTCTGGGGCGGCATCGTGGTGCTGACCGGCCTGAACCCCTACCTCGTCGCCGCGCACTTCCTCCTCACCACCGCCCTGCTCACGGTCTGCGTGCTGTCCTGGCAGCGCGCCAAGGAGGGCGACGAGGAGCCGCGTGACCTGAGCGCCCGCCCCGTGCGGCAGCTGGCCTGGCTGCTGGTGGTGGCCACCGCCGCGCTCACCGTCATCGGTACGGTCGTCACCGGCGCGGGCCCGCACGCGGGCGATGCGCACAAGGTCCACCGCATCCCGCTGGACTGGCAGGAGATCACCCAACTGCACGTGGACTTCGTCTACATCGTGGTCGGGCTGAGCGTCGCGACGTGGTTCACGCTGCGCGCCGTCAAGGCCCCACCCGCCCCGCGCCGCAGGGTCTGGGAGCTGCTCGGCTGCCTCGCCCTGCAGGGCGTCTTCGGCTACGTCCAGTACTTCCTCGGCCTGCCGGAGCTCGTCGTCGGCCTGCACATGTTCGGCTCGACGCTGGTGTGGATCTGCGTCCTGCGGGTGCTGCTCGCCCTGCGCGACCGCGGTCCCGTACCGCAGGGAGTCGACGCGGCCGAGGAGCCCGGGGCGTCGGCGCCTCAGCAGGCCGCGGTGGCCTCCGCGCCGAGCCGGTAGACGCGGCGCGCGGTCCCGGACGCGACCATCTCCGTGATGCGCCGTCCGTCCTCGGGGCCGCACAGCCCCTCCAGCGTCCACTCCCGTACCAGGCGCTCCATGGCGCGGACGAAGAACCGGGCGCCGGTCACATAGAGCTCGGGCAGCCCGCGGGCTCCCGAGGAGAACAGCAGCTTGCCGAACGGCGCCTGCGGCAGGGTCTCCTCGGGGCGGGGGCCGGCGTCGGCGTAGACATGGGTGTGGGCGGCGGCGAGCTGCGCCGCGCGGCGGTGGTGCGGGGCCGCGGGGAGCAGGACGAGATCCGAGCCGATGCCGGCGGTGGCGCGCAGGAAGGCCGCCAGGGGGCGCGGGTCGGGGCCGTGGAGCTGTACGGGCAGGCCGGTGGCCACCGCGCTCCACAGCAGATGGCGTACGAGCGCGGGCTCGGCGAGCCGGTCACCGGGGCGGCGGGCGCGCAGCCAGCGGTCCGCGGCGCGGCGTACCTCACCGGCCTCGGGAGCGCTGCCGTCGCAGTAGGTGGCGCCGGAGGCGAAGGCGGTGGCGTGCTGGGCCGCCGCGTAGAGGGCCTCGGCGGTGTAGCCGATGAAGGAGTCGACGCTGCCGGAGGTGTCGGCGATCTGCTCGGCGAGCGGCTCCAGCCGCACCACCTCGTGGGCGCGGGCCTCGGCGGCGGTGGCGATCTCGGTGGCCGAGGTCAGCTCGCTGGGGGTGCCGGCCTCCAGCAGGAACGTGCCGATGCCGGAGCCCCGCAGCAGCATCCGGCCGGCCTTGTAGGCGCCCACCTCGCGTCTGCGGGCCAGATAGCGGGCCGGCGGACAGTGCGGCTCCAGGCCGAGCAGCGGGGGGCACCAGCGGCGTATCGCCAGGCCGATGAGGCTGTCGAAGTAGCTGGTGCCGGCCGGTGCCGGACCGTGCGCGCCGACCGCGGCCGCCAGGTGGGTCTCGAAGGAGCCGATGCCCAGCTCGCCGTGCACCGCGCCGTGGCTGTACCCGTCGATGAGCGGTGGCTGATCTACCAGGAAGGGACGGCCGTCCATCCGCTCCTCCTCGCCGAAAGCCCACAGGGCCGGCCGAAGCGCCGTGCCCGGTGGGCTTAACGGAGGAGGGGGTGGTGAGGTAGCGGGCTCCGCTTGTGGCGCGCGCCCCGGCGCCGCCCTAGAGAGTGTCAGGGGTTGGCCGGGCCGCCCACCTGGATGCCCGCCATCCGGGACCACTCGTAGGGGCCGGTGCGGACCTTGGCGGCCAGTTCGCCGTCGAAGTCGTCCTGGAGGGCGACGCCGGCCTTGGCCGCGGCCTCCTTGGCGGAGTCGAAGCTGTCCGCGACGAGGTTTCCCCACTCGCCGTTGGCCCCGACGAGGGCGATCCGGGTGCGGCCGCGGCCGATGTGCGCGAGCTGGCCCTCAGCGGTGCCGCCGTGCGACTGGGCGAAGGCGCGGATCTGCTGGGCGAGCTTCGCCGTGCGCTTGTCGGTCCTGCCGGCCTTGCCGGTGGCCGCCGCCGGCTGCTCGTCCGCCTGCTGGGTGTCTGCCATGGACAGCATGCTACCCGCCGGTACGGCGCTTTGTGGGGGTGATCCCCCACACCCTCCTACCTCAGGAAGGGATCCACCGCGACGGCGACGAACAGCAGGGAGACATAGGTGATGGACCAGTGGAACAGCCGCATCTCCTTGAGCTTGGCACCCGTGATCCCGGCCTTGGCGCGGGACTGCAGGGCGTGCGCCTCCTTGAGCCAGAAGGCGCCGCAGGCGAGGGCGACCGCGGTGTAGAACCAGCCGGTGTAGCCCAGCGGCTGCAGCAGCAGCGAGACGGCGACCATCACCCAGCTGTAGGCGACGATCTGCCGGGCCACGGCCTTGTTGCCGGCGATGACCGGCAGCATCGGCACGCCGACCCGCTCGTAGTCGTCCTTGGCCTTCATCGACAGCGGCCAGTAGTGCGGCGGCGTCCAGAAGAAGATGACGAGGAAGAGGACCAGCGCCGCCCAGGAGACCGAGTCGGTCACCGCGGACCAGCCGATGAAGACCGGCATACAGCCCGCGATGCCGCCCCAGACGATGTTCTGCGAGGTGCGCCGCTTGAGGATCATCGTGTAGACGACCACGTAGAAAAGCAGCGCCCCGAGCGACAGCATCGCCGACAGCGGGTTGACGAGGAACCAGAACCAGGCGGTGGAGCCGACCGCGAGGACGGACGCGAAGACCAGGCACTCGCGCGGCGAGACCATGCCGGTGACCAGCGGCCGCTGCGAGGTGCGGTCCATCAGCGCGTCGATGTCGCGGTCGATGTACATGTTGAAGGCGGCCGCGCCGCCGGCGGAGAGATATCCGCCGACACAGGTCGCCAGCACGAGCCACAGGTCGGGGACACCGCCGGCCGCCAGGAACATCACCGGAATCGTCGTCATCAGCAGCAGCTCGATGACGCGCGGCTTGGTGAGCTCCACGAACGCCTTGACACGGGCACCGATGGGGCGGTGATCTGGGCCCCCGGGGCTCTGGGAGAGCTCCTCCATGGCCTGAACGGCAGGGGAGGCACCCCCACCCGCAGGACGGGATTCGACGGCCGTCACGCACACCCCTGGAAGTAACATCAGCGGCTCCCGCCGCGGAAGAGATAAGGCATGCAAGCCCTTCCGGCCGTGTAAACCCGGCAAAAGCTTGCGCGTACCACGCCACTTTAGACGTTGGCCATACAGCGATCTTCGCGGGGGTCGGTCGTGTTGGCGCCGGGACCGGAGGGCGGCGCCGTCGGGTTTTCCCGGGAGTTCGCCCGATGTTCGGGAGGCGAACGCGACGGGCGCCCGGCACTCTGGTCGTATGGCTGCCGGATCCGGGCCGGGAATGCCGGGGTCCTGATGTGGTTGCCCCAAGCAACGAGCACCGCGGGCCCGCCCCCCGATTGAGCGTCCAGGGCGCCGAGTGAGCACCGACTGAGCGTCGAAAACACCGACTGAGCGTCGAAAAGGCGCACGCACTGGCGGGGGTAGGCTCGACACCGCCTGGCGGGCATACCGTCCGCGGCATTCGACATGTGGAGAGGAGCCCTGACTCAGGGTGAGCACCAAGCCGACCACCACAGATTTCGAGTGGACCGAACTGGACCAGCGGGCGGTGGACACCGTCCGCGTTCTGGCCATGGATTCCGTGCAGAAGGTCGGTAACGGCCATCCGGGTACGGCCATGAGCCTGGCTCCGGCCGCCTATGTGCTGTTCCAGAAGCTCATGCGGCACGACCCGGCGGACGCGAACTGGACCGGCCGCGACCGGTTCGTCCTCTCCGCGGGGCACTCCAGCCTGACCCTCTACATCCAGCTCTACCTCGCCGGCTACGGCCTGGAGCTGGACGACCTCAAGGCCTTCCGCACCTGGGGCTCGAAGACCCCCGGCCACCCGGAGTACGGCCACACCACCGGCGTGGAGACCACCACCGGCCCGCTGGGCCAGGGTGTCGCCAACGCCGTCGGCATGGCGATGGCGGCCCGCTACGAGCGCGGCCTGTTCGACCCCGAGGCCGCTGCCGGCACCTCTCCGTTCGACCACACCATCTTCGTCATCGCCGGCGACGGCTGCCTCCAGGAGGGCATCTCCGCCGAGGCCTCCTCCCTGGCGGGCCACCAGAAGCTCGGCAACCTCGTGCTGCTGTGGGACGACAACCACATCTCCATCGAGGGCGACACCGAGACCGCGGTCTCCGAGGACACCCTCAAGCGCTACGAGGCCTACGGCTGGCACGTCCAGCGCGTCGAGCAGCTGCCCAACGGCGACCTGGACCCGGCCGGGCTGGCCCGTGCCATCGAGGCCGCCAAGGCCGAGACCGGGCGCCCGTCGTTCATCGCGGCCCGCTCGATCATCGCCTGGCCGGCCCCCAACGCCCAGAACACCGAGGCCGCGCACGGCTCGGCGCTGGGCGAGGAGGAGGTCGCGGCCACCAAGCGCGTCCTGGGCTTCGACCCCGAGCAGCACTTCGAGGTCGCGGGTGAGGTGCTCGCGCACACCCGCGCCGCCCTCGACCGCGGCCGCGACGCCAAGAAGGAGTGGGAGAAGTCCTTCGCCGCCTGGCGCACCGCCAACCCGGAGCGCGCCGCGGAGTTCGACCGGATCGCCGCGGGCGAGCTGCCCGAGGGCTGGGAGGACCACCTCCCGGCGTTCGAGACCGGCAAGTCCGTCGCCACCCGCGCCGCGTCCGGCAAGGTGCTGCACGCGCTCGGCGCGGTGATCCCGGAGCTGTGGGGCGGCTCGGCCGACCTGGCCGGCTCGAACAACACCACGATCGACAAGACCTCCTCGTTCCTCCCGGCGGACAACCCGCTGCCGGAGGCCGACCCCTACGGCCGCACGATCCACTTCGGCATCCGCGAGCACTCCATGGCCGCGGAGATGAACGGCATCGCGCTGCACGGCAACACCCGCATCTACGGCGGCACCTTCCTGGTGTTCTCCGACTACATGCGCAACGCCGTCCGGCTGTCGGCCCTGATGCACCTGCCGGTGACGTACGTGTGGACGCACGACTCCATCGGTCTGGGCGAGGACGGCCCGACGCACCAGCCGATCGAGCACCTGGCCTCGCTGCGCGCCATCCCGGGTCTGAACATCGTCCGCCCGGCCGACGCCAACGAGACCGCCATCGCCTGGCGCGAGATCCTCAAGCGCTACACGAAGGAGTTCGGCGTGGGTGCCCCGCACGGCCTCGCGCTGACCCGTCAGGGCGTGCCGACGTACCCGGCCGACGAGGGCACCGCCAAGGGTGGTTACGTCCGGTTCGAGGCCACCGGCGCCGACGGGCAGACCGTCGCGCCGCAGGTGGTGCTGATCGGTACCGGCTCCGAGCTGCAGCTCGCCGTCGAGGCGCGCGAGCAGCTGCAGGCCGAGGGCGTGCCCACCCGCGTGGTCTCGATGCCGTCGGTGGAGTGGTTCGACCAGCAGGACCAGGCCTACCGCACCAGCGTGCTGCCGCCGTCCGTGAAGGCCCGGGTCGCCGTCGAAGCCGGCATCGGTCTGACCTGGCACCGCTTCGTCGGTGACGCCGGACGCATCGTGTCGCTGGAGCACTTCGGCGCCTCGGCCGACGGCAAGGTCCTCTTCCGCGAGTTCGGCTTCACCGCCGACGCGGTCGCCGCCGCCGCGCGCGACTCCCTGGCCTCGGCCGCGGAGCTCGAAGCCGCCGCGCGCTGACGCCCGTACTCAACCAGTAGGAGATGCAACAACCCATGACAGACGCACTCAAGCGGCTCTCCGACGAAGGCGTCGCGATCTGGCTGGACGACCTGTCGCGCAAGCGCATCACGTCCGGCAACCTCGCCGAGCTGATCGACCAGCAGCACGTCGTCGGTGTCACGACGAACCCGTCGATCTTCCAGAAGGCGATCTCCTCGGGTGACGGCTACGAGCAGCAGGTCAAGGACCTCGCCGCCCGTAAGGTCACCGTCGACGAGGCCATCCGCATGATCACGACGGCGGACGTCCGGGACGCCGCCGACATCCTGCGGCCGGTCTTCGACGCCACCGGCGGCCAGGACGGCCGGGTCTCCATCGAGGTCGACCCGCGCCTGGCGCACAAGACCGTGCCGACGATCGCCGAGGCCAAGCAGCTGGCGTGGCTGGTGGACCGCCCGAACACGCTGATCAAGATCCCGGCCACCAAGGCGGGCCTGCCGGCGATCACCGAGGTCATCGGCCTGGGCATCAGCGTCAACGTCACGCTGATCTTCTCGCTGGAGCGCTACCGCGAGGTGATGGACGCCTACCTGGCCGGTCTGGAGAAGGCCAAGGCCGCGGGGCTGGACCTGTCCCTGATCCGCTCGGTGGCGTCGTTCTTCGTGTCCCGTGTGGACAGCGAGATCGACAAGCGCCTGGAGAAGCTGGGCACGCAGGAGGCCAAGGCCCTCAAGGGCAAGGCCGCGCTGGCCAACGCCCGTCTGGCCTACCAGGCGTACGAGGAGGTCTTCGGCTCGGACCGCTGGGCCGCCCTGGACAAGGCCGGCGCCAACAAGCAGCGTCCGCTGTGGGCCTCGACCGGCGTCAAGGACCCGGACTACAAGGACACCCTGTACGTCGACGAGCTGGTCGCCCCGGGCACGGTCAACACCATGCCGGAGGCCACGCTGGAGGCCACCGCGGCGCGCGGCGAGATCACCGGCGACACGGTGCGCGGCACGTACGAGGCGGCGCAGGCCGACCTCGACGCGCTCGCCGCGCTCGGGATCTCCTACGACGACGTCGTGCAGCTCCTGGAGGACGAGGGCGTGGAGAAGTTCGAGGCGTCCTGGAACGACCTGCTCAAGTCCACTGAGGCGGAGCTCAAGCGCCTCGCTCCCTCGGAGGGCTGATCTCCCTTGTCTGGTTCACACGGAGCCAACCCGCTTCGTGACGCCGCGGACCGACGGCTCCCGCGTATCGCGGGGCCGTCGGGCCTGGTCATCTTCGGCGTCACGGGCGATTTGTCCCGTAAGAAGCTGATGCCTGCCGTCTACGACCTGGCCAACCGCGGACTGCTCCCGCCGGGTTTCTCGCTCATCGGGTTCGCCCGCCGCGAGTGGGAGAACGAGGACTTCGCGCAGGAGGTGTACGAGGCGGTCAAGCAGCACGCGCGTACACCGTTCCGCGAGGAGGTCTGGCAGCAGCTGGTCCAGGGCTGCCGCTTCGTCCAGGGCAACTTCGACGACGACGAGGCCTTCGAGACGCTCAAGGAGACCATCGAGGAGCTCGACAAGGCGCAGGGCACCGGCGGCAACTTCGCCTTCTACCTGTCCGTGCCGCCGAAGTTCTTCCCCAAGGTCGTCCAGCAGCTCAAGAAGCACGGGCTGGCCGACCAGAAGGAGGACTCCTGGCGCCGCGCCGTCATCGAGAAGCCCTTCGGCCACGACCTGGAGAGCGCGCAGGAGCTCAACCGGATCGTCCACGAGGTCTTCCCGCCCAACGAGGTCTTCCGGATCGACCACTACCTGGGCAAGGAGACGGTCCAGAACATCCTGGCGCTGCGGTTCGCCAACACGATGTTCGAGCCGCTGTGGAACCGCGGCTATGTCGACCACGTCCAGATCACGATGGCCGAGGACATCGGCATCGGCGGCCGGGCCGGCTACTACGACGGCATCGGCGCGGCCCGCGACGTCATCCAGAACCACCTCCTGCAGCTGCTCGCGCTGACCGCGATGGAGGAGCCCGCCTCCTTCGACGCGGACGCGCTGGTCGCGGAGAAGACCAAGGTGCTGGGCGCCGTCCGGCTGCCCAAGGACCTCGGCAAGGAGACCGTGCGCGCGCAGTACGCGGCGGGCTGGCAGGGCGGCGAGAAGGCCGTCGGCTACCTCCAGGAAGACGGCATCGACCCCAGGTCGAAGACCGACACCTACGCCGCGATCAAGCTGTCGATCGACAACCGCCGCTGGGCGGGCGTCCCCTTCTACCTGCGCACCGGCAAGCGGCTGGGCCGCCGGGTCACCGAGATCGCGGTGGTCTTCCAGCGCGCTCCGCACTCCCCCTTCGACCACACCGCCACCGAGGAGCTGGGGCAGAACGCCCTGGTCATCCGGGTGCAGCCGGACGAGGGCGTGACCGTGCGGTTCGGCTCCAAGGTTCCGGGCACCTCGATGGAGGTGCGGGACGTGTCGATGGACTTCGCGTACGGCGAGTCCTTCACGGAGTCCAGCCCGGAGGCCTACGAACGGCTGATCCTCGATGTGCTGCTGGGTGACGCCAACCTCTTCCCGCGGCTGGAGGAGGTCGAGCAGTCCTGGCGCATCCTCGACCCGATCGAGACCTACTGGGACAAGCACGGCAAGCCCGCGCAGTACCCGGCGGGCACCTGGGGCCCCATCGAGGCGGACGAAATGCTCGCACGAGACGGACGGAGCTGGCGTCGGCCATGAAGATCGATCTGACGGAAACCACGGCCAGCAAGATCAACAAGGCGTTGGTCGAGGGCCGTCGCGCGGTCGGCACCCCTGCCATCGGCATGGTGCTCACCCTCGTCATCGTCACCGACGAGGAGAACGCCTACGACGCCCTCAAGGCGGCCAACGAGGCGTCCCGTGAGCATCCTTCGCGCACCCTCGTCGTCATCAAGCGGGTCAGCCGGTCGCCGCGCGACCGGGCCAAGGCCCGCCTGGACGCCGAGGTGCGGGTCGGCACGGACGCCGGCACCGGCGAGACGGTGATACTGCGGCTCTACGGCGAGGCGATCGACCACGCCCAGTCCGTGGTGCTGCCGCTGCTGCTGCCGGACGCCCCGGTCGTGGTCTGGTGGGCGGTCAACGCCCCGCTCGACCCCGCCAAGGACCCGCTCGGTGCGCTGGCCCAGCGCCGGGTCACCGACGCGTACGCCTCCGAGCAGCCCGTGCGGGAGCTGACCGCTCGCGCGGAGACCTACACCCCCGGCGACACGGACCTGTCCTGGACCCGTATCACCCCGTGGCGCTCGATGCTGGCGGCGGCGCTCGACCAGGCCCCGTGCACGGTCACCTCGGCCGAGGTCGAGGGCGAGGAGTTCAACCCCAGCTGCGAGCTGCTCGCCATGTGGCTGGCCAGCAGGCTGAACGTCCCGGTCACCCGCAAGGTGTCGGCCGGCCCCGGCCTCACGGCCGTACGGATGGAGTCCAGCGGCGGCTCGATCGTGCTGGACCGCCCGGACGGCTCGCTGGCCACGCTCTCCATGCGCAGCCAGCCGGACCGCGCGGTGGCGCTCAAGCGGCGGGAGACCTCGGAGCTGCTCGCCGAGGAACTGCGCCGGCTCGACCCGGACGACATCTACGCCGGCGCGCTGAAGTTCGGTGTGGACCGGCTCGGTGGCGCCTCGGACGAGCCCGCGGCCGGGGACCCGGCTCCGGATGCCGGCGAGGGCGCCGCGGACAAGCCGGCGGCGAAGAAGGCGACCGCCAAGCCCGCCAAGAAGGCGGCCGCCAAGTGAGTGCTCCGCAGGTCGTCGTCCACCGCGACAAGGAGCTGATGGCCAAGGCCGCGGCGGCCCGGCTGATCACGAAGATCGTGGACGCCCAGGCCACCCGCGGCTTCGCCTCCGTGGTCCTGACCGGCGGGCGCAACGGCAACGGGCTGCTCGCGGCCCTCGCCGAGGCGCCCGCCCGGGACGCGGTGGACTGGTCGCGGCTCCACCTGTGGTGGGGGGACGAGCGGTTGCTGCCGGACGGCGATCCCGAGCGCAACCACACCCAGGCCCGCGAGGTGCTGCTGGACGGCGTCCCGCTGGACCCGGCCCGGGTGCACCCGATGCCCGCGTCCGACGGCCCGTACGGCAACGACGCCGACGCCGCCGCCGAGGCGTACGCGGCCGAACTCGCCGCCGCGGCGGCCCATGAGACCGCCTCACCGCCGGCCGGCGCCGGGGGCGGCCCGGTGCCGACCTTCGACGTCCTGCTGCTGGGCGTCGGCCCGGACACCCATGTCGCCTCGCTCTTCCCCGAGCTGCCGGGCGTACGGGAGACGGAGCGGACGGTGGTCGGTGTGCACGGCGCGCCGAAGCCGCCGCCCACCCGTGTCTCGCTCACCCTGCCCGCGATCCGCACGGCGCGGGAGGTCTGGCTGCTGGCGGCCGGCGAGGACAAGGCCAACGCCGTGGCCATGGCGCTCTCCGGCGCCGGTGAGGTCCAGGCCCCGGCGGCCGGCGCCCGGGGCCGCAGCCGGACCCTGTGGCTCCTGGACGAGGCGGCGGCGACCCGGCTGCCGCGCGGGCTGTATCCGCCGGCCTCGGCCTGAGAGGCGCCACACGCTGCCGAAGGGCCCCACACCCGAGGGTGTGGGGCCCTTCGGCATGGGTGCTCAACGCCCGCGCAGCTCGCGGTACTTGGCGACCAGGCCGGCCGTCGAGGCGTCCAGGCCCGGCACGTCGACGCCGTCGGTCAGGGCCGGTTCGACCCGCTTGGCGAGGACCTTGCCGAGCTCCACGCCCCACTGGTCGAAGGAGTCGATGTTCCAGACCGCGCCCTGCACGAACACCTTGTGCTCGTAGAGCGCGATCAGCTGGCCCAGCACGGACGGGCTGAGCTCCTTGGCCAGGATCGTGGTGGAGGGGCGGTTGCCCTGGAAGGTCTTGTGCGGCACCAGTTCCTCGGCCACGCCCTCGGCGCGCACCTCGTCCGGCGCCTTGCCGAACGCCAGCGCCTGGCCCTGCGCGAAGAGGTTGGCCATCAGCAGGTCGTGCTGGGCGACCAGACCCGGCTGGAGGTCCTCGACGGGCTGCGCGAAGCCGATGAAGTCCGCCGGGATCATCTTCGTGCCCTGGTGGAGCAGCTGGTAGTAGGCGTGCTGGCCGTTCGTGCCGGGAGTGCCCCAGACGACGGGGCCGGTCTGCCAGCCGACCCGACTGCCTTCGCGGTCCACGGACTTGCCGTTGGACTCCATGTCCAGCTGCTGCAGATAGGCGGTGAACTTGGACAGGTAGTGGCTGTAGGGCAGCACCGCATGCGACTGGGCGTCGAAGAAGTTGCCGTACCAGATGCCGAGCAGGCCCAGCAGCAGCGGGGCGTTCTCCTCCGGCGGGGCGGCGGCGAAGTGCTCGTCGACGAGGTGGAAGCCGGCCAGCATCTCGCGGAACCGCTCCTTGCCGATGGCGATCATCAGCGACAGACCGATCGCGGAGTCGTAGGAGTAGCGGCCGCCGACCCAGTCCCAGAACTCGAACATGTTGTCCGTGTTGATGCCGAACTCCGCCACCTTCTCGGCGTTGGTCGACAGCGCCACGAAGTGCTTGGCCACTGCCTCACCGCCGGCCCGCAGGCCGGTCAGCAGCCAGTCGCGGGCCGAAGTGGCGTTCGTGATCGTCTCGATGGTGGTGAAGGTCTTCGAGGCGATGATGAACAGCGTCTCGGCGGGGTCCAGATCGCGCACCGCCTCGTGCAGATCGGCACCGTCCACATTGGAGACGAAGCGGAACTGCATGTCCCGGTGGGTGTAGGCGCGCAGCGCCTCGTACGCCATCGCCGGGCCCAGGTCCGAGCCGCCGATACCGATGTTGACGACGGTCTTGATGCGCTTGCCGGTGTGGCCCTTCCAGTCGCCCGAGCGGACCCGGTCGGAGAAGGTGCCCATCTTCGTCAGGACGTACTGCACCGCGGGAACGACGTTCTCGCCATCGCTCTTGATGACCGCCGAGCCCGGCGCGCGCAGCGCGGTGTGCAGCACGGAGCGCCGCTCGGTGATGTTGATCTTGTCGCCGCGGAACATCGCGTCCCGCAGACCGGCCACGCCCCGCGCCGCGGCCAGTTCCCGCAGCAGCCGCAGCGTCTCGTCGGTGACCAGGTGCTTGGAGTAGTCCAGGTGCAGATCGCCGACCTGGAGGGTGTAGCGCTCGGCGCGCGCGGGATCCCGCTCGAACAGCTCGCGCAGATGCACCTCCCCCAGCTGCTCGCGGTGCTTGCTCAACGCGGTCCACTCAGGCATCTGGTCGAGCCTGCTGCGGCCTTCTGCGTTCATCTCGGACATCAGCCTTCTTCGTCTCGTAGCGGCCCCGCCACCCCCCAACCTAATTGATCAGCGCGCGATGTGGGACGCACGGCAAACGCGGCCGGGGGGGGGGGGGGGGGGGGGGGGGGTGGTGGGGGGGGAGGGGGGGGGGGGGGGGGGGGTTGGCGGTGGTTCGCTGATGGCGGGGAGGGGAT
>NZ_JBVIRA010000043.1:0-43390 GCF_055576575.1 Streptomyces sp. NPDC033270
GATCTCCCGCGGAGCGGGTCCCTTCGGGCTGCGCCCGAAGAAGCGAACCGGGTCGCTACGCTCCCCGGCCGCTCCCGCTCCGCGTGAGCGGATGCGGCTCGCTCCGCTCACCGCCAGGCGGCACGCGCTGCGCGCGCTGCGCCAACCGCAGGGCATCCGGCCCGCGTTGCGGACCGGGGCCGACCTCCGGCCGACCCGTGGCCTCCGCTGCGCTCCAGCCACCCCAGGGCGCACCCCTCAACTCCCGTGCGGCCAGGCGTGCCACGCTCCGCGCGGCCCGCCCACCAGGCTCACGCCACAAGCAGCAGCAAAAGGAGGAGTGGTGACGGGCAGTCGGGACAGGTGGGGGAGTCCGGGGGCCGGCCACCCGGAGAGGGAGGGTGGACTGAGGGGGCGTCAAGGCTTCGGATTGGCTTGCGATAAGGCAAGACTAACAGCTTTCAGCCACGTTCGGGGGAATCTCGGCATTCTGTGTGCTTCATTTTTGAAGTCGAGATACGCTATGGACTCAGAGCCCACCACCCCGGACAGCTCCGGAGGGTTATCGAGATCCATCACAGGGCCTTGCCGGTGCTCCGGTGGGGCAAAGCAGTCAGCCGACCGCGTCAGTTCAACCGTAGCCACTGCGACTCCTCCACGTGCAGGTTTCCCGTTTCCCACCGTCCGAATCGACCGGACGGCATCCCAGGATAAGGCAGGCGAATATGTCGAGCACAGACCGCGCTGACCAGCGCGAAGCAGCCCAGCGAGAGGCCATTGACGCGGTCGTGCGCGCTCTCGAATTGCCTGCAAGATCACTTGTGCCCGAACGAGGGCTTCGAACGCAGGTGATCATGGCGACCGGGTCCGGGAAGACCCGGGTGGCGGTCCGCAGCGCGGAGGAGCTCCACGCGGGCCGTGTGCTGGTGCTCGTGCCCTCGCTGGACCTGCTCGCCCAGACCGAGGCCGCGTGGCGCGAGGGAGGCCGCCGGGGGCCGATGATCGGGGTGTCCTCGCTGCGCGGTGAGGAGGTGTCCTTCCCCAACACCACGGACGTGGACGAGCTGGTGGAGTGGACGCGGGGCCTGGACAAGGTGACCGTGTATGCCACGTACGCGAGCCTGGGGCTCGGCACGCTGGAGCGGGCGCACGCCGGGGGTCTGGCGGCCTGGGACCTGATCGTCGTGGACGAAGCCCACCGCGTTTCGGGCCGGATCGGGAAGCCGTGGGCGGTCGTCCACGACAACCAGAAGATCCCGTCCCTGCGCCGCCTGTACATGACGGCCACGCCCCGGCTGTGGCAGCTCGGGGACGAGGACGAGGCTGGCGCACCCGGCGAACTGGTCGCGAGCATGGAAGACGACCCGGAGGGCCCCTTCGGCAGCAGGGCGTTCACTTTGACGCTTTCGGAGGCCATCGACCGGGGAATTTGTGCCCCCTACCAGGTCGTATGCGTGGACGTCACCGACACCGCGCTCCAGGCCGCGCAGCTCCTGGGCGCGGAGGGCCGCTCGGCAGAGGTTCGCGGGGCCCGGCTCGCCGCGCTACAGACCGCCCTGGTGAAGGCGTCGGCTGAGGAGAACTTCCGGCGCACGCTCGTCTTCCACCACATCGTCAAGGAAGCCGAGGCGTTCGCGGCCGGCCTTCCGGACGTCGCCGCACAGCTGCACGCCAGTGACCCGGAGCTGTACCCCAAGACGATCTGGGCGGACTGGCTGTGCGGCGACCACAAGCCGCTCCACCGCCGCCGGCTGCTCGGGGAGTTCGCGGCCGGGATCGCCACGGACGGCACTGTGGTGGAGAAGTGCTTCCTGTGCTCGGTGAAGGTGCTGGGCGAGGGCGTCGACACGAAGAACTGCGACTCCGTGTACTGGGCGGATGTGCGCGGGTCGATGCCGGACCTGGTCCAGGCGGTGGGGCGGGCGCTGCGGATGCAGCCGGGCGAGGGGAAGATGGCCTCGCTCGTGGTGCCGGTGCTGCTCGGGCCGGGCGAGACGGCGGACAACATGCTCACCAGTCGGGCGTTCGGCGGGTTGGCCAAGCTGTTGGAGGCGCTGCGGGCGCACGACGCGCGGATCGTGGAGAACCTCGCGGAGCAGCAGGCACCGAGCCGCTACAAGCCCGTCAGCAAGGACGAGAGCGGGAAGAGCGCGGGCGGGAGCGGTGAGGGCTCCGGGGGCGTCAGTGCCCCCGCCAAGGCCCTGCTGAAGTTCTCCACGCCCCGCGATCCGGCCGCGCTCGCCGCCTTCATCAACCTGCGGGTCCTCAACCCGGAGCACGAGCACTGGCGGCGCGGGATCGAGGCCGCAGTCATCTTCGCCCGCGAACACGGCGACCTGCGCGTCCCGTTCACCTACCGCGTCCCCGAAGGCGAAGAGGCCGAAGGGGTCGGGTGGCCGGCCTCGCTCGCAAACTTCCCGCTGGGGCAGTGGACCGCCGACGCCCGCCGCTTCTACGCCCGCGGCGACATGGACGAAGACCGCATCGCGCAGCTGGAGAAGCTCGGCATGGTCTGGTCGCACTTCGATGTCGCCTGGGAGGAGGGTCTGTCGGCAGCGCGTGGGTGGGCCGCCGAGAATGGCCACCTCCTGGCGCCGCTGGATGCCGCCCACCAGGGCTACAAGGTGGGCATCTGGTTGAAGAACGCGCGGGCCGCCGCCCGGCGCGCCCAGGAGCTCGAACAGCGCCAGGCGGAGGGGCTGCCGGTGGAGTCCTGGGCCGGGGCGATGTCGCCGGAGCGGCGCGAGCAGTTGGAGGACATCGACCCCTCCTGGTGCCCCACCTGGCCCGTGGAATGGCAGAGGGCGTTCCATCTCACCCGCCTCCACCTCGAGGAGGTCGGTGGTGAACTGCCCAGCGAGCCCGGCGTCGTCGTGCACCAGGGCGAAGATCTCGGCCGATGGGTCCGTGCGCAGCGTCTCGGCTGGGACAAGCTCACGGGCGTGCAGCAGTGGATGTGCGAGCAGGTCCTCGGGATCGAGCCCGCCACCGAGGAGGAGAGGCCGAAGCCGCGCCGTACGCAGGCCGACAAGTGGACCGCGAACCTGGCGGCCGCCCGGCAGTTCTTCGAGCGCGAGGGCCACCTGAAGGTCCCCCGGAAGCATGTCGAGACCGTGCTCTCCGAGGACGGCTGGGAGCTCCAGTTCCGTCTGGGGGCGTGGGTCAGCAACCAGCGGAGCAGGGCCGCGACGCTGTCCCCGGAGCGGGTGGAGCAGCTGTCCGAGGTCGGGATGCGGTGGTCGTGATGGGCGTCGTCATCATCGCGGCCGCCGCGCTCGCCGCCGGCTATCTGCTCGGACGTCTTCGCCCGTGACGGCGTGCAGGCGACTGGGCAGCCGATCAGGTCCGCTTCACCGGGCCGTGGGCCCGGGGCATCTCCGGCCACCAGGCCGTCGTCGTCCCGGTCCATGTCGTCACCGCGCCGCGCACCAGCTGGCGCATCATGCGCGCCCCGGCCGCCGACACGCGGGCGCCGGCGCCCCAACGCGATCCGGACTGGGCCACCCAACGCACCCGCACCCGCACCGACCAGGGAGAAACAGCGTGAACACCGACGGCACCAATCGGAGGAAGACCATGACGACAGCACGCAGCGACTTCGAGATCCGCATGGCGGTTCGCCAGGAGGTCACCGGCCTGACGTACGAGCAGCTGCGTGAGCTGATCTCCGCCGACAGGGACGGGGCAGACCCCGCGGACCGGCACGCGGCGGCGGTGCGGATGACGGAGCTGAAGCGGATCCGAAATCTGGTGAGCCAGCAAGCCTTCGGATGCGGGTACACACCTGCGGGCGATCCGGAGGAGCGCGGACAGGGGCACCCCGCGTCCGGCGGGGTACGGCCGCCCGAGCAGCGGGGGCTCTACCAGGTCCTGGCCAGGTGCACCGAACCGGAACACCCCGGAGCCTCGGAGGTGACCAACCGGGCCACCGCCGACTCGGTCGAGGAGGCCGCAGTGATGGTGCGCCGCACGAAGGAAGGCAACCTATACGGGCCGCCGGGCCTGTACCGAATCGTGGAGGTCTTCGAGGACACGCCCTCGAACTCAGCACGGCACATCCAGGAGGCACTCTCGCAGGCCGCCGCCGAGACCGGGCAGGCCGCGGCCGCCGTGGTCGGCGCCTACGAACCCGCCCCCGAAGCCACCGGCCTCTACGAGGTGCTCGCCGACTTCTTCCACCGCACCGTCGTATACCCCTGGCACCTGGCCTACCCCGGCGACCGGGGCGACGGCAGCACCTCCCAGCAACCACGCGGCAGCGACCACGGACGCACCCTGGCCCGCCTGCTCCTGGCCCACCTGGAAGCACTGGACATGCCGCTGGCGAACACTGCCCGGCACGCGCCGAGCGCGCCACCGGCGCACGACGCGGACGCCTACGGGCAGGAGCTGGCCCCGGTGGAGGAACCGTCTCCGGCTCCGGCCGTGGCGCTGGACGCGAAGGACGTCCTGGCGGCGGCGGAACGGTTCCCGTGGGCCCTGGCCGCGCCCGGCGAGCGCCACTGGCCGGACGGGGAGTTCCTGGACGTCGCGCTGAGCGCGGTGCGCGCCGAGGAACGCGAGGGGTACATCGAGCGCCTGGAGGTGTTCGTGGAGCAGCACCGCGACCGCTTGGAGGAGCTGCTGCGGGCGTACGGGCCGGGCAGCAGGCCCGCTTCGCACGGCCGGTACGCGCTGATCGGGCAGCCCGAGACCCTGGTCATCCTGGAGCAGATGGAGACCAACCCCTTCGGTCTGCGCGCCCAGTGGGAGAAGGAGCTGGAGACCGTCTTCCTGGACGACCTCGAGTTCGCGTGGGGGCCGCGTATCCGCCTCAGCCGGTGAGCAGCGGGGCCGGGCAGGGTAATCCTGTCCGGACCCGCTGTCGTCGGGTCAGCCGAAGTCGAGCGTTTCCTGTGCGAAGTCGGCCGGGGCTGGGCTGGGCAGGGGCGGCGGCGGTGCGCCATCCTGGCGCGCGGCCTCCCAGCGCTCGATGAGCTCGTCCTTCCATCCCTTGGGCGGGGGCCACGAGACACCCCAGGCGGCGAGCTGGTCACGCTTCCAGCCGCCGGCAGGCGTACGGGCGGCTTCGACCTCTTCAGGCGAGGGCAGGCCGGCCATGCTTAGCGACCGCCCATGAGGAACAGGGCCGACGCAGGGTTGGCGAGGCTCTTGGCCAGCTGCTCGCTGTCGGCCGCGACGGTCCGAAGCTCTGCGGCGGTCGTGGCCACCTCGCTCTTCGGGTCGCCCTGCTCCACCGTGACCTTGTCGTTGGCGGCCAGCAGCTCCAGGACGTCGGCGGTCTGCTCGAACGCCTGCGGGAGCCGCTCGACCAACGACTTCAGCGCCTGGGTGGCTTCCGACAGAGCGGGCGCCGACAGGTCCTTCGCGTCGTCCAGCACCACGCGGTTGAACTCCTCGATCAGGTCTCGGGCCTGCCGCGCCAACTTCGCCGGATCCGTCTTCGCCGCCATGTGCTCGCCCCTCGCCGCTGGAATGGTGGCCCTCAGTGTCCCAGAGCGAGAACGGCGACAGGCCGCGTCAGCCGCGCAGACGTGAGAACCAGCCGGTGGCCTTCCGCTGCTCGGGCACCGCCTGGTCCTCCTCCTGGTGCTGGTCCGGCCAGGCTTCCTGCCATTCGGTCTCGAACCGCCGGTCGCAGTCTCCGCACAGAGACGGGCGGGGCTCTTGAGCAACGCCCCAGCCGACGCGCTCGGTCGCCTTCCATCGTTCGTCGGTGAACTCGGCACCGCAGTCGGTGCAGACGGGACGGCGGGCGTTCCGCTGGAAGTCGTGCGGCCCTACCTCGCCACGCACCGGCTCCTGGTGCTCCTGCTTGTCAGCCGCTTGGCTGACGGCGGCGCCGACCCTCTGCTTGCAGTCGTCACACAGGTGCGGGTGGGTGTCCCTCGGGGTGCCCCAGTCCGTTGCCTGGGCCGCCTCCCACCGTTCGTCGGTGAACTTCGCCCCGCAGCCGGTGCAGACGGGACGGCGGGCCTCACGCTCGGCTGCCTTCTTCGCGGTCTGCTCCTGGGCCGCCCGCCGCACCTGTGCCTGGTACTCGTCCTGGCGGACCTTGGCCGCTGCCCGGGCGCGGGCATCGGCCGCCTCGCGGCGGGGGTTACCGATCGCTTCCCGCAGGGGCTGCATGTGCTCGCGGCCGAAGCGGAGAAACACCGGTCCGGCCGGGCCGTCCTTGCGCAGGTTGTTCAGCCCGGTCGCGATGATCGGGATCCGCCCGTCGTAGTGGTGGTGGCCGCCCTTCTGCCGATCGCCCTCCCACAGGTGCCGGGTGAGCTCCATCAGGCGCGGGATCGTGAGGTTGGGGTTGCGCTCGCCGACCCGGTTGAACACCAGCAGCACGGGCGGGTGCGTCCGGTCGCCGGACCAGGTCTCCGGAGCCGTCCAGCGGGTGCGCCACATCGGGCGCTCCTTGCCGTCGGTGTCCTTCATCTTCCGCCGGAAGAACCGGGCGTACTTCTCCAGCTTGTCGGCGAGCTCCTCCGCGGTCTCGTGGCAGTTGTCGACCTCGATGAACAGCAGCGGCACCTGGTCCTGCGGGGCGGTGAGGACGATGTCGGCCTGGGCGCCGCCCTTGCCGGGCGCGTTCCATGTGCCGGTGGCGGGCAGCGGGACCTCGGTCCAGTACGAGGCGATCGTGCCGATCCCGGCCGGCTCGTCGACGGCGGCCTGCGCGGCGGCCCGGACTTCGGCCGGGTCGTCGGCGAGCTTGGCCATGTTCGGCTTCGGGCGCAGCATCGCGATGACGGTCTCGTTGACGGCCATGGGGTGTGAGCCGCCGCTGGAACCCGCACCGCGTGCGGTGGAACCCATCTCCGTCACCGGGCGCCGCAGCTCGTAGGAGGCAGCCTCCAGGCCCTTGGCGGTCAGGTTCCGCAGCCTCTCCCCCGTCCCGGTGGAGCCGCCGGTCTCGGCGAGGCCGTGCTTGCGCATGTCGGAGAGCGCACCAGTGTGCGAGGCGGTGCGGGCCGTCTTCTGCTCGGACGGGGTGTCCTTGTCGGTGTGCCGGAAGTTCAGGTGCGGAGCGCCGATCCGCTGGATCTGATCAGTCGTCGCGACCTTCAGCGCTCCGAGCACGCGCAGCACGTCACCGCGGAAACTGTTCGTCGACCCCGCCGGGTTGGTCTTCCGCTTCCCCGCCATCAGCTCTGCTCCCTCGTTGCTCGCGACTGGCCACCGGCTGGGCGCCGGCCGCGCCTGGCCTGGAAGGGCGTCCGGGCCCCCCGGAACCCGATGATCTCCTCCACTACTGACATCAGGAGTAGAGAAGAGGGTTGTGACGGCGCAGTTTTCGCGCCGATTCCCATCCTGACCAGCAAGTTTCCCCTACCCCCAGGTGTCGGGCACCAAAGGGGGTTCCCAAGTGCCCCCCGAAGTGGGCGCTCAAGGAGCCCACTTCGGCTTGCCCGGTGCTGGTCGGGTCCATGGCCGGGGTGGGCGTGCAGGGCGCCGGCTGGTGGGCGACGTGTGGTCATCGTCGTGGCTCCTTCGCTTCGGACTGCCCTTGGGCGGGCGGTGATCGAGGGAGCAGCGTGCAGGGTACCCCCATGTCCGCGGTCTGACGGGCGCTGGTAGCGAGCGTGGTCAAGGAGAAACGCGGCGGTGGTCGGGCGGCAGCCGACCTGGACAAGGGGTCGGGGTCGGGCTCGTGGTCGGGCCGACCACGCTGGACAAGGGGGCCGAGTTTGACCCTTGCAGCCCGATTCATCCCGTCTGATGGGGAGGGAGAGTTCTCCGTCCTCTGTCCACAGGTCAGCACGCCGACCATGCGAGGACGACGCCGTGGTTCGCGCGGCGGCCATCGTGAGGAGAGCTTGATGCCGTACCTGATCCCGTCCCGTACACCGCTGACGCCCGAGCAGGTGGAGCGGGGCTTCGACTACCTCCTGGCGCTGCAGATGGGTGGCGCCGGCGCTGTCGCCGGGCGGGCGGAAGCGGACCCGCAGCTGGCGTTCGTCCTGCTGCGGCTGGCCGAGGACATCGTCTGGCCCGTCACGACCGTGGACGGGGAGGCCGACCCGTGCGCGGACTCCTTCGCGCTGGACGAGGTCGGGTGCGCGCTGCTGTCCGCGCTGCGGGACTGGGCGCGGGACTCCCCCACCACGGCGGTGCCGGGCATCGCCCGCAGCATCATCCGGTTCACCGCGAACGTCATCCCGGACCCCGACCACCCGGACACCGCCGACACCCTGGAGGCGATGCGCGATGAGCGCCTGGTGCTGGCGCACGCGGTGCACTCCGTACCCGGTGCGAACCGGTAGCCGCACCACCGTGGGGTGGATGCGCACCGGTGCGGCCAGCGGCGCGGGAGTGCTGCGCATCGGGTGCGCTCGGTGGGGTGGAGCGGGCCCCGGTGGGCGGCGCGTTTCCCCTTGACACGGGCCGTGGTCAAGGGGAGATGCGGCGGGTACACACCGGGTGGATGCAGAGCATCGTGCCCGGCGATGTCGCCCACTCCCGCACGATGTCGCCCACTCCACTCAGTGGAGTGGATGCCGTGCATCGCCGGTGCGAACCACGGCATCGGGTGCACTCAGTGGCCGGCCTCCCGGCCGCGATGCGCACCGGGCTGCTCCGGGCGGTGCGCCTGCTGGTCGTCCTCGCGCACCGAGTGCGGCCTCTCGGCATCGTCGCGGTGCGCGTAGCGGTCCATGGTGGCGCGGGCCCGGTCGGCCGCCGCGGTGAAAGCGTCCTGGAGGTGGCGCAGCCGCTCGGCAGTGAGATCGACGGCCTCCACGTCCGTGCGGGATTCCTTCAGGGCCGACAGCGCCGTCATGGCGAGCGGCGACCTGGGCTCGGAGTCGTCGGCGCCGGAATCGGCGTCCGGGAACGGGATGAGGAGCTGCTCGGGCATCGCGGCCTGCTGGTGCGTCACGACGTCGTACAGAGCGCGGCCGGTGCGGCGCGCGGTGCGCAGCTGGGCGCTGAGGGCGGTGGAGGCGATGACCGCGCGGTCGTAGAGGAGCGGGACGCGCGGGATGTCCCACTCCCCCGGCTCCAGGGGCAGGCGGGGTGTGTCCGGGTCGCCGGGGCCGGCCGGGGGCCGGTGGTCGGTCTCGGGGTTGGCGTCCGGTGGGCGGCGGCGGGTGGGCGGCGGGTCGTCCAGGAGCCAGCGGGCGGTGTAGAAGCGGTAGGCCGGCATGTGGCCGCGCAGCGTCTTCGGTTCGGTGATGTCCAGGCAGTGCGTGGTGATGGCGGCGTCCACGATGTTCTCGTCCAGGCCGGGTTCGCGGCGGCGGCCGCGCAGGACGAGGGCGAGGTGGCGGCGGGCTTCGGCGAGCAGGTGTCGGCGGTGGAAGGAGCCGTCCTTGTTCGTCACGAACACCATCGCGGTGACGTCGACGGCCGCCAGGGCGACGTCGACCACGGCGGCGATGCGGGCCCGGATCGCCGCGGCTGCGGCACGGGCGCGCTCGAGGAGGGAGTTGATGACGTCGACGGCCACCCCGGAGGTGAGGATCGCGCTCGCCTTCCACCACGCGCGCAGCTGCGTGAGCGGCCGGGCCTGCTGCTTGGGCGGGCGGGTCATCTTCGCCGCGATCCGGTTCAGTTTGGCGCGGGCCTGCTCCGAGACCACGGGCGCGAACTTCAGGTTGCCGTCGTCGTCGACGGCGGTGACGTACTCGTGCTCCAGCTCTGCCAGGCAGGCGGCTATCTGGTCGCTGCGCCGTGAGGTCCAGCGGATCAGCTCGTGCGGCACCCCGGCGAGCTCCATCACCGGACGGCGCCCGGCGGTGACGGTACGCGGCTCGGAGGCCAGCCCCAGCGCCTCACACACCTCCATCATCACGGTCTCGTTGTAGAGCGCGGACGCGGCGACGGTGTTCTCGAACAGGACCTCCGAGTGGACCGAACCCCACTTCCCGTCCAGACGCTGCCCCTTCACCGACAGCAGCAGATGGTCATGGAGCAACGGCATACCCGACCGTGCCTCGTAGTGGCGGAAGCGGGCGGCGACCAGACCGCCGGGCGGCCGGACCTGATAGACGCCGTCCTTGCCGTACCGGATCACCGCCACCTCGTCCTCGATCCACTCCAGCACTCTCTCGATCGCCCGCTCGTGCGCGGCCTCGATCACCCGCCGGGTCTCGTCATCACCCAGCGCCCACAGAAGGTAGACCGTCGGCTGCGGACGGAAGACGAAGTCGACTCCAGTGACCTTCACGCGACGACCGAGGGCGCCTGCCTTCCACGCGGCCTTCGGTGACTTGCCCGCGGCCAGCTGGTCGGCCTCGATCAGATCCGCGTGCGGGTGCCGGCCCCCCTCCCCGAACAGGTTGCGCAGCTGCGCCTCGGTGACGACGTCCCCGGCGGCCAGGCCGAGGGCGGCGAGTCCGCGGCCCATCCATCGGCCGGCCGGGACACCGGCCTCCTCTTGCGCCTCGCGGAGCGGCGTGCGGGCCGGGCGGCGACCGTCGCCGACAACGGTCTGGCGCAGGTAGTAGCGGTACATCTGCCCGGCGGTGATCAGCTTGATATCCGTCGTCATGCAGACCACGCCACACGGCCCTGACCTGCAAGAAGAGCCAGATCAGCGGTACGTCCCGCCTGGCGGGCGCCGTAGCCGAACTTTCTTCCCGCGTGCCCGTCAGGCGGGAAGCGGCTCCAGCCGGAACGCCAATGTCATCGCTCTCCGGCAGCCCTTCACACCACCCCCGACAACCGCCCCACAAGCCGGACCACACCAACGAGCACCAAGACGCGCGCACCACCAACAAGCGCCGCCCCTACAGGACGAACACCCCTCAGCCCTCGGCACCGCCGGGGGCTTCGTCGTGCTGCCCGGAGGACACCGTGCCCACCTACGAGTCGCTCCCCCGCTTCACCGCCGACCTCCAGCGCCTCACTCCCGCCCAGCGCCGGCGGTTCCGCCGCGTCGTCCTGGACGCCTTCGTCCCCGACCTCCGCACCGGGCTGTTCCGGCCCGGCCTGCGCATCAAGGGCGTCCGCTGCGCGCCGGGCGTCTACGAGCTCACCTGGGCGCCGGACGGGCGCGCGACGTGGTCGTACGGCCGGGAGCAGATAGCCGGGGCCCGGCACATCGTGTGGCACCGGATCGGGACCCACAGCATCCTGGACCGGCCCCTGACCGAAGGCCGTCTTGCGGGCGCGGGTCACCGGTTGGTTGGCTGATCGTTCCGATGACCAGGAGGGGACACAGCGTGGCAGCGAACGAGGCCGGGACCGAGTCGGATCACCTAAAGTCGTTGATCATCAGCACCGCACAGGAGCTGTGGGAGGACAAGGACGCGCTGGGCAAGTTCCTCAACGTCGTCCGCCGCAGCGAGACGTTCGCCCCGCTCGCCGACACCCTGGAGCAGTCCGAGGTCCGGCCCGCGAAGCCCACGTTCTACGGCGTGAAGAGCACCGAGTTCCAGGACTGACTGGGCGCGGGGCGCGCCGGTCTCCGCTCGACGCCCGCAAATAAGGCGGCGGCCCCACCAGTTGAGGTGGGGCCGCCGCCATTTCCAGCGAAAACGCTCAGGCCGGGTGGGTCAACCGGCCACAACCTGACGTTCTCTGTGCTTATTGAGCAGGTCCAGCATCTTGTTGAACTCGTCCGTCGGCATCTTGTGGATCAGGTAGCGCGCCGCGGCGACACCGTCTTCGTAGGGGAACAGCTTGGGCTGCTGGCCCCCTTCCCCAGCCCTTGCTTCGGGTGGGGTGGCCTGTCCAGGGACGGCTGGCGCGCCCTCCTTCGCCGCGTTGGCAGGAAGCTGTTGCTCCGTGGCAGCCGGTTCCTCCGGTGCTGGGTCGACCGAATCCGTTTTACGGCCGTAAAACGGATCGGCCCCCTGCTGCCCAGCCCCGGCAGGCGGCTCACCTGTCACCGGCTTGGGAGCAGCAGGCGTCTTGGCTGCCTTCTTGGCTGCCGACCGCTCAGCAGACGCTGCCGTCCGCTGCTTCTGCTCGTCTTGCCACCATGCCAGCTGTTCTGCGCCGTCCCATTCGTTGTCTCGGGCCAGCTTCCCCAGCGATCGCGCCGCATCGAGCGGCATGGCCTTCTTCCGCACCAGGTCCTGAACCTCAGGGGCCAGGTGGGTGAGCAGGATGCGCTGGGTGACCCACCCATCGACCCGCTCGAAGTGCTGGGCTACGGCGCGGTTGGAGCCGAACTCGGCAACGAGGGATTGGACGGCGTATGCCTCTTCGATGGGGTTGAAGTTCTGCCGGTCGACGTTCTCGGAGACCACGGCCTCCATGAACGTCTTGCGGTCCTTGGCCAAGCCGTCGTCGACAACACAGTTCAGGGTGGGGCTGCCGGCGGCTACGGCGCCACGGTATCGACGCTCCCCGGTGACGAGGACGTAGTCGACGTCACCGACCCGCTTCGCGTGGTCGGGCCACAGTTTCAGGTAGGCGCTGCGGCTGACGGCAGGGCATGCCTGGATCTGGCGGCGTCGCAGGCTCTTCCCGAGGTCGATCAGCTCGGCTTTGGTGCCGAAGTCGGTACGCGGGTTGACCAGGTTGGAGGCAAGCCGGCTGAGCGGAACACGGAGTAGGCGGCCGTCGGCTCGGGTGTCGACGACTGGGGTGTCATCGTCATCGCCGAAGAAGTCGTCGAACTCATCGTGCTTGGCCATCTATCGGCCTCCTGCGTACTTCTGGCGGCGGAGCTGGTGCTCCAAGGCGAGTGACACGAAGTCCTGCTTGGCCTTGGTGGCGATGTGGTTGGACTCGTACTGGGTGCAGAATCGCCCGTTGGTGATGCCGCGGGTGTGCGGCTTGTAGTGCCGGACGGTGGCGTTGTACTGCTCCCACCCTCTGCGTTGGACGAGGCTGATGGTGCGGTCTCGGTCGGCGGTGCCGTCCCGGGGGTCCCAGTTGTTGACGACGACACCGTAGGGAATCTGGCGGGGGACCAGGACTCGCTCAACGGTGACCCTGGTCGGGGTGAAGGCTGACCCCTCAGCTTCGAGAGGGACGATGACGTCGTCAGCAACGTCGAGGACGGCTCGCAGCGCGTCTCCGGTGGTTCCGTCGCCCAGGGGGTCGATGGACTCGTCTTCGTCGTCTTCGGCCTTCAGCGGCATGAAGCCTGGGGTGTCGACGATGATTATGTCGGCCTTGGCACGCCGAAGGCGACGCAGCTTGTCGATGCTCTGGCTTGCGTCGACTACACGGAAGGGGACTGGCCTGCCGGCCTTCCTGACCTTCTCAGCATGTTCGATGCTGGTGCCCTGGGGGTCTATTGAGACGACCGCCACGGACGGGCCGTCGCCTGCCGTCTCGCCTTCGGCATCGACGACATCGCAGCCGAGGATTTCGGCGTAGACCGCAGCGAGGTTGACCGTCATGAGTGACTTGCCAACGCCGCCCTTACGGTTCAAGAGCACGGTGATGTAGGGCATGTACTGCTCTCCGACTACTTCCCGGGAACCCGGTACTTCGGATGGACGGGAAGCATCCTCTCAGATGATCAGAGGGGGTCCAGGCGAGGCGTGCGGGCGCGCGTGGTTTTACGGCCGTAAAACCGCGCGAGTCAGGCGAGCTGGCTGCCGCATCGAACAGTCCCAGCGCGGCTGGTTTTACGGCCGTAAAACTGCCCATGAGCTGACTGCTCCAGAAACGCAAAAGAGCGGCCCCCGCCGCCCGGACCGAGGTCTCCGGGCGACGGGGCCCGCCGCCAGCTCCTGATCTGTCCCGGAACGCAAGAAGGCCCCGACTCCGGCGTATCGCGGAGTCGGGGCCTTCTGGTGCGTCACGGGATCATTTTGGACCGGTCACCTCGTCACGGCCTGCGACCGCAGCGGCTGCATGGGGAGACGGCGGGACGTACGGGCGCGCCGCGGTGGAGGGCCAGGAGGTCGTCGGCGCTGGTGGTGGGGTGCCAGAGCTGGCCTCGGCAGCTGCGGCGGCGGCATGGGATGGCGGCCTCGAACATGCCGGTGCCCGCATGGAGTCGTGTCTTCATCTCCTTGCCGCGCACCGCGAGCGCGCCATGGTGGAAGTTGCGGTCTTGCCAGGACCAGGTGAGGAAGTGGGCGATCTCGTCGCCGAAGAGCGCGCGGGCATGCTGTGTGGCGGTGAAGTCGGCCGGGGGCGGCAGTCGGCCGGTGAGGAGGTCGGTGATCGGGTCCTCGTCCGGCAGGAACTGCAGGGTGGTGGAGTCGATGCGGCCGCAGTGCGGGCAGCGGGCGGGGCTCCGGCCGCTGCCCAGGCAGTCCTGGCTTACCTTCTCGCCGCAGCAGGGGCAGTGGTGGGCGCGCCGGTATGCCTCGGTGCCCAGCTGGTTGCCGCAGCCCTTGCAGGTGTACGGCTCGGGGCCGGGCTGGAAGGGGGCTGCTACGACGGGGAACTCGCGGCGGTGTTTGGGGCAGGCGGTCACGCGGGGGCCTCCTGGTCGCGGGCGGGGTGGGTCCAGGGAAGGGCGAGGCCGTCGCCGGCGGCGCGGGGCACGAGGTGGCCGTGGAGGTGGGCAGTGACGTCGGTGGTGCGGCGGGTGAACTGGTCGAAGGCGGTGGTAGGCATCGGCCCTCACATTTCCTGGTCGGGGTCGGGGAAGGGCAGCTGGTGGAGCGCGGCCGTGCGGGTGCGGCCCCGGGCGGGGCGCGGCGGGGTGGGCGGCTCGGTGCGCACGAGCTCGGTCTCGGGGAGGAGTCCGAGCTGTCCGGCGGCGGCCGCGCGGGCGGCGAGGGTGAGCGAGCGGGTGACCCGGTGGTGCCCGTGATCAATCCGCAGATGACACAGCTGGCAGGCGGCGATCAGGTTCTCCTCTCGCACGTCCTCCGGCTGGTGATTGAGGTGGGCGGTGGTCAGGCCGACCACGGAGCCGGTGTCCGGGTGGATCTGCTCGTGGACGGCCGGGCAGCGGCCGCCGGGGTGCGCCAGGCCGCAGTGGCCCGTGCACTCGCAGCGGCCGCCTGCCCGCTCGAACCGGACCCGCGCACTGATCGCATTCCAGTCGCGCGGGTACCGGTGCAGGTTCTCGGGACGGATGGGCACGGCGGCTGACTCACTCGCCGCCGGCGGCCTGGCGCTGCTCGAAGCCTTCGAGAAGTTCGCCCAGGCCGCTCGGTTCGGGCGCGGTGCCGACCCAGTGGCCAGCCTCGGTGAACACCTCCACCGCAGGAGTGTCCGCGTCGAACCAGCAGACGTAGGCCCCGTACCGCTCGATGACCGCCGTGGCCACGGCGGCCGGGTCAGACATCAGCGGCGCAGACTCCAGCACGGTCAGCTCGGTTACGACCAGCCACATCGGCTCGTCCGGCGTGCGGGGCAGCCGGAGGTAGCCGGTGACGCGGAGCTGGTCGCCGGGCACCAGCTCGTGCAGCACCGTGTGCGCCATCTGCGGGTCGGCGACGCTGCACGGCAGGATCATCTCGTCCGTGAGCTCGTCCGTCGGAGAGACGGTGAGCCGGAACCGCGCCGTCGACCCGTGCAGGTCGCCGGGCACGGTCTCTTCGTCCAGGAAGCCGTCCAGGGCTATCGCGTCACCCATCTCAGCTGGCCTTCCGGGTCAGCGTCTGGTGGGCGGCGTCGAATGCCTCCAGGACCCGCTTCGGGACCATCCCCGCGTCAGCGACCTTGTGACCGTTCTCGCGCGCCCAGGCCCGGATCAAGGCGAGCTCCTCCTTGGTGCGTCCGCTGCCGAGCCCGGTACGGATCGGGGTGGGCGCGGCCGTCGTCGTGGCGGTGGCCTGGCGGGTGCCGGCCTTCACGGCGCGCAGCTGCTCTTGGGCCTGTTCCAGTTCAGCCCGGAGCTTCGCGACGCGCTGTTCGGCCTCGTGCTGGGCGTCGTCGCTGGCGCGCCGGTCGGTGAGTTCGGCGAGGTGGCCGCGGACCCGGGCAGCCTTGTTGCGGATGCCAGCCGTCGGGTGGGCCTCGGCCCAGGCGAGCAGCTGCTCCACCGTGTCGCCGGTGACGGCCTCGCCGGTCGAGGTGGCGGCGTCCTTGTCGAACTGCTCCTCCTGGGCGTTGACCATGGTGGTGATCTCCCGCTCGGACAAGCCGGTGGCTGCGGTGATCTCGGCGATGCTGGCGTCGGCGTAGTACATGGACAGCGCCGTGGCCTCGAACGCGTTGGGGGTCGGGGTCTTCGGGGTCTGCACCATTGCGGGGGCTCCTTCGGAGGCGGTGAGGAGGGGGAGCAGGGTGGTGAGGGTGTCGTCGTCGCCGGGCAGCCCGAGGATGTCCAGGAGGCGGATCAGGTCTTCCTTGCTGCTGGCCTTGCGGGCAGCGGTCCGCGCGGCGGCGGCCTGTTGCTCGATGGTGTTCGGGGTGAAGGGCAGGCCCTCGGCTTCGAGGGCCTGCTGCCAGTCGGTGAACATCGCGGCTCCTACGCGGCCTTGAGGCCGGCCACGAGTCGGGTGAGGTTGCGCTGCTGCTGCTTCGAGGTGGGCGGCAGGCGGGACGGCATCGGGCCGTTCATCTGGCGGTCCAGTGCCACGATCCGCGCCTCGTTCACGGTCGGCGGGGTGTTGCGGGCCCTGGCCGTCCGCTCGCGACGAGCCTGGTCGTGTTCGGCCACGGCGTCGATCCAGTCCGGTCCGAGGCGGTCGATGAGGCGCTGGCGCAGGACGTGGCGCTGGCGGGGCGTGGTGGCGGCCCAGATGCCGACGTCGGTGATGTCCTCGTTCGCGAGCGCCCACTTCAGGCAGTCGGCGACCAGGGGGCAGCCGGAGCAGGCGGTGCGCGCGGCATGCAGCTGCTTCTCAGTCTTTGTGCGGTTCCGGCCGCGTTCGCTGTGGTCGAGGTCGAACAGGGCCGGTTCGGTCTGGCAGCGGGTGGGGGTGGGGCTGTAGGGGAAGGGGATCCGGGCGTCTGGGGCAGGGAATTTGGTGGCGTTGGCGACGCCGGTTCGGCTCATGACGGGACCTCCGTGAGCTGCTGGGCGAGGTCGGGGAGTTGGACGAGGAACTGCTCGAACACGGCGAGCGGGACGCGCCACGGGCCGAGCTGCCCGTCGCACGGGACGGGCAAGGCCAGCGGGTGGACGTCGTCCAGGTCCAGGTGGACACGCTCGGGCTGCGCCCAGGGGCTGCACGGCTCGCCGGTGTCGGTGTGGGAGCCGGTGATGCGGACGATGCCGAGGACCGCGCGGGTGGGCAGCTCCAGGCCGCGGATCGTGCGGGCCACGAGCGGGTTGCTCAGGGCGGCCCGGTCGATCTCGGCTCCGGCGTGCAGCAGGCGCCAGCCCGGCGCCCAGGCGCGGGGCCGGTTCTCCACGCGCTTGTCGCCGTGCAGGATGCAGGCCGCCCAGGGCTGCTTGATGGTGATGCCGCGGATGTGGTCCGGGGCGTACAGGGTCGGCGTCTTCACGCGGCGGCTCCGAGGGTGCTGGTGCCGGGCCGTCCGGCGCGACGGCCGTTGATGGACGGCACGGCGGCGTGCTGCGGTCCGGCGAGGACCGCGCGGCCGGAATGCTTGCCGTCGTACATGGCGGCGTCCGCGCCGCGCAGCAGCGCGGACAGCTCGCGTGTCCCCAGGGCGTCGGGGCTGGCGGCGCCGACGGAGGCGGCAACGTCGACCAGGCGGCCGTCCACGTCGACCGGTTCGGTCAGCACGCGGACCAGTTGGGCGAGGCGTAGTGCACGGCGGCTGGGACCGATGCGGGTGGCGACGGCGAATTCGTCGCCACCGAGGCGTCCGACGACTCCACGGGTGCCAGCCCACTGGGCGAGGCGCTCGCTGGTCGCGGTCAGCGCCCGGTCCCCGGCGGCGTGGCCGTGGGTGTCGTTGAGAGCTTTGAAGTGGTCGAGGTCGACCAAGAGGACCAGGGCGGCGTTGCCGTACCGGTTGATGAGGTGCTGCGCGCGGCGCTCGAATCCGTCGCGGCGCTGGGCGCCCGTGAGCGGGTCACGCTGGGCGGTGGCCAGGCGCCGGTGCCAGATGACACCGTGCGCGGTCCAGCCAGCCAGCGGCAGAGCTGCCGCGGTGAGCAGCAGGGCACGTTGGCTGGGATGAGTCTGTAAGGGGGCGGTGACGTTCATACTGGGGGTTCCTCTCTCGTACGTGTTGCGGGATCGAGGCCCGGGACGGGCGCCAACGGCGTCCAACCAAGTCGCCCGTCCCGGGGCGAATTCAGATCAGGCTGTTGGGGTTGACCCACGCCTTGGTCTTGGCCTTGTGCCAGTCCAGGACCCAGTCCGGCCGCAGCCCCCGGGCCACCCAGCCGTCGCTGGACGACGACGGGATCTCCCGGCCAGCCGACGTGAGCAGCAGAGCCCTGTCGTAGGCGGCGTGCGCGGCGGCCAGCGCCTGGGCGGCGTCGGCGGCCCAGCCTGTGAATACATGCGAGCCGTGCGCGGCGCTGTTGGTGTGGTGTGTCGGGACGTCGACCTCGAAGTACGGCATGACGGCCCATCTCCTTCCTGTGCTGGCTGGGCGGGCCGGAGAACCGGCACGCGCGGGTTGGCTGTTGGTGGTGCCCGGGGCGGGATTCGAACCCGCAGGTTGGCCGCTTTTAAGGCGGCTGCGTATACCGGTTCCGCCACCCGGGCCTGTTGATGCTGGAAGCGGCGTGCCGCCCCGGCCAGGTGAGGCCGGGGCGGCACGGAGGAACGCCGCGCTCGCGCGGGAGAGGATCAGCGGTTCGCGGCCGCCGCCACGATCTCGGCGTGGTCGAACGCGAGGTCGGGGAGCGCGTCCAGGGGCCACCAGCGGGCGGCAGTGGCGTCGTCCCCGGCGGTCGGCTCGACCAGCGAGGGCAGGGTGGCCGTGTAGGCGACGCTGACGTACCGGCCGCGCGGGTCACGGCCGGGGGCGTCGAAGGCGCCCACCTGCCGGAGGTCGGTGACCGGGACGGTGATGCCGGTCTCTTCCTCCAGCTCGCGCCCGGAGGCGTCCAGGCTGCTCTCCTCCGTGTTCACATGGCCGCCGGGCAAGGCCCACCGGCGCTTGAACGGGTCCCAGCCCCGCTCGATCAGCAGGACGTGGCCGGCGGCGAACAGGACCACGTCGGCGGTGTAGCGGATCGTCTCGTCGGTGGTGTCGGTGATCACCAGATGTCTCCTGGTCTCGAAGAGATGAAGGGGGCCGCCCCGGCCGGTGGCCGGGGCGGCGCGGAGAAGAACGTCGGCGGGGTGGTCAGGCCGGGACGGGGGCCGGAGTGTCGAGCCCGGCACCGAGCAGCAGGCCGCGGATCGACTGCTCGTATTCGCCGGTGCGGATCCGGTCGAACATGAGCTGACCGGCAACCAGGCAGCGGGCCCGCAGCTGGATCAGGGCGACGGCGTGAGGGTCGGCGCCGGCTGCGGTCGCGGCCTGCGCGGCGGCGTCACCGGCGAGCTGGTTGGCCGTCTGCAGGCCCGCTTCGCGCCGGGAGTACCGCGCCCGGAAGTACGCCCAGGAGGTCAGCGCCCGGGTGTCGTCCACCCGCGTCTCCCACGCCTTGTACGTGCGGCGCGTGCCCTCGGGGTCGGCGGCCCACTCTTCGGCCCACTGCCGGGCGAGGTCGGGCAGCTGCGCGAGGACCGCCAGGACCTGCATGCCGCGGTGCCCGAACGCACGCCACGCCTCGACCTCACGGACGACGCGGATCTGGTGGGACATCAGCCAGTACGGGGCGAAGTCGTTGCCCCAGTTGCCGGTCTCCCCGAGCGGTTCGACCTCCCACAGCCGCACCGGCCAGCGCTCCTCCAGGCGCTCCAGGATCTCGCCGGGCCGGGTGTACATGTGGAAGTACGAGAACGGCTTGTCGGTGTACCACTTCTCGCCGGGGCTGGGGTGATCGACGGTCTCACCGATGTGGTCGGCGAGGTTCACGGTCGGGATCGTCTCGCCCAGCCCGCTGTAGTAGCGGGCGAGGTGCTCACAGGTGGGCGGGACGGTGCCGTCGGGCCGGGTCGCCATGTAGTGGACGACGGGCCGGGCGCTGCGTGCCATGAGGATTCCTCCAGGTCGGAACGTGCAGGTGGTGAGGGACGTGTGCGTGGGCTACGGGGCCAGGTCAGCCCAGGGCGACTTCCGCGATCGGGGCCCAGGTGATGTGCTGCCGGTCGTGCCACTGGGCGACCAGGCTCAGCCGGTCGGCGCGCAGTACGACCGCCTCGCCCGGGTGATCGGACAGTTCGGCCTTCAGCGCGCGGCGGTCCGTCTGATGCGATTCCCGAGGGTTTCCGTAGGCGAGCGAGAGGTGCGGGTAGTAGATCGCGGGGATCAGCGGGAAGCGGGCGCCGGTGATCTCAGCGTCGACCCGGGCTGTCAGCTCCCACAGCTGGCGGGCGGGCTCGCCGGGGCGGGCCGCGCATTCCACGGCGACGGTGCCGACGGTGGGCCGGTCGAAGACGAGGTCGAACGGGGCGAGGGTCTGGCACTCCTTGGCGACCCGCTCGGTGATCGCGGTGAGCTCTTCGTCCCGGTACTCAGCGATGGGCCCGCCGTGCAGGACCGTGCAGTGCGCCCACGGTGCCGGGACCGGGGCCAGGCCGGGGCGGTGGGTTATCGCCCGGTACGGCTGAACCAGTAGCTCGTTGACGGTTGTTTCCTCGAACAGCAGATGCCAGTGGAGGTCGGCTCTGCCTGCCGGCCAGGCGTTCTGGCGGGACTCCACCGCCTCGAAAAAGCTGGCGACCATCGCCCCGCTCACCGCTGGGCCCCCGCGGCCGCGCTGAGCTCGGAGGCGAGGTGCACTGTGCGGAAGCCCTCCCGGCGCAGCTGCGCGGCGGTGGGGAGCTGTCGGTGCAGGTCGCGCACCACGTGGGTCGGCACGACGCGGTCACGGGTTGCGTTCTGCGTTTCCACGGTGGCAAGCGGTATGTCGAACAGGACTGCCGTGGTGGGGCGTTGCCAATAGCGGGCGCGGGCCAGCAGCCCGGCTCTGACGTGCGGGAAGACGTTGGTGCTGTCGACCAGCACGGTGAGAGACCGGGCGAGGCGGGCGTCCAAGAGCAGGTTCTGGATTTCGGCGGCGACCGGGGTGGCCGACTGGTCGGCCTCGTCGTCGGTGGCGGCCAGGCGGTACAGATCAAGGCAGACCCGCCAGCTGTCGGGGTAGCGGGCGGCGAAGGTGGACTTGCCGCAGCCGGGCGGGCCCACCAGCACGCACACCGTGCCGGGGGCGAGGGTCAGCAGTTCCATTGGTTCTCCTGCGGGGTGGGCTGACGGGGCACCGCGCCGTCCCGGCCGGGGAGGGCCGGGGCGGCACGGTGCCGGGTCAGGCAGCGCCCTGCGCGGCGGTGGTGCCGGCGGTTTCGCGTTCTGCGGCGGCCTCGGCCTGCCGGTTCTGCTGGATGACCTTGCCGACGATCTGCCCGGTGACCTTCGCGGCCTCGGCCTCCATCTCGGCCTCGATCCGGTACAGGCGCCGGGCCTTGCCCTTGGGCAGGACGTGGGTGCCCATCTCGTGCCGGGTCAGGGCGATGCGGCGGTCCCAGGCGCCCTTGCGGCACAGCTGGTCGACTTCAACGAACGCCCACACGAGGGTGGCGCCGATCTCGCGTGGGCGGCGGCGCAGGCGCTTGGCGTTGACCAGGACTCGGATCACCTGTTTCGGGGCGATCACCGCCACTGAGTAGAGGTCGTTCGGGCGGGAAGTGAGGGTGAGGGTCTTGTCCTGGTACGCCTGCGGCTTCAGGCCGGCGGCTGCGCCCTGCGACATGACTGCCAGGCGGGAGATGCGGTTGGTGGAGGTGACCACCAGTTCCACGGCGGTCAGCGGGCGGCGGCCGAAGTGCTCCTTCACCAGGCGCTGCGCGGTGGGCACGGTGTCGGTGATGTCGGCAGTCAGGCGGCGGGAGGTGAGCAGGCCGTCGCGGACGACGGTGATCTGAGCGGGCTTCGACATGCGGGAGGGCCTTCCGGCTCGGTCGGGAGGTCTGATTGGCCACCGCACCGCCCCGGCCGGTGGTGCCGGGGCGGAACGGGTAGCCCGTCAGGCGTTCAGGGCCTTGAGCGAGTCCTTGATGTCCGTGAGGAGGTCGTCGTCCTCGTCACGGGCCTGGGTGTTGACGGTGGCCGGGGCGGCGGGGAGGCCGACGGCACGGGCGGTGAGGTGGTGGCGGATCTGCTCCATGCCGGTGATGACCACCGGCTGGTCGCCGTCGCCGGTCAGCAGCGTGAAGCGGGGCTCGTTGTTGCCGTACTTGTTCCGCTCGCTGCGGTAGTGGAGCGTGACGCCGGGGGCGAGGAAGAAGCTGGCCTCGCCGTCCTCGTAGCCGCGCCACCGGGCCGCGTCCCCCAGGAAGTTGGCACCCTGGTCGATGCGGACCGAAGCGTTGGCGGCGCGGTGCGCAGCGTCGTCCTCGGTCGCTGTGGCGACCTGGGCAAGGGCCTCTTCCAGAGTGGCCGCCGGGGCCGGGGCCCCCGACGCGCGGGTGGAGTTCAGTGGGCTGCGGGCCTTGATCATCAGGCGGCGCAGCGGGGCGAGGACGAGTTCAGCGAGTCCGTCGCAGGCCACGGCGCCGACGACGGCGACCGCCCCGGCCGCGGCGATCCGCAGTCCGTCGGACCAGGAGGCGGGGGCGAGCTGGTAGCCGATGTAGGCGCCACCGGCGCCACCGATCAGCGCGGCTGCCATGCTCACGCCTTCGACCATCGATCCGGCGACGGTGTTCGCGGCCTGTCGGAGATTTGAGGTCATGATGATGGGGCTCCTTCTTCTGTCAGTTGCGCTCTGGTGGGGGAGGGGCTTGCTCCGGGGCGGCCGGGTTCGATGCCTGCGGCCGCCCCGGGCACTCAGAGGGAGCGGCGGGTGAGGGACACGGTGACCTCCAGGGGAGGGCCGGTCGTCCGGTCTCGGCTGACCGGGCGGACACCGAGCGGCCCCGCCGCCGGCCACCCGAGGGGTGGTGGGCGGGGCCGTACGGAGAGCGGCCGGTCAGCGCTTCGGGAAGCGCAGGATCGTGAACTCGGTGCCGGTGCCGTAGGTGCGGGGCTTGGCGGTCAGCATCTCCGGCTGGGTGTCGGCGAGGCGCTGCAGTTCCTTCTCGATCCAGGCCGTGGTCCGCTGGAGAGCGATGCGGTCCGGGTGGAAGTCGGTGAGGTAGACCGTGGCGTCATGGTCGGAGCGCCGGTTGCGGTGTAGCCGCCGCCGCACGATCTCGCGGGCGGTGTCGTCGTCGGGGCGGGTTGGCAGCGCCCGGGGCAGTGCCCGGCACTGCGCGGCGTGGTTGTTGGCGATCTCGCCGGCTGCCTGCTCGGTGGAGATGTAGTTGTCGCTGCCCTGGGAGCGGGTGAGGAACGTGCAGCCCAGGCACGCGATCGCGTAGTAGGTGCCGTTGACGCCGGCGTCGGCGGTGTAGACGAGGGTGACGGCGCCCGTCAGGCCGAGGAAGCGCTGGGAGACGGTCACGCCCTCGGGCGTCCAAGTCTCCGGCCACGGTTCCGGGACGAAGTCCGGCTCGGCGGGCGCGGCGGTGCGGGAGAACAGAAAGGGGGCCATCGGCTACTGCTCCTTGTCGGTGTCGGTGCGGGAGAGGGGTGCCAGGCGGCGAGGACCGCCACGGCGGTGAGATCAAGACGAGCGCGTACGGCCAGCTGCTCAGCCGGTGACCGCGAGGACAGCGGCGACCAGGAGCAGGACCAGGGCGACGAGGATGGCGTCGACTGCGCGGGCCAGGCGCTCGAACTTCGCGACGGCGATGACGGACAACGACCTGACTCGGGTGGCGCGGGTGTCTTCGCTCATCGCGGTGAGCAGGACGTCCTCGTGCAGCTGCGCCCAGCAGGGGAAGCCTTCGCGGACGACTCGTCCTTTGCCTCCAAGGTTGGGGCGCACGACCAGAAGCAGCAGCACGGCGGCGACCGCCAGCGCGAGGACGGCGGCGGCGCCGGCGAGCTGGGCGGGCAGCGGCAGCTTCTTATCGGCGAGGCTGACGAGGCCAGCGAGGACTGCGCCGTCGAACGCGAGTAACAGCGATGCCTTGCTGTCGGTGCGGCCGATCTCCGTGGTGACCGTGGCGCAGGCGGCGTCCAGGTTCTTGTCCGCGTCGCGCGTGGCCAGGGGCGCAGCGGAGGGGTTGTTGTACTGGGTCATGGTCGGTTCCTTCCTGCCGGGCTGTCCGGCTCCCCTTCACCACCCGGCCCGCATCGTGCACGGGACGGGTGGATCAGGCAGCCGTCAGAACCGGTCAGGCGGTGACCAGGGCGGGCAGTGCGACGGCGCGGCACGTCTCTGCGTGCTCCTGCGCCCAGCCCTTGAGCATTCCGCCCTCGTACCTGTTGGTGAGGAACCGCTGTCGGGCCGCGGCGCTGTCGTGGACCTCTCGCGTTTCCTCTTGTGTGTAGTCGCAGCCGGAACAAGCGCTGACCAGCCGCAGTTCTACGTAGTCGCCGTTGAGCTCTGTGACGTACAGGCTGAGGTCGATCGGGGCGCCGACCAGGTTCTGGAAGCGGGCGACGACGCCTTCCGGGTCCGGCACCGGGTTGGCGGCGAGCTTGGCCTTCAGCCGCTCTATCTCTCCCTTGAGCTCCCGGACCTTTTCGTCGGCCATGCGCTCGATCCTGTTCGCCCGCTCCTGCTCCCTGTTGAGCAGATGGTCGTTGAGTCGCGCGGACTGGCCGGCCGTGACAAGGCGTTCCTCGTACGTGCGGGCGGTGGCCGCCTGCTCCTGCTGGAACTTCTCCTTGGCCTTCTGGAGTTCGCGTTCCAGGCCCTGGGAGCGGCGGTGTGCGGCGTCCAGGTCCTTCTCCAGGCCGTCGCACTTGCTCCGGACCGTGGGGAACGCGCTGGCGAGGTTGTCCAGCTCAGCGAGCCGGGACGTGCTGATGATCCGGAGCATGACGACGTCCTTTCAGCGGGCGGGGTAGTTGTGGTTGTGGATGCTGATCAGCGGGCGCAGGGACAGGCCACGCAATGCGAAGAGGCTGCCGACAGTCCAAGCGAGCACAGCCAGGGCAGCGGCAACGGGGCGGCTGGCGGCGGGGGAGGCGTCCCAGACCATGAAGACCGTGCAGATGCCGTGGGCGGTCCAGGTGAGGCGGGCGCCGACGGCTCCGGTGAACCAGGCCAGGGCGAGGGAGGCGGCGCCGACGCCCTGCCAGATGACGAACGTGCTGGAGGCCGTCAGCGGAAGGCCGGCGGTGTGCGCGGTCAGGTAGGCGTGGACAGGGTCGGCGATCGTCGCGGTCCACTGGGTGAACCAGCTCCAGTCCTGGTGATGGGACCAGTCGATCGCCCTCGGCACGCCCTGCGTCAGGGCGAAGATGACAGCGATGGTGCCGCCGATGAACAAGGCGACGACGGCGCTGGCCGGGATGTCGTCGCGGGTGCGGCTCGAGGCCGGCCGGGGCGGCGCGGGCCGAGGGGCGCGGGGCGGCTGGCGGTCGCTGTCGGCGATCGTGTCCAGCGGCGGGATGATCGGCTCGGGCTCGGGCTTGTTGGGCTCGGTCACCAGTGCTCCTTGGCGATGCGGACGGGGTGCTTGTGCGGGACGGGCGGGCCGTGCTGTTCGTGGTCGGCGTTGCCGTGGGTCGCTCCGCACAGCTGCGCAGGGGCGGGACGGCTGGATCAGGCAGCCGTCAGAGCGCCCTCGCAGGCTGCTGGGGCGTGGTGGTGGGGCGGGTGTTGATGTAGGAGCGGGGGTCGGCAGGCGTGCCGTCGTAGCACTCCTCGCAGCTGCCGATCGTCCGCAGACGGAGGCAGTGGTAATAGCGGCGCTTGCACAGGGGGCAGCTCTGGCGTGCGGCCATGGCCTTGTCGAGTGCGAGTTCCTTGGCGAGGGTCATGGGCCGTATCGGCAGGGCTTTTTCGATCTCATAGAGCCAGGCCCGGCGTTTCCCGCCGCGGCACTCGATCTCGGCGACGGGCTCCTGGCCGCCGGGCCGTAAGCGCATCTCGCGCAGCTGCCGTCGGGTGGCCAGTCCCTTGGGGGCTTGGCGCCAGCGGTAGACGGGGAAGGAGCCGGACGGATCGGCGTACAGGTCGACGTCCCGGACGGCCGGCTCTTCCGCGGGGACGTGCTCAGCGGCGGCGGCCACGGTTGTGTCCGCGGCCGGTGTGGATCTGCACCTTGGCACGGCCGCGCGCGTTGACGTTGATCGCCCTGCCGGGTCCGGGACCGGTGCTGAACATCTTGATGAGGACGAAGCCCCCCATGACGACGACGCCCAGGAGCACGAGCGCCTGAATCAGCTCCACGAGCGCGGCTGCCAGGAAGTAGATGCCGACACCGGCGACGCCCACGATGAAGGCGACCAGCGCCGCCTTCACCAGGAGCGGGGAGACGTAGGGCTGGGGGGCCGGGGCGGGCGGCGCCGTGTAGTAGGCGACGTGCTGGCCGTTCGGGCCGGGCACCATGACGACGCCGTCGATGCCGGCGGTCGGCGGGTAGACGACCGTGTCGTGGGGGAGTGGGACGACGTGCTGGCCGTAGGTGGGGGCGGGCGCCTGCCCGTACTGGGGCGGCAGCGGCGTCGGATAGTAGGTGGGCTGGGGCTGCTCGCCGTAAGACGGCATGATGGAACATCTCCTCGATGGGGAGCTCGGGCAGTGTCATGTGGCGTGAGATTCGCCCGGGGAGGCTTCGGCCTCTTCACCGGCCCCGAGGTGGCTTCAACATCTCGGGGCCAGTGGAGCCGTCGAAGCGGGCTCAGTCGGCGGGGCGGTAGCGGATCGGCATCAGCGGCTCGCTGCGGGCCAGAATCATCGGCGGGTACTCGGGGCCGGCACCGGGCAACAGCTCGATCGGCTCGTCCCGCTGCTCGGTGAAGTCGAACGTGAACTCCACTGCGTCCTCCTCCTCTTCTTCAGGTCGGCGGCTCATGCCGCGCCCGCGGCAGCGTCGTTGTTGTCGTCGGTGAAGCCGTCCAGCGCGTCCTCGATCACCGAGCTCTCGAAACCGGGCTCGTCCGCGAGGCGCTGCTTCGCGGTGCGGACGCGGTCTCCGACCCACGTCTCGCCTTTGCCGTAGTGCTGTGCGAGTCCGTCAAGATCGGGTGTGAGGCCGGACAGCATGCACTTTGCGATGTACCGCTCGGCTTCGTCGCGCTGCTGCGCGCGCACTTCGCGAGGGACGCGACCCTCGCTTTCCGAGGCGTTCAGGGCGGGGACCGCGACGAGCGCGACCCCGTTTTCCGAGGCGCTTTGCGAGGTGCGGCCCGCAGAAATCGAGGCGCGGGCGGTACCAGTGTGCGAGGCGGTTTCCGAGGCGGGACGGGCCTTGGCAGCGGCCCGCTCCAGGGCCCGCTGCCGCTTGACCTTCTCGGCCTCCTCAAGGGCGCGGGCTTCGGCCTCAGCCTGGATCCGCTTGGCTTCAGCGTCGGCCTCAGCCTGCTTGCGCACGGCCTCTGCCTGGGCTTCTGCCGTGGTGATCTCAGCCTGGCGGGTGGCCTCCCGGTCTCGTTCGGCCTGCTCCAGTTCCCACTGGGAACGGCGGCGCCGGTTCTCGATCTCGGCGTCGGCCTGACGGCGCTTCGCCTCGATTTCGGCGGTGCGCTCGGCCAGCTGAACCCGCTCGCGTTCCGCCTCGATTTCTGCCTGCCGAGCCCGGGCGGCCAGCTCGTTTTCTGCCTCGCGACGCTCACGTTCGAGCCTCGCGTTTTCCTCGCGTTCTGCGCGGGCGACCTCACGTTCCTCACGTTCGCGCTCGCGCTGTGCCTCGCGTTCTGCAGCTGCGCGCTTCTCGGCTTCCGCGCGTTCGCGTTCCTCGCGGACTCGTTTTGCGGCCGCCTCGCGTTCTGCGGCGGCCGCGGCCTCGAACCGCTGGATGATCGCGGTGAGTTCACCGCGGCGCCGGGTCGCGTACTTGCGGTAGCCGGTGGCGGCCTCGGCAAGCAGGATCAGCAGCGCCGGGGCGACGGAGTGGAGCAGGATTCCACCGGCGTCAGGGTGTTGGGGGATGAAGTGGAAGTGTCCGTCCGGGTACAGGCTGGTCCAGCAGTTCATGACCCAGGTGGACAGGCCGGCGCTCCAGCGCAGCAGGAACGGCCAGCCGCCAGGCTTGTAGTCGCCGCCGTGTTCGGCGAGCACGCCGTCAACATACAAAACAGTGATCAGGGCGAGGCTGGCCAGCGGGTCCAGCATCCAGGCGATGTACCAGGGGATCTCGTGGGAGACACCAAACCGGGTCACATTCACGCAAGTGAAGATCAAAGCGCCGCCCCCGAGGGTGAGCAGCGCCTTGGTGACCATGGCCAGGACCTCGTCCAGCTTCCCGAGGGACTTCCGGGCCTTGTCGACGTCATCAGCGTTCACGGGCGGGGGCTTTGGAGGCGAGCTGGCCGCCTTCGGCCGGGGAGCGGTCGGGGCGCTCATGTTGATTACCTTCCGTAAGGTGCGCGAAGGTGCGGCGCGCACCGTGCGCGTAGGACAAACCGGTACGCAACGGGTGGTGCGCGGCAAGGATGCGTGCCCTCTACCTGGGGCGGGGACGGGTGCGCACGGTGCGCGACGCTGCGCACCGTGCGTACCCGATTTCTGTCACTCTCCGTTGTTGCCGGAGAGGGGGGAGCGGAGGATGTCGTACAGGCCAAAGCCCTCGTCCGACTCGTCCACGGAGATCACCCCGGCCTCGATCAGCCGGTCGCGCTCGCGGTAGAACCAGCGCTTGGTGTCGCTCAGGCCGACCCGCAGGAGGATGTCGGTGACGTCTCGGGGAGCGAAGGAGTTTTTGCCCTCGCGAACCCACTTGTCGAGTCGCGCGTACAGCTCGTGGCGGCCCTGGTCGCTGGTCAGCTTGTCGGCGTCGTCGACGTCGCCGCCCAGGCTGAGCACCGGGGCGTCCGCGGCCGGGGGCTCGATCTCGTCCTCGATGCGCAGGTGGTCGTACTGACCGGGCTCGGGGTCCTCGTCCAGCACGTTCTGCAGCATCTCGTTGAGTTCCTCAACCTCGCGCGCCATCGTCTCCTTGTCCACGTCGTCCATCTCCTCGTCCGGCGGCCCGGAGTAGGCCGGCGCTGCCTCGACGGCCGGGGAGGCCGACGGGGCGACGGGGGCCGGGGACGGGGCCGCCTGCTGCGGGGTGTCGTCCTCTCCCTCCTCCTCGGGCAGCAGGGGGGCGTCGTACGTGGTGCGGTTGGCGTACAGGTCGCCGAACGCCTCGACCGTGACCGTGTCCAGCGGGGTGCGGATGGACGCGGCCGCGGTGATGGCGTCGGCCTGGTCGCGCTTGCTGGCCAGCTCGGTGCGGGCGGTGACGTGCCACCGCTCCTCCGCGATGCCCAGACCGGCCGCGTAGTGGTAGCCCGGTTTGCGGTTGCCCCACTGCGGCCAGGCACCGGCGTCGACCGCCTCGTCCGGGAGGCAGTACTGGGCGTCGGCGCCATCACGCAGACCGAAGCACAGCCCCGCCGGCGAGTTGGCCCGGCTGTCGGTGTCCATGTTGTTGTGCGTGGCCCGCTGGATGGAGGTCAGGATCCAGATGCCGGCGGCGCGGGCCGTGCGCAGGATCTTCTGGTAGTGCTCGTTGTCGGCAGCGAAGTCCGCGGCTTCCTCACCGACGATGACGAGGAAGTTGAGACCGCAGCCGGGCTCCCACTTCGACATGCCCTTCGCGGCAAGGAAGTCGGTGCGCGCCTCGATCGCGTTGGGCAGGATCTTGAAGAACCGCCGGGCGGCGTCCTTCTTGTCTATCGGCCACTCGATGCCGTGCCTGACGTGCCCGAAGTCCTGCTGGAACTTCGAGCAGTCGATCACGATGGTGCTGACCTCGGTGCGGGTGCAGCACTCGGTGATGATCAGCTGGTTGCCCTGGGTCTTGCCCGCGCCGTTCACGCCCATCGCGATGGCGTGTTCGACGTTGCCGTTGGACAGCGGTCCCGGGTCGCGCAGCATCCCGGTGAGGTTGAGCAGGACGTCCTCGCCGTCCTCGTAGCGGCCGGTTCGGATCGGGACGTCGCCGATGGACGCGCCGAACGCGGACGGGCCGCGCCAGGGGAAGCCCTCCTTGAGGAGGTCGGCGACCTGGACGCGCATGGTGACCAGGGAGGAGTCGTCATCGTCCACGGTGTGGGTGATGCGCCCCTTGCCGATCTTCATGGCGGCCGCCATGGCCGGGATCCTCCGGGCCAGGTCGTCAGCGGTCGCGCCGTCCTTGGCCTCCACCGTGGCGATCACGGTGCCCTTGCCGTTGGAGGCGGCCTCCTTGAGTTCGTGCTTGGCGAGCCCGATCTCACTCTCCAGCTTCTCCCACTTGCTGGCGCTCTTCTCAGAGCCCTTCTTGTGGAAGCTGGACCAGAGGTTGTTGGCGAGCGACAGGCCGATGCCGCCCAGCGCCCAGGCGCCGGCAGTCTCGGCCGAGTCGATGCCGGTGATGGTGCCCAGCGTCGCGGCCGCGGTGGCCGCGATCGTGTTCACCTGGTGGAGCCGGACGGTGTCCTTGTCCCGCTTGGCCTTGGCGTCCAGGTGAGCCAGGAACTTGCACAGCGCGGTGCCGGTGCCCGCGACGCCCAGGGTGGCCAGCGCGAGCGCGGCCGGGTTCCCGGCGACGGCCAGGTGGCCGCCCTCCACCAGGACGGGCCCCAGAGCGGTGACCGCCCAGGGCCCGGCGTAGCGGAGACGGCGGGCCCGGTCCTGCTGCTGCTCTTCCTCGGTACGGGTGTCGATCGTCTTCGACTTCGAGACGCGGCGTGCCATCAGGCTGCCCTTCCTGCTTCACCGGGCTTGCCAGCGGATCCGGTGTTCGGCTTGTCGCCAATGGAGAACCCGGGGCGGCCCTTGCCCTTGCCCTTGCGGGCCTCGGCCTCGGCGTCCTGCTCGGGCTTGATGAAGTGCTTGACGAAGGAGGCGTACATCTTCACGCCGGACAGGCCGAGGACCCTCGCGGCCCTCGCGCCGGCCCACAGGTGGGCAGCGACCAGCTTCGCGCGGATCTTGCTCTGGGTGCCGAACGTCCACCACTTGCCCTTGTACTGGCCGAGGATCGCGGCCACCATGTCGGCGTCCATGCCGATACGCATGTACAGCTCGAAGCCGATGGCGCGCAGGATGCGGGCGTAGTTGTAGAGGTCGCGGTCGGTGCGGAACTCGATGGCGTCCAGCTGCTTGATGAGCTGGCCGAGGTTCGAGCCGACCTTGTCGCCGTCGCTCATGAACGGGGTTCCTTCCGGAAGATGGGGCGAGGGGTTGTGCGGGCGGGGGCTCTGTCACCTCCCCGCGTGCCTCGGGCGGGGGCCCGGGGCCACGGGCAGGCGGCAGTTCACCGGCTGCTGGAGGTGTGGCTGTTGGCGTTCTGCACCGCGGTCCCGATGCCGGAGCCGATGTTGTTGATCGCCCCGGCGAGCGGGGACGTGGCCAGCGCGTAGCCGCAGATCAGTGCGGAGATCAGCACTCCGCCGCGGATGTCGGCGCGCCAGAACAGCCAGGCGGCGCCGCCAGCGATCAGGAAGAGGGGAATCGAGATCACAGGTCCTCCAAGGACAGGGAGTCAGGGAAGGTGCTCTCCAGCCACGAGGGCCGAACAGAGCGGGGAAGCGGGTGGCTCCTTCGCTCTCCACCGCCACCGGGCCGCGGGCGGGCCGGTGGCGCCTGGGCAACGCAGGAAGCGTGGCGGGGAAGTTCAGCGGGTCAGGAAGTACGCGGCGATGACGATGAACGGGCCGACCATGCCGAGCAGGTAGATGAACCTCACGGCTCCTCCTTCCGAGGGCAGTTGAGGGATCAGGCGTGGAGCCGGGTCAGAACTTCTTGACGGTTCCGTTGCTGGCGGTCGCCTTCACGTCCAGGTCGCTGCGGCCGCGGACGCCGTAGAGCTTGACGCTGCCGTTGCCCGTGCGGGCCTCGATCTGGCCCGTCGCCGCAGTGCCGACGGTCATCACGACCGAGCCGTTGCCGGAGCGGATGCGGGCGGCGCGGCCGGCGTAGTTTTCGACCTTGACGCTGCCGTTGCTGGAGTCGGCGTCGATCCACTCTGTGACCGTGCCGATCTTGATGCTGCCGTTGGCGGCTTCGGCCTTGACCCGGCCGGCGGTGTCGGCCTTGATGCTGCCGTTGCTGGCCTCGGCCTCCAGGGCGTCGAGTACGCCGTACACGTGGAGGCTGCCGTTCTCGCTGCTGCTCTTGACGCCCGACCCGGCGGGCAGGGTGATGAGCACCTCGACACCGGTCGTGCCATTGACGACCGTGGTGCCCCGGCCGCCGAAGCTGTTGAACGTGACGCCGTTGATCGTCACGGTGGAGTAGCTGTTCCCGCCGACGAACACGCCGCCGCCGTGGTTGAACTGCTGGGTGGTGGGCGCGACCGGCGGGACGACGACGGTGAGCCGCTCTGCGGTCTGGTGGATCCGGGTGTTCTTCACCGCGTCGGCGGCCGGCCCCGTCGGGTTGTCCGTGCGGACCTGGACGCGGGCGACGGTCGCGGTCGGGTCGACCGTGACGTGCACGGCGCCGTCCGGGCAGGTGATGTCCGCCAGGACCGGGCCGGTGTAGCCGTCGGTGCTGGTGAAGACGCGCTCGGGGCTGTTGTCCTGCTTGGTGAGCTGGGTGCCGATCATGGCGCTTCCTTCCGCTGAAGCTGACAGGGGCGTCGAACAGGGCGGCGATGGGTTCTCCCAGCGCTCTCCACCGCTCACCGAACCGCCGAAGCGGGCGGTGAGCGTCTGGGCAGCGCGGGGCTGCGGTAGTGGTTGCGCGGCACCCCGGTGTACGGGGTGCCGGATCTCGTAGAGACGCGGACCGCTACCGCCGGGAGATCCATCCGGCTGGGTCTGCGATGAAGGTTGTGCCGCGTCGTTCTTTAGCGTCGTGGGGATGCCGGCCCTCCGAGCTCTCCGTCAGTAATGAACGCCTGGTGGGGGTTAGTCACCAGGCCGCGCTGGTCTGCGCGCCCGACGGGTCGATGCCCGTGCTGACTGCCACCACCAGGGGTAATGGCGCCGCACGACGGGTCTCCACTCACCCCGGCCGGTGCGGTCACGGCCGGTACTGCGGTGGTGGATCACTCTGTGGAGTTCTCAAACGACGGCCGCTTCCTTTCCCTCGCGCTCTCGCGGTCAGGGGGTCCGGGCGGTACATCGGGGACCGAGGGTCCGGCTCCCTCATCCGGCGCCGCCGCGGGGGCAGTTCCGGGTGGGGGAGCCGGGTCCGTGAGGACCCGGCTGGAGCTAAGCCGCGAGCGGCAGGGGCTCCGTGGCGGTGGCCGGCGGCGCGATGCGCAGCTGCGCGGCGTAGGGGAGGAGCACGTCGACCAGGCGCTCGCGCACCAGCTCGATGGCGGTCGGGTCGGTGGCGGCGATGTCGCGGGCGGCGAGCATGCGGTTCTCGCGGGCCTCGATCGCGGCGATGGCGGCGGTGATGTCCAGGCCGTCCAGCCGTTCGTGGGGCAGGGGGCCGGCGGCGTACATCTCGAGCGGTGTACCGAAGGCGACGTCCAGGTCCAGGTCGGCGAAGTCGGGGAGCGGCACCTCGACCGCCTCCAGGAGCGCGAGCGTCTCAGCGTCGAAGGTCTCGGTGGCGAGGCTGGCGGCGGGGCGGCGGGTGACGTTCATGGGGTGGTGCTCCCTTCGGGAATAGCGGTCACGGGAGGCGTCCCGATGGCGGTTGGGCAGGGCGAAACAGCACCTATTCGGCGCCTCTGAACTCACCTCGTTAGCGAGGTTTGCTGCGCCCTCAGTACAGCGAACCTCGTTAGCGATGTCAAGAAGTACGTTAACGAGGTAAGGTCGAGCGGTAGATCCCGTACGGATCGAGTTCGCCCTACCGGGACCTCGATAGCTCGCAGCCGTAGGATCGCTAACGAGGTAGGGAGACGTATGGCGAGTGAGACGGGCGCGCAGCGACCCAAGTACCAGCGGATTGCCGACGATCTGAAGGCGGCAATCGAGTCCGGCGAGTACGGCCCCGGCGATCGACTGCCAGGCGAGAACGCACTCGCCGCTCAGTACGAAGTTGCCGCCCTCACCGCCCGCCAGGCGCTGAAGATCCTCCGGATCGAGGGCTTGGTGGAGACCAAGAAAGGTGCTGGCGCTCGAGTCATCTCTTTCCGCCCGATCCGACGCCACGGCATCCAACGGCTCGCTCGCGAGCAGTGGGGCACTGGAAAATCCATCTGGTCCGCCGATGAGGAGCGACCAGTGACGATCGACGTCCGGGTCGACACCGTTGCGGCCCCGGTCCACGTCGCCCACATCCTTGAGCTGGAGGACGGTGAACCCGTATGCGCTCGGTCGCGCCGTTTCGTATTGGCCGAGCGACCAGTCATGCTCGCCACCTCGTACCTGCCGCTCGCACTGGTCGAAGACACTGCGATCATGCGCGTCGACACCGGCGAAGGCGGCACGTACGCCCGGCTCGCTGAGCTCGGCCACGCCCCCGCCCACTTCCGGGAAGAGATCCGCTCCCGGCTCCCCATCGCGCAGGAGGCCGAGGGGCTTGGGATGCCCCTGGAGCGTCCCGTCATCAAGCTGTGCCGCACGGCCTTCGACGCGGATCTTCGCGCAGTCGAGGTGAACGAGATGACCATGGACAGCGCCGCTTACATCCTGGAATACACCTTCGATGCCTGAGTGCCTCAATTCGCCCACCGTGGCCCCCCTCCTGACTGGTCGTCTTGTGGGGGCAATCACACCGGCAGCGGCGGAAACGGAACATCACAGCGGCTTGTCGAAGCCGGTACGCACTTCCATTCACGGGTTTTCAACATCCGCGTACACATGGGTTTTGCAGCCCGAGCTCTAGGCTCGCGGCCATGACGATGACGGAGGGGCAGAGGGTGGGGAAGCAGCGAGCAGGGTGGAGGCCGGATCGGCTGCGCGAGCAGCGGGAGGCCCACGGCCTGACTCTGGAGAAGGCCGGTGAGCGCCTCCGGGAAGTCGCCGAACAGGCCAAGCTCAAGGGCATTCCTGCCGCGAATCCCCAGACCCTGTGGCAGCACGAACAGGGGGAGGTCTACCCCGGCCCCCACTACCGGCGCGCCTACTGCCTCCTCTACCGGGCCACCGAACCCGACCTCGGCTTCCGCACCGCCCTTCCCGGCGAGGAGACCGCCTTCAAGCTCACGCCGATGGATGACCGCCTCAACGGTGCGCATGTCCTGGCCGTTGAGCGTGCGATTCACCGCATCGCACCGGGCTCGGGAGAAGCCGACCACTTCGACTTGCAGCAGCGCATCATCGACGCCTGGAAGCGGAGGCACACGGGCGGCGATCCGCACCGTCCGGTGCTCATCCTGGTCGGCGGATTCGCCGGCAGCGGGAAGACCGAGCTCGCCCGATTCTTCGTCCAGCTCACCGGCTGGCCGCTGCTCGACAAGGACCCGCTCACCCGCCCGCTCGTGGAACGCCTCCTAGTCGCGCTGGGCGGGGACGCGAACGACAGGCACACCAATCTCTACCGGGAGAAGGTCCGGCCGGTGGAGTACGACTGCCTGATGCAGTCGGCCATGGCCAACATCAAGTGCGGCATCAGCACCGTTCTGACGGCCCCGTTCATCTCGGAGATGACCGACCCGGCCTGGATGCAGCGCCTGGCCAACCGCGCGAACTCGATGGGCGTCGATGTCTTCCCGGTGTGGGTTCGCTGCGACGAGGAGTCGATGCGCGAGTACATCGGTTTCCGCTCCGCAGCCAGGGACGCATGGAAGCTCGCCCGGTGGGACGAGTACATGGCCACGATCGACCTGGAGCTACGCCCGGCGGTGCCGCACCTGGTCGTCGACAACCGGCTGGGGACCGCGGTGACGCTCGCGGACCAGGCCCGGCAGGCGATGGGGGCGATGTACGCGTGAGCGGGAAGCAAGGAGTCGTCCTCTACGGCCCGCCAGCATCAGGCAAGGACACCGTCACGGCAGCGCTCGCCGAACTCAGTCCGAAGTACGCGCAGTTCGCGCGACTCAAGGTCGGGACAGGCAAGAGCACGGGATACCGGATGGGCACCGCTGAGCAGCTGCACGAGTTGGAGGCCGCGGGCGCCGTCGTCTACGCGAACTCTAGGTACGGCAACACCTACGCCATCGACAAGCCCGGCCTGGATGACGCGTTCGAGGCCGGCTTCCCGGTGGTCCACCTCGGGCAGGTCGTCGGCATCCGTTCCCTGGTCGATGGCTACCCGGCCGACTGGACGGTGGTGCTGCTGTGGTGCCCGCGCGAGGTGACCGCGCAACGGTCCCAGGACCGTGGCGACGCGGACACCACGGCGCGCCTGGCGGCGTGGGAGGCGACCCATGAGGACCTGGACGCACACCCGAGCATGTCCTGGGACCTGACCGTGGACACCACCGCGGCGTCGCCGCAGGAGGCGGCCCGGCTCATCGACCAGCTGCTGGCGCAGCGGGCAGGAGCGGCGACGGCATGAGCGTGGGCTACGGCTGGGCGAGTCGGTCCAGGGCGTCAGTGAGCGAGAGCGAACTGTCGTCCTTGGCGTCGTCCCACCGTGCCAGCGTGGACGCGGCCGCGCGCAGCATCTCCGGCGGAAGGCCGGCGGCCGCGAGGGTGTCGGCGGCTTCCTCCAGCTCCGGGCCCCACCGCCAGGCGCGCGCCGCGGTCTTGGCGACATACTCCGGTTCCGTGAGGTACGAGTCGGTCCGCCGGGAGGCGACCTTGATGAGCTCCTGGTCGACGCCGTGCTCACGCGCCATCCCGACCGCGAGCGCCACCAGCACACGACTCGTCTTCTGGAAGCTGGCGTACGCCAGCTTCAGCGCGGACGCCTTCCCGACCTCCTTGCCCAGCGTCGTCGTCCGTACGGCGGTGCCCGCGAAGAGCGCCTCGATCCGCGCGGCCGCAGCGGCCGGCCCGGACAGGTACAAGGTCGGCGTCTTGCCACGCACGGGCGGGGAGCCGACGACACCGCCGTCCACGACGGCTGCCGCTGTCCCGAGCAACCCGGCGATCCGCACGGCCCGTTCGGGGCTGATGGCGTTCGCCTCCACGTACACCCCGGTGAAGCCGTGCACGGCAACGTCGCGAGCGAGGCCCTCGGCGGCCGCCGGCGGGCAGAGGCTGATCACCGTGTCGGACTGGTCCAGCAGTTCCTGCAGTGTGGGGACCGGATCCAGGCCGAACTGCTCTGCGCGCGCGGCGCTCGCTGGACTCCTTCCTTCCGCGCACCACAACACCCGGGCTGCGTTGGTCGCGGCGCACGCAGCGACAGCCGCCCCCATGGTTCCGGGGTGGAGGATGGCGACGGTCTGCTGGTCCACGGTGCTACTCCGAAAGGTTGAGCAGGAAGGCGATGGCGTCAGCGACGTCGTCGACGACATGGTCTGGCGCAAGGAGCGGCTCGGGCCAGGGGCGGCCGCGCAGCCAGATGGTGCGCAGGCCGGCCTGGCGGCCGCCCTCGATGTCACCGTCGGGATTGTCGCCGACAATCCAGCCGTCGGAGAGTTCCACACCGCAGCGGGTGGCCGCGAGCTCGAAGAGCCTCGCGTCGGGCTTGCGGATCTCGATGTCGCCGGAGGCCGCGATGCCGTCGACCAGCTCGGTGATGCCGGTCGCTGCGAGTTTGGCGCGCTGGATCTCGGAGGCGCCGTTCGTGGCGATGCCGATCGTCCAACCCGCAGCGCGGAGTTGGGCCAGGCCCTCGAGGGCTGCCGGACGACACGTGACAACAGCTGCCATGCGGTCGACATACGCCTGCCAGAGCTGCGTCGCGGACTCGTCCAAGCCGAAGGTCTCACGCAGTCGGGCGAAGTCTGCGGCGTTGGCCCGGTCGGCGAGCTCGGTGAGCATCCAACGCTCGATTTCGGCGCCAAAGCTGTTCATACGGCACAGGGCGGCCACGGCGGCGCTGAACGCTTCCTGGCGGTCAACGAGCGTGCCGTCCAGGTCAAAGAGCGCGAGTCGGGCGGTCACGGTCACGGACCTTACCCGGCTGAACACGATCGTGATCAATTGTCTGCCCGCTCCGTCAGCCCGGGAGAGGACCGCCATGGCCAAGCTGCGTGCTTGCGGGGAGCGCATCACGTTAGGCCAGCGGGAAGTTCGCTTCCTCTCGGAGATACCGCACGGGTCGGAATCGCTCTATCTGGATCTGGAATGCGAGCTCGAGGCCGGCCACCGGGGGCCACACCACACCATCGGGGACACCTCACGTTCGTTCGGTGCAGGCCGACTGGCCAACGGCGAGGCCGTGGCGTGGTGGGTGCGCTGGGACGACCTCGATGGCCGTCGCGACGTGGTGCCGCTGGGGAGCTGCCAAGAGGAAACAGACCGAGGTCAGGTCATGTCCGAGGTCTGCATCTTGTTCGACAGGCACCCGGGTCACCACTCCTTCGAATGGGAAGCCCAGGAATGAAAGGCGTCTTCGCACCCTGCCTGATGGGCCGTCTGACCGCCTCTGCTTACCCATATGTTTCCGACCTTGCCGACCTGTTGTTCGGCGACGCCAAAGACCGCTCAAGTCGTGTATCTTTCAGGAGATCGTCGATCTTGAGAGGTTGGGCCATGGTCGAAGCGACCCCGTTGCAGCGGGTGGATGCCCTGCTCGATGACGTCCTGCCGCCGCCGCATGTGCGGCAGCAGCTGCGCCTCGCCGCGGGGCTCACCCAGCTGGAGGTCGCGGAGGCTGTGGGCGTGAAGCGCCTCGCGGTGGCTCGCTGGGAGTTGGGGGAGTCGTATCCGCGTCGGCCTCACCGAGCGGTCTACAAGCATTTCCTCAAGCGACTCGCGGAACGTTATCCCGAGGCCGCGGACGCGGGCATGCCGACGCCGGCCTCTGAATCCAGGGGGTCGGGATGACCTAACGGCCATCGGCCGCGCGCCAGTGGCGGATTAACCACCCGCTGACCGTCGCGCGGCCCGTCTTCCGACCGGATTAACCACCCGCGTCGGTTGCTCAGGTCCCAGTTGTCGCTGGTCCTGAGCTGCAGCTCATCAAGCCGCTCGATTCACATCGGCCCCTCATCAGGGCCACTACAGCAACACCCGGCCACTAACCACGGCCACCACAGCCGCAGCAGCACCAGCTGCGCTCACCGACTGGTGTCGGTCGCGGGCCCCCACCACAGGGGCTTCGCGATTCGGCACCACCGAGAGGAGAGGAGAAATCTCCCCCCACCCGATCGGTGTCCGCCCGCTCCTCACGAAGGGGGCGCTCACCCCTTCACATCCACTCGCCGACCGCTCCGCTCTGCGGACTGTGTCAGCTTGCTTATGGAAGTTGGTGTCCTCGCCATAGTGCACGAGATTGGTGTCCCCTGTCAGCTTGACCCTGTCCATTTCACCCCGGTTCAGGCGCAGCGGCCTTCCCATGTGACAGGATCGGCGTACGGTTCTTCCGTCTTTGCGCGGTTCGTACCGGAAGTTGGATCTCCGGTAGGAAGCTACAAGAGCAACAGTTTCGAAGCGGGCTCGAAGGGCTTGGTCGCGGTGTCGGCCGCCCGGCTCGTGCCCCCGCTCTCGGAGGTCGTTGACAACTCCGTCGGCGGCGACGTCCGCGGGGTCGGCTTCCCGTGTGGCGGGATGGTTTCCAAGATTCTTACCCGCCGTGCGGGAGCATCGGGGGTGATCGGGGCTCAGCGGGCTCTGTCCACAGGCCACCCGGTGCAGGGTCGGCGGGTGGAAGACGAGACGTGGTTCTTGGCTGCTCCGAACGGGGGTGTCCGCTTTGGCGTGTACACCGGCCCGATGATGACGCAGACGGCTTCGGCCCTGGTGGTTCCCTCCGCTCCTGTCGGGGCGGTGGGCCGATGAGCGCCGTGGCGGCACCGGCCGCCGCGTTCGCGCGCCCCCGTACGGAGTTGTCCGTCCCAGCCGGGCCGGTCCCGGAACGGACGGCGGGCCATCCTCTGTCGCTCGGCCCGGACGCTCGCGCCCGTCTGGGGGGCGCGGTGCGCGCGCTGCTGGACGTGGCTGGCCTGGACGGCGCGTCGGACGCGGTGCGTCTGGCGGTGCTGGTGCTGGCGTCGCGGACGCCGTCGGAGACCGGCGTGGTGGAGATCCGCACCTCGGAGTTGGGCCGGTGGCTGGGGCTGTCCGCGTCGTACGTGGCGTCCGAGGTGCTGCCGGTGCTGCGCCGCTCGGGCGTGGTGTCGGTGGACACGGCGGAGGGCGAGTACGGCCAGGACGCCGGGCTGGAGTGCCGGGTGCTGCCGCTGTGGGCGGCGCAGGACGTGGTCGGGCACCCGTTGAACCTGGCGAAGAAGGAGTACGCCACGCTGCTGCGGCTGCTGGAGGCCGTGATGGGTCCGGGCTGGACGCACCGGGACGGGCGGGTCACTCCGGCCGGGCTGATCGGTACGCGTACCGGTCGGGGCGCGGCGACCGATCGCCTCGCGCTGCTCCTGCTCGTCCTGGAGGCGCGGGAGACCGGTCGGGTGCGGCAGTGCGGCGGGACGGTCGACACCAAGCGTGGCCGTGCGGCGGCGACGGTGGCCCGGCTGCTCGGGTGCACGGCGTCGGCGGGGGAGCGGGTGCTGGAGCGCCTGGAGGACCGGGAGCTGGTGCTGCGGGTGCGTCTGAAGACGGGCTCGGGCCTGGCGAATCGGTCGCGGCTGATGGTGCCGGCGGTCGCCGCCGCGCACGGCCGTACGGTCGCCGCCGACGTCCAGGAGGACCGTGCGGAGGCCCTGGAGCCCGAGTTTTCAGACCCCGACGTTGTGGCAGGGCCTGTTCAGGCGCCGGATCTGGCAATGGAACCCCAGGTCAGCGGCGTGCTGGTGACGGATGAGGCGGATGTTGCAGAGCCCGACGTTGCGGCAGCCCTTCACACTGACCACCCTCACCTGGTTACTCCCGTCGTTCCTCTGCAGCTCTCTGGTGGCTTTTCCGGCGAAGGTCGTGGTGGGAACCACGGTCTGCCGGACCGCGCGTGCGTGCGCGAGGACGGCGGCCCGCTGCGCGGGGAACAGCCGAAGAAGTCCCCGTCGATCAGCAGCGAGAAGCCCGGCTGCGGGCCGGTGGCCGGCGCTCCGGTGCGGGTCGTGGAAGGTACGGGTCAGGGCAGGCAGCAGCGGGGGAGGGTGCCTCTGCCGCCGGAAAAGCTGCGGGCTGTTCTGGCTCCGGTCGACCTGGTGTGGGCGCGTCTGGACCGTCCGGCAGCCCGGAAGCTGGTGGAAGCCGCGGCTCGCAGCGAGTTGAAGCGGGTGATCGGCTTCGCCGGTCGCACGGATGCGCCGCAGGTCCTCGCCGACCGGCTCGCCCGGCGCCTGGACGAGCAGATGCGGCTGGGCAAGCCGATCACGGACCCGGTGGGCTGGCTGATCGGCCGGGGCCTGCCGCAGCGCCAGCTGTGTGCTGAGCCCCGGTGCGACGAGGGCGCTCTGCTCGACTCCGGTCGGGACTGCCCGCGCTGCGAGGACCGGCAGATCGACCGCCGTGCCCAGCGCCGCGCGGTCGCCGCCGCCGTGGACGCCTCGATGTCGAACGCCTCCGAAAGCGAGCGCCGTGCGGTCACCGAGCAGCAGCTGCACCAAGACGTGACTGCCGAAGCGTGGGCCAAAGCCCGCCGGTGGGAGCAGGTCCGGGAGCAGCAGGCCGCCGCTGCCGAGGCACGCGCCCAGGCCCGCGCCGAAGCCGCGGCCGCGCAGCCGGCCGACGACGTCCCGGTCGTGCCGGTGGCCCCGGTCGTGCTTCCCGCGCCGCGTCCGGCCTCCGTCGTCCCCGCTCCGGAGCCGGAGCCCGCCGACGTCGACGACGACCAGGAGCTCGTCCTCGAGGACCTCACCCGGGAGCAGGTCCTGGACTGGCGCAACCGCGCCGCCGCCGACCACCAGCTGGTGGTCGACCACATCGACCGGTACGGCGAGCTGTCGGCGCAGCGCCTGTTCACCCGGGCATTCGTCGCCCAGGTGCAGCGCCTGTCGGGCCTCGGGCACCTGGACCTCGGCTACACCACCTGGGGGCAGGCATGAGCAGCGGCGAGACGTCCGGCGTCGACCTGGCTCGGGTCGCGCTGCGGGCCGCGATGGAGGCGGCCCGGAGGAACGGCGCTGGCCAGAAGACGAAGAAGAAGCCGCGGCCCATTGCGGTGGCGCGGCGAGACGGGCGCGAGCCGATGGGCCTCGGAGCGGCGATCGGCGCGCTGGTCACCGAACGGGCCTGGGAGCTCCCGGCCGCCGGCGCCACGCTGCGCCAGCGGTGGGCGGCGATCGCTCCTGAACTCGCCGGGCACGTCGCCGCCGTGGCGTACGACCCGGACTCCGGTCAGCTCACCGTGTGCCCGGAGTCGGCGGCGTGGGCGACGAAGGCGCGCCTGGAGCAGACCCGGGTCATCGCGGCCGCCAACAAGGCAGCGGGTCGCACCGTCGTGAGCTCCCTGCGGATCCTGCCGCCCGGCGCCGCACCTGCGCCCGGTCCGGCCGACGCCGACCCGGCAGACCCGACCCCGCCCGCGCCCACCGGTCCGGCGAAGACCAGGGAGACGGCGTGCGAGGGTTACCACCGCGCGCTCGCCGCGCACCAGTCGGCCACCCCAGCACGCCGGATGGACCCGGGCATCGCGGAGGCGGTGGAGCGGCAGAACCAGGCGATGCGCGAGCTCAGCCGCCGGGCATTCCCCGAGCCCGATGTCGTGGCGGACGATGCGCCGGCCCCGATCGAGGCGGCCCGAGACCAACGTCGCCGCCAGGCCGCGGTGACCCAAGCCGCGGCGCTGCGCCGGGCCCGAGCCGAGCGGGCTGGAAAGGCGCAGAGCCCACGCCAGCTTGGACAGACCGCATGACCTGACCACGAGGTTTGACCGGGCGCCATCCGCGCTGCCACGATGGCGCTCCGCAACACGGCTGAGGTTTCAGAGAGCTCCATCGAACTCCCTCACTGCCAGCACCACTTGGACGCACTCATGCGTCGCGAACTCGATGCAGCCCCCTGTGACCACACGGTTTGACCGGCGTTGCAGGCACTGCCAGGATGACGCCCCACAACCGCATAAAGAGGTACCGGCGGATCGAGGTGGAGCCAAGCTCCCTCACGACGGTGCAAGCACTACGGCGAGGTTGATGGCTCCAGCAAATCCCTCGCCAGTTCCACCGGACGAAGGCTCCTGCTCCCGCTCACCCGGGGCGGGAGCCCCTTTGTCTCCACGCCCTGTCTCCTCAACCCCTATATATCTGTGCCCCGAAGCCCCGGCAGCCGCCGGGGCTTTTTCTGCATGCCCTCGGAGGTCTCCGTGACGGATCTTGCTTCTGCCGTGCCCGCCTACATCCTGCTCGCCGCCCTCGCGGTCATCGTCGTGCTGCTCACCGTGGTCGCCATCGTCGCGCGGGCGGTCGTGGCGAAGGCGCGGCCCGAGGACTTACAGCACATCCTTCCCGGCCTGGGGCAGGTCCTGGCCGCGCTGGCCCTCTTCCTCCCCTGGGGGCGCGGGACGCGGGGCCCGACCGTCGCGCCGCCGGCGCCCGTACGGTCCGAGCGCAGAGGAGGCCGGCGGCGGGCATGAGGCCGGGTCAGCCCGCTGGCGGCTGGCTGGAGGGCGCGGCCTGGTCCAGCTGCTGCTGGCGGCGCCGCTGCTCGTGCGGTGGTCCTCGACGCGCTGGGTGAACAGCTTCAGCGCCTCGACTTCTCTGTCCTCGCCGAACTCGCTGTAGGGGCCGATGCCGACTGACCCGCCGAATAGTCGCTCCGAAGCGGGGGGGGGGGGGGGGGGGGGGGGGGGGGGGGGGGGGGGGGGGGGGGGGGGGGGGGGGGGGGGGGGGGGGGGGGGGGGGGGGGGGGGGGGGGG
>NZ_JBVIRA010000044.1:0-39608 GCF_055576575.1 Streptomyces sp. NPDC033270
GGTGTCATCCTGGCCTCGCCGCCGATGGACTTCCACATCTCCGACTCGTACTTCGTCGTGGCGCACTTCCACTACGTCGTCTTCGGCACGGTCGTCTTCGCGATGTTTTCCGGCTTCCACTTCTGGTGGCCGAAGTTCACCGGCAAGATGCTGGACGAGCGGCTCGGCAAGATCACGTTCTGGACGCTGTTCATCGGCTTCCACGGCACGTTCCTCGTCCAGCACTGGCTCGGCGCCGAGGGCATGTTGCGCCGTATCCCCGACTACCTCGCCGCCGACGGATTCACCACCCTCAACACCGTCTCCAGCATCTTCTCCTTTGTCCTCGGACTCTCCCTCCTGCCGTTCCTCTACAACGTCTGGAAAACCGCCAAGTACGGCAAGAAGGTCGAGGTCGACGACCCGTGGGGCTACGGCCGTTCGCTGGAGTGGGCGACGTCCTGCCCGCCGCCGCGGCACAATTTCCGCACCCTGCCGCGTATTCGCTCCGAATCCCCGGCGTTCGACCTGCACCACCCGGAGATCGCGCGCGAGATCGCGGCCCTGGCGGATTCCGAAGCCGCGCGCGGCACGGACATCGGGGCCCGCATATGAATGAGCCCGTGCAGAGGGAACGCGCCATCAATGAGATCGAGGGGTATCTCCTCTGGGAGGCGGAGAAGGACCGTGCCCGCACCCGCGCGGCTGCCTTCTGCGCCGGCCTGCCCTGGCTCACCGACACCCAGCGGCAGGAAGTGGAACTGCGCTATTGCCAGGACCAGCGCGACGCCTCGCGGGCCTATCTGGAGCGCATCGCGGTCCGCAGCGCCACTCTGCGGACCGAATACCAGAGTGTCTACCGGGCGCTCAGGCGTCGGCTGATCACCGCGTTCCTCAGCGGCACGCTGGCCGTGGCGGTGCTGGTGACCGTGGCGGCCGTCGACCTGACCACACGCTGAGCGGTCCCCGCGCGCTACCCCCGCCGTTCCTGCGAGGTCCTCGCGCGGTCCGCGCTCAGCCGGTGACGGTGATCTGGGACGAGGGGTCGGTGGTGTCGGTGACCTGGTAGGTGGCGTTGAACGTCGAGCTGGTCGCACTGGTCGGGCAGCCGAAACCGCCCACCACCTTCACCGGCACCGCAGCATTGGTGAAGGCGAGGGTGGACGGCGCGCCATTGGTCCAGGTGCCGTTCACCGTCGCCGCCGTGGTGGGGGCCGCGGTGACGGTGCAGGATGCCAGTCCGCTGGTCCGGAGGACGAATCCGCCGGAGGGAATGGTCAGTCCGGCGGTCACCGGCGTCCCGTTCTGCATGGCCACACCCCAGGCGCCGGACGTGCTGACGGTCGCGCTGACACCCGGCATGCTCGTGGTGCAGGAGCCGTAGGTGGCCGGGGTCGTGGAACTGCTCACCGGCCCGGCTTCGTTGTGGTTGCCGGGCGCGGCCGGCACCTGCCCGCTGGAGACCGAGACCGTACAGGTGACGGTCACCGAGCCGGCGGTGAAGGTGGCCTTGCCGCTGAGCGCGGCGGTGAAGCCGTGGCCAGCGGGGGTCACGGTCGTGGCGGCCTCAGCGGCTGCTGGAGCCCCGCCGGGCTGCGCCGCGGCAGAGGCCGGTACACCGATGGACAGTGCGGCTAATGCGGCGATCCCTGTGCCGGCGGTCCGCAATGCGCGCCTACGGGACGTACGGCGGGCAGTGCGGGGCGTGGGCTGAGTGAGCTGCGTGGGATGAGTGAGCTGCATGGGCTGTGTGGGGTGTATGGGCTGGGTGGGCTGCGTCATCGTCATTGTGAGTTTCCTTCCCGAGGGGGGTGCGGGGTGGGGGAACGCGGGGGGATGGGGAGTACGGGGGAATGCGGGAAGTGCAGCGCACGGGACTACGCGGCGAGGGGATTGAAGAGGCGGTCGCGCGGCAGGCAATGGAGCGGTGGAGGGGACGCGCCCTGTCGAGCGGTCACGAGGTCACGAAGTCACGAGGTCACGAAGTCATGAGGTCTCATGAGGTCATGCGGCCATGCCGTCAGGTCTCGGTCGTGTGGTGCTCGCCGACGACCGGCTGCCAGGCGAAGATCATCGAACCGCCGAGAATTCCGATGACCGTGCCGATCAGAAAGCCCCCGAGGTTGGACATCACCAGCGCGGCCGCCGCACACAAAACGGTCAGCACGCCCGCGATGCCCCGGTAGTGCGGCGCGAACCACGCCGAGAGCCCCATCACGATCATCACCAGCCCCATCAGCACTGAGGGGATACCGGCGATGCCCTGTTGCAGCATGACCTCCAGTGGCGCCAGAGGGATGGCGCAGATCTCGACGCCGGCGACCAGGGCCGCCAGGCCGCCCCAGAAGGGGCGCCCCGTCCGCCAGCGCCGCCAGGTCAGAAGCATTCCTTCTTGCCCTTGGAGATCTTCATGCTCAGCCCGGAGAGCTTGAACGTCCCCGCGTTGGTGGCCCAGGCGGTCTGCCGCAGCTTGCCGATGCTGACGTCGTCGGCCTGTTGGGCGAAGAGGTCCTGCATGCCCTGGGCGCTGGCCGGTCCCTTGTCCAGGGTGGAGGCGTCCCGACCGATCTCGATGTTGTTGAAGGACGTGTTGCCGGAGAGCTGGGTGGCGTCCACGAACAGATTGGCCGCTTCGACGGGCTTGTTGCCCGTACCGGCATGGAGATTGAGCGAGATGTCGCCGATGACCGGCAGATGAGTGACCACCGACTGACAGAGATTGTTCAGTTGTGCCGTCCTGATGGCGGTGACCGCGACCGGGAGGAGGTCCCCCCTGGCGTTGGTGTCGACGCTGCCGTATTGGGCGAACCCCTCGCCCTTGAGGCTGTCCGCGGACACCTTGAACTGCTGTCCCGATACGGCGAATGACGCCGCCAGTGCCCCGTTGGCCAGGGCGATGCCCAGGGCCGCCGTGCCGGCGAGGGCCGGGACGGACAGCACGACGAACCTCCGCCAGCTGGTGCGTCCCGTGACAGGTCTGCCGTGTGCGTCCTTCATGGTGTGAGTCCCCTTCGAAGAGCGTGGAGCGCACTGTCGCAACACGTGGGGGGAAGAGACGTCGATGCGGTACGCCGCGGTATGTCGTGGTACGTCGTGGCGCATCGCGATACGAGGTGTGGTGCACCGCGGTGCGGCGTGGTGCACCGCGATACCGGGTGGTGTGCCGCGGTACCGGGTGGTGCTGAAGACGCGCGTGAGGTGCCGAACCAGGCCGGTGTGTCCATGGGGGGTGAGGACGTGCGGCCCTACCCAGCGCGCAACCGCACCGTGCCCCAATGCGGCGTGCCGGGTGAACTGAGTGAGTGAGTGAGTGGGATGAACCGGACGATCTCAGTGGGCTCGACGAACCGAGCCAACCGCCAAGTTTCCAGGAGTTACTGGCGAGTTGAATGTAAGTCCGCCCACGGCCACTGGCAAGGTTGAGAGACGAACGGTTTCGGACATACCGCTGCGCCCCATGGTCGGCGACGACCACCGAGCGCAGTGCATTCCACAGGCGCCTGTCGGCCCGTCAGTCGCTTCAGCCCGCCGGGCGCACCGGGGTCCGTCCGCCTATCGACCCGTCGGCCCCTCACCCATAGCGAACCTGAAGCTCCTTCACACCGTTGAGCCACGCCGAGCGCAGCCGCCGTGGATCACCGGCCAGCGAGATGCCGGGCATGGCGTCCGCGATGGCGTTGAAGATCAGGTTGATCTCCAGTACCGCCAGGGACTTGCCGAGGCAGAAGTGTGGTCCGCCGCCCCCGAAGCCCAGATGCAGGTTGGGGTCACGCGTGATGTCGAAGACCTCGGGGCGGTCGAAGACCTCGGGGTCGTTGTTGGCGGAGGAGTAGAAGAGCCCGACCCGCTGACCCTTCTTGATCTTCGCTCCGCCCAGTTCGGTGTCCTGGGTGGCGGTGCGCTGGAAGGAGACCACCGGCGTCGCCCAGCGCACGATCTCCTCGGCCGCCGTCGCGGGGCGTTCGCGCTGGTAGAGCTCCCATTGGTCGGGATGGGTGAGGAAGGCGTGCATGCCGTGCGTGATGGCGTTCCGGGTCGTCTCGTTGCCGGCGACCGCCAGCAGCAGTACGAAGAACCCGAATTCGTCGGAGCCGAGATTCCCCTCGTCCTCGGCCGCCACCAGTTGGCTGACGATGTCCTTGGCCGGGCATTCCTTGCGCGCGGCGGCCAGGTTCATCGCGTACGAGATCAGCTCCATCGCCGCGTTGGTGCCGACCTCTTCGGTGATGGCCAGTTCCGGGTCGTCGTACGCGACCATCTTGTTCGACCAGTCGAAGATGCGGGTCCGGTCGTCCTGGGGGATGCCGATGAGTTCGGCGATGGCCTGGAGGGGCAGCTCGCAGGCGACGTCGGTGACGAAGTCCCCGGTGCCCTTCTCCCGCGCCTCGGCGACGATCCGGGCCGCCCGATCGCGCAGCGCCTCCTCCAGGGCGCGAATGGAGCGCGGGGTGAATCCCCGCTGCACGATCTGGCGGACCCTGGTGTGCTCGGGCGGGTCCATGTTCAGCATGATCAGCTTCTGCACGTTGATCTGGTCGCGGGTCATGGCCGAGTTGAAGCGGATGATCGAGGTGTTGAGGTTCGCGGAGAAGATGTCCGGTTTGGTGGACACCTCCTTGACGTCCTGGTGACGGGTGACGACCCAGTAGCCGTCGTCGTCGAAGCCGGCGATGCCGTGCGGCTGGGCGTTCCACCACACGGGCGCGGTCTGCCGCAGCTGGGCGAACTCGGGGAGCGGAACGCGGGACTGGTAGACGTCGGGGTCGGTGAAGTCGAACCCCTCGGGCAGCGCTGGGCATGGCATCGGCGACTCCTGGTCCGTGGTTCCATCCGGGACTTCTGACGGCTCATCAGGTGTGGGGTCGCGGTGAAGGTAGTAACGAGTTCTATAAGTGGCAAGGGGTGTGGCGACTCCTGTTGCGGACAAGGGGCTTGCATGCCTCTTGCGCCCCGGAGGGTGGCTCATAAGACTGTTTGCGGAACTAGAACGCGTACTAGTTCTTCTTCCGTGGGTGCCGGGACGCCCGCGGGCGCGAGGAGAGGACGAGTCAGTCATGGCCGCGGAACCCGTCATCGTCGAAGCAGTACGCACTCCCATCGGCAAGCGCCAAGGCGCGCTCGCCAACCTCCACCCCGCCTACCTCCTGGGCGAGACCTACCGCGAACTCCTCGCGCGCACGGGCATCCAGCCCGACTGCGTCGAACAGATCGTCGGCGGCACCGTGACCCACGCCGGCGAACAGTCCATGAACCCGGCGCGCAACGCCTGGCTGACGATGGGCCTTCCGTACGAGACCGCGGCGACCACCGTGGACTGCCAGTGCGGCTCCTCCCAGCAGGCCAATCACATGGTCGCCAACATGGTCGCCAGCGGTGTCATCGACATCGGCATAGGCTGCGGCGTCGAAGCGATGTCCCGGGTGCCGCTCGGCAGCGGCTCCAAGCACGGCCCCGGCAAGCCCTGGCCCGACGAGTGGAACGTCGACCTGCCCAACCAGTTCGAGGCGGCCGAACGCATCGCCCGCAACCGGGGGCTGACCCGGGAGAACGTCGACTCGCTCGGTCTGATCTCGCAGGAGCGGGCCGCCGCTGCCTGGGCAGAGGAACGGTTCAAACGGGAGACGTTCGCCGTCCAGGTGCCCACCACGGAGGAGGAGCAGGCCGCCGGTCAGGGCATGTGGCGGCTGGTCGACCGCGACGAGGGCCTGCGCGACACCAGTATGGAGGCGCTGGGCGGCCTCAAGCCCGTGATGCCGACCGCCGTCCACACGGCGGGCAACTCCTCGCAGATCTCCGACGGCGCCGCCGCGGTGATGTGGGCGTCGAAGCGGATGGCACGCGCCCTCAAACTCAAGCCGCGGGCCCGCATCGTGGCCCAGGCGCTGGTCGGCGCCGATCCGCACTTCCACCTGGACGGCCCGATCGACGCCACCCGCGCCGTGCTCGGCAAGGCCGGTATGTCCCTCAAGGACATCGACCTGGTCGAGATCAACGAAGCCTTCGCCTCCGTCGTGCTCTCCTGGGCGCAGGTCTTCGAACAGGACCTGGAAAAGGTGAATGTCAACGGAGGCGCCATCGCCCTGGGGCACCCGGTCGGCGCCACCGGCGCCCGGCTGATCACCACCGCCCTCCATGAACTGGAGCGCAGGGACAAGGAATTCGCTCTCATCACGATGTGCGCGGGCGGGGCACTGGCCACAGGGACGATCATTCAGCGGTTGTAGGGGTTGTGGTGGCTGTGGCGGCGGCAGGGGGTGTAGCGGCTGCAGGGGTTGTGGCTGCTTATGTTTTTCCCCGCCGCCCACCCCCCTTACGGGGGGTGGGCGGGTGTAGTGAGGTCCGCGCGCGCGATGGAACGGCAGGCCGCTCCCAACCTGCGGAAAACCACAGGTGAGTTGTACGGGAAACCGCATTCTGCGGCGAGCGGCGTCTCCGTACCGTCGAAGACATGACGAACAGCACTCAGCAGCCCTCACCGCATTCACCTGCGGCTTCCGCTTCGCCTGCAGCCTCAACCCCAGCTTCGGCTCCACCCTCGTCCGCGTCCGGCGCATCGTGCTTGTCCGATGCGCCGCGCGGACCGAGCGGGCGCCGTCGCGTCTCACGCGGCCTGGCCGCCGGTTCCGCCCTTCTGCTCGCGGCGCTCACGACGGCCCCGGCCCTTACGACATCCGCGGCCTACGCATCGCAGCCCACTGGACAGGAGCAGACGAAGGCAGCCGGTGCCACCGCCGCGTCCCGCACCGCGACCTCGCGCGGGAAAGTCCTCTCCATCACGCCTCTGGGCCGGCGGAGCAGAGCCGAGATCATCGCCCAGGCGCAGAAGGCGGGCCTGGACGCGAAGACCGCGCGGCACGGCGTCGCCGCATACCGCCTCACCTACCGCACGATCACCCCCGAGGGCCGCCCCACCAGCGCCTCCGGTCTGCTGGCGCTCCCCCTCGGCGCCAGCCACCGTCACCTCCCGCCCGTGGTCCACGCCCACGGCACCCTCGCCTACCGGGGCTATGCGCCGTCGGTCGCCGAAGGCCCCGACCGAGCGGTATCAGTGCTGTACGCCTCCGCCGGCCGCGCCGCCATCGCCCCCGACTACCTGGGTCTCGGCACAAGCCCCGGCCGCCACCCGTACATGGACGCCCGATCCGCGGCATCGGCCTCCCTGGACATGCTCCGGGCAGCCCGTTCGGCCGCTCCGAAGCTCGGCGCCGCCCTCGACCGCACGGTGTCCGTCACCGGCTTCTCACAGGGCGGGCAGGTCACCATGGCACTGGGCCGTGAGCTGGACCGCGGCGCTGATCCCCGATTCCGCCTTGGAACGCTCGCCCCGGTCGCCGGACCGTACGACCTCGACGGCAGCGAACTCCCCGGGATGTTCGACGGTCGAGTCGACCCGCAGTCCGCCGTCTTCTACATCTCCTTCTTCCTCACAGCCCAGAACCGCCTGCACCCGCTCTACAACGATCCGAGTGAGGTGTTCCGAGCCCCTTATGACGACCGCGTCGAGGACCTCTTCAACGGTGACCACCCGGCGGAGGACATCGCCGGCAAACTGCCCGACCGCCTCGAAGACCTGCTGACCGACACCTGGTTCCAGAAACTCCAGCACCCGTCCGGCGCCCTGCTGGAATCCCTTCGGGCCAACGACCGCGCCTGTGACTGGCAGCCCGGCCGAGGCGTCCGGATAACCCTCTACTCCGCGACCGGCGATCGCGACGTACCGATAGCCAACACCCGCAGCTGCGCGCGGGAACTGGCGCGGCACGGCGCTCGGGCCACGGTCGTCGACCAGGGCGCGGACGCCGCCCACTACACCTCGTTCCTGCGCTCGGAGCCTGCGATAGCCCGTTCCCTGCCCGTCTCCCGCTGAGCCCGTCTCCCGTGGAGCCCGGTTCCGCCTGGTCCCGGGCGGCCCGCCAAGCGGGGCGCGGTCATACAGGTCCGGCGGCCCCTCGGGGTGGATCAGGGGTGAAGGCGACAGGGACGTCGAAGGCGGCGCGGCGGGTGGCGCGGCGCAGGGCCTTGAGGACGGTGCCGCCCAAGGTGAAGGTGAGGATCACGGTGACCAGAGCGCGGGGCAGGTCCCAGCCGAGGGAGGTGGCAAGGCAGTAGGCGATATAGCGGGCGAGGTTGTCTTCGAGCGGATCGCCCGGGACGAAGGAGACCCCCGAGGCCATGCCGGCGATATAGGGCCACCCCTGGAGGTTCATGATGAGGCCGTAGAGGACCGCGGAGACCGCGCCGTAGGCGGCGAGCATGGCCAGCTCGCGGCGGCCGCGGAGCCGGTCGGGCCCCGGCAGCAGGCCGGCGCCCATCGACACCCATCCCATCGTCAGCATCTGGAACGGCATCCATGGGCCGACTCCGCCGGTCAGCAGCGCCGACGCGAACATCGCCACGGAGCCCAGCACAAAGCCGAATCCGGGCCCGAGCACTCGGCCCGACAACACCATCAGAAAGAACATCGGCTCGATTCCCGCCGTTCCCGCGCCCAGCGGGCGCATGGCGGCTCCGGCCGCGGCCAGTACGCCGAGCATGGCGATGGCTTTGGCGTCCAGGCCGGTGTCGGCGATGGTCGCGACGACCACGGCGAGCAGCATCGGCAGCAGCGCGGCGAACAGCCAGGGCGCGTCCTTGGAATGGGCGAGGCCGGAGGCGGAATCGGCGAGCAGCGGCCATCCGAAAGCCATCACGCCGATGGCTGAGACCAGGGCCAGTGCGGCGACGGACCGGGGGCCGAGCCGTACTGCCCGGGCCTGACGGTTCGTGGGGAGGGGGGAGCCGACGCTGACGCCGGCAGTGGAGTCGGCGCCGGAGGTGGAGTCGGCGTCGGAGGCGGAGCTGACGCCCACGCCGACGTCGACGCGGGATTCGGAGAGGGAGACGGGGTGGCTGTCGTCAGGGTGCCGTGGGCGCGAGGTCATCCGGTGGCCTCCAGAGCGTGGGCCACCTGAGGAACGGTCAGCCAGGGCAACGGAGCGAGCACCTTGGCGACCTGCGGAGCAAAGGAGGGAGAGGAGACGACAATCTCGTCGGTGGGACCGTCGGCGACGACCTCACCGTCCGCGAGGATCACCACGCGGTGTGCCAGCTCGGCGGCGAGTTCCACATCGTGAGTGGCCAGGATGATGGTGTGGCCGTCGGTGGCCAGAGTGCGCAGGACTTCGATCAGGCGGGCCTTGGCGGCGTAGTCCAGGCCGCGGGTGGGCTCGTCGAGGAGGAGCAGCGGAGGACGTGCGGTCAGTACGACGGCGAGGGCGAGCGCGAGGCGTTGGCCCTCGGACAGATCACGGGGGTGGGCAGAGTCCGGAACACCGGGCAGCAGTCGGGTCACCAGGGCTCGGCAGCTGCCGGCGGGGGCGCCCGCGTCCTGGTCCGCCATGGTGCATTCGGCGGCGACGGTGTCCGCGTAGAGCAGGTCGCGGGGTTCCTGGGGAACCAGCCCGACGTGCCGCAGAAGGGCACGGGGGCTGGTGCGGTGAGGAGTGGCACCGCCCACGCGGACCGTACCGGCGGACGGCTGGTGCATTCCGACGAGGGTGCCGAGGAGGGTGGACTTTCCCGCACCGTTGCGCCCCATCAGGGCAACGGTCTCGCCGGCCCGGACGTTCAGATCCACCCGATACAACGCGTCCATCTGCCCCCGGCGAACACCGAGTCCGGAAACCGCCGCGACGGCACCGCTCGGAGCTCGTGAGACAACGCCGTCCCGGATTCGTGCGGCGCGACCGCCGCGGATCGCCGGAGCGGTCTTTGCCCCGGCACCCGCCCCGGCACCCGCCCCGGCCTCTGCCTCGGCAGCCGCCTCGGCAACCGCCCCGGCGCCCGTTCCGGCCGTTGTCCCGGAACTCGCTCCGGCAGCCGCCTCGGCACCCGGCCCGGCGCCTGGCGGTGTGGCTCCGGGGGCCGGGAAGGGAGCCGTCCGGGGAGAGCCCGTCCCCGGCGCCGGCGGGGTGACTCCCGTCAGGCGTTCGCGGAGGGCGGTGGCTTTGCGGCGGGCGTCGCGGACGGTGAGAGGGAGGGGGGACCAGTCGGCCAGGCGGCCGAGGGCGACCACCGGTGGGTGGACGGGGGAGATGGCCATGATGTCGGCGGGTGTTCCCATCACGGGGGCGGCGCCGGGGGAGGGGAGCAGGATGACCTGGTCGGCGTATTGGACGACGCGCTCCAGGCGATGTTCGGCCAGCAGGACGGTCGTGCCGAGGTCGTGGACCAGGCGCTGGAGTACGGAGAGCACCTCTTCGGCGGCGGCGGGGTCCAGGGCCGAGGTCGGCTCGTCCAGTACCAGGACCTTGGGGTGGGTGGTGAGGACCGAGCCGATCGCCACCCGTTGCATCTGGCCGCCCGAGAGGGTGGTGATGGCGCGGTCGCGCAGGTCGGCCAGGCCCAGCAGGTCCAGGGTCTCCTCGACGCGGCGGCGCATCACACCGGGGGCGAGCCCGAGGGATTCCATACCGTAGGCGAGTTCGTCCTCGACGGTGTCGGTGACGAAGTGCGCCAGCGGGTCCTGGCCCACGGTGCCGACGACGTCGGCGAGTTCGCGCGGCTTGTGGGTGCGGGTGTCGCGGCCGTCGACGGTGACGCGTCCGTGCAGAGTGCCGCCGGTGAAGTGGGGGACCAGTCCGCAGACCGCGTTCAGGACGGTGGACTTGCCGACGCCGGACGGGCCGACCAGGAGGCACAGTTCGCCTTCGGGGACGGTCAGGTCGATGCCCTGGACAGCGGGTGCCGCGGCGTCGCCGTAGGTGACCGACACCTGCTCGAACCGGATCACTGGGTCGGCTCCTTCTTGTACGGAGGGGGATCGTCGGGGTGGCTGTGGGCCCCGCCGCGGCCGTCACGAGGACCACGACCCGAGCTTTGGCCCTGGCTCTGTGCCCGACCGCGGCTGTGGACACGGCGGAGGCTGCCGCCGTCGGGGCCCGTGCTCGTACGGTCCGTAGCGCGATCGCCCGTGCGGTCCGTACCCCTGCCCGTACGGTCCGTACCTCGCCGCACGCGATCCGTCGGCCTCGGGAGGGGTGCCACCACCGCGGGGAGCAGTCCCAGCAGCACGGACGCCGCCGGCCAGAGCGGAAGCACAGGGGGCGTGAGGGGGACGGCGGGCGGGTGGAGGGCAGCCGGTGCGTAGGTGTTCGCCCAGATCATCAGGGTGGCCACGGCGATGCCGGAGCCCGCTACGAGCCAGGCCCGCAGGCCCCAGCGTTCGGGGCGGTAGCGGGTGCGCAGGGAGCGGCGCCCGCCGAGCCACAGGCCGGCGAGGGCGGCGGCCAGCCCGGCGAGGAGCAGCGGCAGACCGTAGCCGGCGCCGGTGCCGCCGAGCAGGCCGTAGGTGCCGGCGCAGATGCCCAGGAGGCCGCCGAGGGTGAGGACGGAGGTGAGGTGACGTACGGCGCGAGGTACGTGGGCGCTGCGGCCGTAGCCGCGGGCGTCCATGGCCGCGGCCAGGGCCACCGAGCGCTCCAGCGCGCCCTCCAGCACCGGCACACCGACCTGGAGCAGTGCCTTGAAGCCGCGGTCGGGGCGGCCGCGCAGCCGTCGGGCGGCGCGCAGCCGCTGGACGTCGGCGACCAGGTTCGGCGCGAAGGTCATGGCGACGACGACTGCCACGCCCGCCTCGTACAGCGCGCCGGGCAGGGACTTCAGCAACCGCGAGGGGTTGGCCAGTGCGTTGGCGGCGCCCACGCAGATGAGGAGGGTGGCCAGCTTCAGCCCGTCGTAGAGCGCGAAGACCATGCCCTCCGCCGTGACCCGGCCGCCGATCCGGACGCCCTTCGCCCAGTCGGGCAGGGGCACTTCGGGCAGCGTGACGAGGGTGTGCGTACCGGGGATGGGGGAGCCGAGGACGAAGGCGAAGGCCAGCCGAATGGCGATCACGACCAGGCCGAGCTTGACGAACGCGCCGTACGAGCGGGCCCAGGGCGCGTCCGTGCGCCGCGCCGCGACGACATATCCGGCCACGCCCACCAGCAGCCCCAGCACCAGCGGGTTGGTGGTGCGGGAGGCCGCGGTGGCCAGGCCGAGGGCCCACAGCCACCAGGCGCCGGCGTGCAGCGCGGTGGTACGGGTCGCCTGCGGGGCGCTCATCCGCGCCGACGGCGCGCCTGCCACACGGCCGCCGCACCCAGGACGACGACGGCCGCGACACCGCCGAGCAGTCCGGCGGACGGCCCGCCGTCACCGCCGGAGCCGGCCCCCTTCGACCCGTCCGTACCCTCCGCCCCGTCCGCACCCCGCCGGCCGGCGGACTGCTCCGCGTCGGCGGACTCCTTCGCCCCGCCCGACCCGCTCACCTGGTCGGCACACCCCGACTTCGGGTAGTCGGCGATGGCGCACAGCAGCGCATTGGGGTCGTAGCGCAGCGGCCGGGCGACCGCGGCCAGTGCCTCGCCCGCCGAGGCGTCCTCGGACACCTGGGCGCACTCCGTCCGGGCCTTCGGCGGCCGCTCGCCATCGGGAGCGTCCGCCGCGGTGCCGAAGTCGATGACGATGCCGATCCGCTTGCGGCCGTCCCTGGCGGGCGTATCGCGGCAGATCGCGTCGAAGTCGGCGGCCGCGCGCGGCTTGCCGGCCGCGGCGGAGTCGGCGCTGACGGTGAAGCGGAAGCCCTCGACCGCGCCATCGGCCGGGCGTACGGTCGCCGGCCCCTCGGTGGCGTAGGCCCAGGAGCCGCCGCTCCCGCCGTCCCAGAAGGACCAGTAGCGGTACTCCTGCGCGTGGGCCGGCCCGGCGGCCAGCCCGGTGACCGCGCCGGCCAGCAGCAGCACGCCGGCGATCCGGGTGCGCCGCATCGGCTGCAGCAGCTGCCTCGGCCGCATCAGAGCGCGTTCTTCTTCTTACGGCCGCTCAGCAGGAAGCCGATGCCGGCGCCGAAGGCGAGCGCGACCCCGACGACCCACCAGACGTTGACGCCGCCGTCGCCGTCCTTGTGGTCCTCCGTGCCCTCGGCCGCCGGCGAGGCGGTACCGGCCGGCTTGGGCCCGGTCGCGTTCAGCGCGGCCACCAGGTCGCTGCCCCCGAAGGAGCGCGGGTCGGCGCCGGTGGCGTGCGCGGCGAGCACCAACTGGGCGTAGGCGGCCGGACCGTTCTCCTTGGCCCAGCCCGCGGCGTTCTTCTCCAGCCACTTCAGCGGCTTCTGGGCGGCGGCCCCGTGCGACCCGGCCGCCAGCGCCACCACGGCATCCGCGGTGTTGCCGACATCGGGCTGCTCCTCCTGGCCCGGCATCGCGGAGAGCAGATGCTGTCCGTTCCGGTCGAGCTGGTCGACGAGGTAGGCGGCGCCGCCGTCCGCGGCCCGCGCCGCATCGGTGGACTTCTCCGGCTTGCCGTCCTTGCAGGTCAGAGGCTTGACGGGGCTGTCGGCGCCCCGCTTGGCCGGTGCGACGACGAAGCCCTTGCCCAGGGCGCCGGTCGCGGCGGCCGCGGTGGCGTCCGCGTTCGGCGCCGCACCCTTGAGCTGGAAGGTGAACGCGCCGTGCTCGCCCTCCTTCGCCGCACAGCCCAGCTGGAAGGTGAGCAGCGCCTCGTAGGGAGTCCTGCCGCCCTTCTTCGACGTGACCGCCTCCGGCTTCTCGCCGGCCGCCATGAGCGCGCCGATGACGACGGAGGTGGAGTTGGCGTCGCTGGCCGAGCCGGCCATCGAGCTCCAGCCGCCGTCGTCGTTCTGCACCGACTTCAGCCAGCGCACGGCCTTCTGCACGGTCTCGCCGTGCCCGCCGAGCGCGGCCAGCGCCTGCACCGCGGCGGCCGTCTGGTTGGTGTCCCGCATCGCCTTCGCGTCACAGGCCCGCTTCGGCTCGGCGCGGAAGGCGGTGAACGAGCCGTCGGCGCACTGCTGCCCGACCAGCCAGTCCACGGCCGACGCCGCGGGTCGTACGCCGACCGTGTCCTGCGCCAGCAGCGCCAGCGACTGCCGCCACACACCGTCGTACTGCGGGTCCTTGGTGCCGTACAGCCCGTCGGGCAGCTTCTTGGGCGACGTCGACGGGGCGGGGGCGGGCGCCGCGGACGCGGCGGGGGCGGTGGCCGTGCCCAGCACCGCCACGGCCGCCAGCGCCATGGCGGCGCGGCGCGCCAGGAAGGCGACGGGGTGCGTCGAAGGGGCCTGGGGAGCCATGGAAGCCATGGGGGCCATCGGGTCGGTGCCTCTCGGGTCGGGTCGCGGCGGTGGTACGCAGCCGCGCTCGGGCGACCGCCGGGCGCCGATCCTGCGATCGGGCGCGGTGGCACCGGGCTCAGCTCCGTATACCTCGACGGTGCCGCGCACCGGACCGTCCGCGCGGGCGGCGGTTCCGGTGGCGGGAGCCTTGGTCGTGCCCCAACGGGTGCTCCGGCTCGTACGGCCGGGAGCGCCGCGCACCGCGCGGGTCGACGGCCGTCCTCACGGTTGCGGGTCAGCGCCGGATTTCCACCGGCTTCCCCCGATCGGGTACGGATGAAGTTGTCCCGCACACCTTAACCGGCGCCCGGACGGGGCCCGCCCGCACGTACGAGCCGGGGACGGCCGAAGGCGGCGAGGTTCGTCACACCTTCCCTAGGCGTCACACCTCCCCTGTGCGTCACACCGCCCGGTACGTCGCCGGATCGGAGCCCGGTACCCGCTCCACGTCCCCCTGCTTCACCAGGCGGCGCAGATGTGCCTCGGCCTCCGAGACGGCGATGTTCCGGGAGCCGTAGGGGATCTGTTCCCAGGGACGGTTCCACTCCATGGCCACGGCGAGCTGCCAGGGGGTGAGGGGTTCGCGGAGCAGTGCTCTCAGGCCGGTGAGCCGCTCTTGATGGTGGGCGATGAGCTCGCGTACGCGCCCCTCGGCGTCGGTGAAGGCGTGCTGATGGGCGGGCAGCACCTCGGCGGGGGCGAGCCGGCCGACGCGTTCGAGGGAGGCGAGGTAGTCGCCCAGGGGGTCGGTGACCGTGCTGTCGTCCGGGTCCCCGTACAGGCCGATGTGCGGGGTGATGCCCGGGAGGAGGTGGTCGCCGGAGAAGAGCCGGCCGAAGCCGCGAGCCCGCTCGCCCGGATGCTCCTCCTCCAGGTGCAGACACACATGCCCCGGCGTGTGCCCCGGCGTCCAGATGGCCCGCACCCGGCGTCCCGGCAGGTCGAGCAGCTCGCCGGGCTCGATCCCACGGTCCGGCAGGGCCGCCTGTCGGCCGGGCAGTCTCCGGCCGCGCCCGTTGCCGCGCGCCTCCCGCAGCGGTGCCAGATGGTCGTCCGGCGCGCCCGCGCCCGCGAGCTTGGCGATCAGGTAGTCGAGCCACTCGCCCGGCTCGGCCTCGCGGGTCCGGCGGACCACGGCGGTGTCCGCGGCGTGCATCGCGATCCAGGCGCCGGACGCCTGCCGCACCTTGGCGGAGAGGCCGTGGTGGTCGGGGTGGTGGTGGGTGATCAGGACGCCGTGGAGATCGGTGAGGGCGAAGCCGCAGGCGGCGACGCCCGCGACGAGGGCGTCCCAGGAGTCCGGGTCGTCCCAGCCGGTGTCGATGAGCACCGGTCCGCGGTCGGTCTCCAGGAGGTGGACGAGGGTGTGGCCGAGCGGGTTGTCCGGGATGGGGACGGCGATGCTCCACACCCCGCCTCGGTGGTCGATCACCTGCGTGGTCATCCCGGTCCCCTCTCGGTGTGGCATACACCCCGTCACCCCGCACCTGCCCTCTCACTATAACTAGAACTGGTTTCAGAGCGGCCGGAAGTCGCCTCCGACGAACGGCGGTTGGGACGGTGGTGGGGATGGCAGTGGGGATTCGGTCGACGGCGTGGACTCCTCCAACTAGAACTGGTATCAGTTTCTGACATGGTGAACCGAGCGGTCCCGAGGCGATCGACTGACACGGCGTCATAAGCCGGCGCGGTAAGGCAGCACATGCCCCTCACACGGTCCGCGTAGGTGCGCACCCACATCGGACAGGCGGCCAACCCGCAGGAGGCGGCAGCGATGAGCGACCTCGTCGAGCACGGAAAGCTCTATATAGGCGGACAGCTGGTCGATCCGGCCGGCCGGGACACGATCGAGGTCGTCTCACCGCACACCGAACAGGTCATCGGCCGCGTCCCGCACGCCTCGCGGGCCGATGTCGACCGTGCGGTGGCCGCGGCCCGCGCGTCCTTCGAGTCCGGGGTGTGGGCGAACGCCCCGCTGGCGGACCGGATCGCGGTGGTGACCCGTATCAAGGACGCCTTCGCCGCGCGCAGCGAGGAGATCGCCAGGGTCATCAGCTCCGAGAACGGCACCCCGTTCACCTCCGGCGTCATGGTGCAGTCGCTGGCCTCGGTGCTGGCCTGGGACTCGGCGCTCACGGTGGCCCGCAGCTTCGGGGGCGACGAGGGGCAACCCGCGGACGGCGGCGCTCCGTTCGAGGAGCGGCGGGCCGGGGTGCTCGGGCCGATCCTGGTACGACGGGAGCCGGTCGGGGTGGTCGCGGCCGTGGTGCCGTGGAACGTGCCGCAGTTCACCGCCGCGGCCAAGCTCGCCCCTGCCCTGCTGGCCGGCTGCTCGGCCGTGCTGAAGGTGTCACCGGAGACCCCGCTGGACGCGTACCTCCTCGCCGAGATCGCGTCCGAGGCCGGGCTGCCGGAGGGCGTGCTGTCGATCCTGCCGGCGGACCGCGAGGTGAGCGAGTACCTGGTCGGGCACCCGGGAGTGGACAAGGTGTCGTTCACCGGATCGGTCGCGGCGGGCCGGCGGGTCATGGAGGTCGCGGCCCGCAACCTCAGCCGCGTCACACTGGAGCTGGGCGGCAAGTCCGCCGCGGTGATCCTGCCGGACGCGGATCTGGACGCGGCGGTTGCCGGCATCGTGCCGTTCGCCTGGATGATCAACGGCCAGGCCTGTGTGGCCCAGACGCGGATCCTCGCACCGCGCAGCCACTACGACGAGATCGCCGAGCGGTTCACCGCGGCCGCCTCCGCGCTCACCGTCGGCGACCCGCTCGATCCGGCCACGGAGGTGGGCCCGCTGGTCGCCCGCCGTCAGCAGCAGCGCTCGCTGGACTACATCGCGCTCGGCCAGCAGGAAGGCGCCAAGGTCCTGACCGGCGGCGGCCGGCCGAAGGGGCAGGACACGGGCTGGTACGTCGAGCCGACGCTCTTCGGCGAGGTCGCCAACTCGATGCGGATCGCCCGCGAGGAGATCTTCGGCCCGGTCATCTGCCTGCTGCCGTACGACGACGAGGCGGCGGCGGTGCGGATCGCCAACGACTCCGACTACGGGCTGTCCGGCTCGGTGTGGACCTCCGACGTCGACCACGGCATCGACATCGCACGGCAGGTGCGCACCGGTACGTACTCGGTGAACACCTTCAGCATCGACATGCTCGGCCCGTTCGGCGGCTACAAGAACTCCGGTATCGGGCGGGAGTTCGGCCCCGAGGGCTTCGGCGAGTACCTGGAGCACAAGATGATCCACCTGCCGGCGGGTGCCTGATGGCGGACCGCTGGCAGGTGGAGGTGGACCGGAGTGTCTGCATCGGGTCGGGGATGTGCGTCGGCGCGGCACCGGACGGCTTCCGGTTGGACACGGCCCGCCAGTCGCACCCCGTGGCGCCGGAGGCGGACGCCACCGAGAGCGTTCTGGCGGCGGCCGAGGGGTGCCCCGTGGAGGCGATCATCATCACCGTCGCCGGTAGCGGCGAGGCGGTCTTCCCGCCGGAGGAGTGAGCGGGGCGGAACGGGGGGCGTCCGGCACGACGCCCCCTACCGGGCACCTTCCGGTGCCGTCAGGTCGATCAGGCGGCACACCGTCTCGATGTCTATCTTCACCTGGGCGATCGAGGCCCGGCCCGACAGCCAGGTGATCAGTGCCGAGTGCCAGGTGTGCTCGATGACCCGTACCGCGGAGAGCTGTTCCGGGGTGGGCGCGACGTCCAGCCCCATGGCGTCCAGGATGATCGCCGTCGTCAGTCGCGAGACGGTGTCCACCTCCGGGCTCACCGACCGGTCGGCGAAGGTCAGCGCGCGCACCATCGCATCCGCGAGGTGCGGTTCGCGCTGCAGTGCGCGGAACGCCCGCATCAGGGTCTGGGCGACCCGTGCGCCCGGATCCTGTTCCGACGGCGGACGCTTGCGCAGCGTCTCGTGCATGTGCTGGAGCTGGTCCTGCATGGTGGCGACCAGCAGATGCACCTTGGAGGGGAAGTAGCGGTAGAGGGTGCCGAGCGCGACGCCCGAGGACTCGGCGACCTCGCGCATCTGCACGGCGTCGAAGCCGCCACGGGACGCCAGCTTGGCGCTGGTGTGCAGGATGCGGCGGCGCCGGGCCTCCTGACGCTCGGTCAGGGGAGGACTCGCGGGAAGCGCCGGTTTGGCCGCCTTGGATTCCGTAGTCATATTTCCCATTCCATGGCATTCCGTCCGCGATGCGGTGAGTGCCGGTGGTTCGATCGGCACAGCATGGCAGGGGGGCGGGTGGTGGCGCGAATCACCTGGTGCGGCTCTTTTCGCATCGGTCCTGGCCGGTAGATTCGAAGCTCGGTGAACTGATCAGTAGCCCGTCAGTTCTGTAACTTGTTCTAGATTACCGCCAGCGGTTACGCTCCGGCGAAAGTCCAGTGAGAAGGGGGCCGAGCGTGACCGCAGAGGCCGTCCAGGCAGCCGCGCCTCGCCCCGCAGAGGCCCCCTCGGCCTCCGCCCCGACGAACGGCGAGCGCCCGGTGCGCACCGAGGCCCCCCGCCCCAGTGACCACGGGCGCCCGGAGCGCACCGAGGCCCCCCACTCCGGCGACCACGGGCGCCCCCTGCGCATCGCGATGCTCACGTACAAGGGGAACCCGTTCTGCGGCGGACAGGGCGTCTATGTACGCCACCTCTCGCGCGAGCTGGCCCGCCTCGGCCACACCGTCGAGGTGATCGGCGCCCAGCCCTACCCCGTCCTCGACGAGGGCGTGGTGCTGACCGAGCTGCCGAGCCTGGACCTCTACCGCCAGCCGGACCCGTTTCGCACGCCGGGACGCGGCGAGTACCGCGACTGGGTCGACGCCCTTGAGGTGGGCACGATGTGGACCGGCGGCTTCCCCGAGCCGCTCACCTTCTCGCTGCGCGCCCGGCGCCATCTCGCCGCCCGCCGCGGCCAGTTCGACGTCGTCCACGACAACCAGACCCTCGGCTACGGTCTGCTCGGCGGCACCGGTGCGCTCGGCGCCCCGCTGGTCACCACCATCCACCACCCCATCACCGTCGACCGCCGGCTCGACCTCGAGGCCGCCGACGGCTGGAAGCGCCGCGCCTCGGTCCGCCGCTGGTACGGCTTCACCCGGATGCAGAAGCGCGTCGCCCGGCGGCTGCCGTCCGTGCTGACCGTCTCCGGCTCCTCCCGCCAGGAGATCGTCGACGACCTCGGGGTGAACCCCGGCCGCATCCACGTCGTCCACATCGGTGCCGACACCGACCTGTTCTCGCCGGATGCCGCCGTCCCGGAGGTGCCGGGCCGGATCGTCACCACCTCCAGCGCGGACGTGCCCCTCAAGGGGCTGATCCACCTCGTCGAGGCGCTCGCCAAGGTGCGCACCGAGAACCCCGACGCCCACCTGGTGGTCGTCGGCAAGCGCGCCGACGACGGGCCGGTCGCCGCCGCCATCGAGCGGCTCGGGCTCACCGGCGCCATCGAGTTCGTCAAGGGCATCAGCGACGGCGAACTCGTCGACCTCGTCCGCGGTGCCCAGATCGCCTGCGTGCCCTCCCTCTACGAGGGCTTCTCGCTGCCCGCGGCCGAGGCGATGGCCACCGGGACCCCGCTGCTGGCCACCACCGGCGGCGCGATCCCCGAGGTCGCCGGGCCCGACGGCGAGACCTGCCTCGCGGTGCCCCCCGGCGACGCCGACGCGCTGGCCGGCGGACTGCTCCGCCTCCTGGGCGACGAGGCGCTGCGCCGCCGGCTCGGCGCCGCCGGCCGGGAGCGGGTACTGGCCCGCTTCACCTGGCGGCAGGCCGCCATCGGCACCGCCGAGCGCTACCGCGAGGCGATCGCCCTCCAGGGCGGCCGGGTCGCCGCCCGCACTCTGCGCAGCTAGCCGCGCGCCCCCTTGCACTCCTGCAGCCGCCACCGCCCGCCCGTCGCCCGACCTCCACTCCCAGAAGACGGCGCTACGCGCCGACTGCCCACCACCGCCGGACGAAAGCAGAACCCCGTGCTGACCGTCGACTTTTCCCGTTTCCCGCTCGCTCCGGGTGACCGCGTGCTCGACCTGGGCTGCGGCGCCGGCCGGCACGCCTTCGAGTGTTACCGGCGTGGCGCGCAGGTCGTCGCCCTCGACCAGAACGGCGAGGAGATCCGCGAGGTCGCCAAGTGGTTCGCGGCGATGGAGGAGGCGGGCGAGGCCCCCGCGGGTGCCTCCGCCACCGCCATGGAAGGCGATGCGCTGGCCCTGCCGTTCCCCGACGACAGCTTCGACGTCGTGATCATCTCCGAGGTGATGGAGCACATCCCGGACGACAAGGGTGTGCTCGCCGAGATGGTGCGCGTCCTGCGGCCCGGCGGCCGGATCGCCGTCACCGTCCCCCGTTACGGCCCCGAGAAGATCTGCTGGGCGCTCAGCGACGCCTACCACGAGGTCGAGGGTGGCCATATCCGCATCTACCGCGGCGACGAGTTGGTCGGCAAGATGCGGGAGGCAGGCCTGGAGCCCTACGGCACGCACCACGCGCACGGGCTCCACAGCCCCTACTGGTGGCTCAAGTGCGCCTTCGGGGTGGACAACGACAAGGCGCTGCCGGTGCAGGCGTACCACAAGCTGCTGGTCTGGGACATCATGAAGAAGCCGCTGGCCACCCGGCTCGCCGAGCGGGCGCTGAACCCCGTCATCGGCAAGAGCTTCGTCGTCTACGCCACCAAGCCGCATCTGCCCGAGGCGTCGGCCGCCGCGCCCGTCAAGCGCCCCCGCCGCTCCACCAAGTCCTCCGCCGGGGCCGCCAAGTGACGAGTCCCGGGCGTACCGAACGGCTCGTCCTGCCGGGGGTGCTCACCGCTGAACAGGCGGCCCGTACGGTCGCCGGCATCCTGGCGACCCAGCGCGAGGACGGCGCGATCCCCTGGTTCCGGGGCCACCACCTCGACCCGTGGGACCACACCGAGGCCGCCATGGCCCTGGACGCGGCCGGCGAACACGAGCGCGCCGAGGCCGCGTACGACTGGCTGGCTCGCCACCAGAATCCGGACGGTTCCTGGTACGCGGCCTACGCCGACGGTGACGCCGAAGCGCCCACCGACCGGGGCCGGGAGACCAACTTCTGCGCGTACATCGCGGTCGGCGTCTGGCACCACTTCCTGTCGACCGGCGACGAGGCCTTCGTCGACCGCATGTGGCCCGCGGTCTCCTCGGCGATCGCCTACGTCCTTGAGCTCCAGCAGCCCGGCGGCGAGATCGGCTGGAAGCGCGAGGACGACGGCACCCCCGTCAACGAGGCGCTGCTGACCGGCTCGTCCTCCATCTACCAGGCGCTGCGCTGCGCGCTCGCGCTCGCCGAGCAGCGCGAGGAGCCGCAGCCCGACTGGGAGCTGGCGGTCGGCCGGCTGGGCCATGCGATACGCAGCCACCCCGAGCGGTTCTTGGACAAGGGCCGCTACTCCATGGACTGGTACTACCCGATCCTGGGCGGAGCGGTCCGCGGCGAGGCGGCCAGGGAGCGCATCGACGCCGCCTGGGAAGACTTCGTGGTGCCGGGGCTGGGCGTGCGCTGCGTACTGCCCAACCCCTGGGTCACCGGCGGTGAGAGCGCGGAACTGGCACTCGCCCTGTGGGCCATGGGGGAGTCCGAGCGGGCCGTGCAGATCCTCAAGTGGATACAGCATCTGCGGGCCGAGGACGGCATGTACTGGACCGGCTACGTCTTCGACGACGACGCGATCTGGCCGCGCGAACTCACCTCCTGGACGGCCGGTTCGCTGCTGCTCGCGGTCGCGGCCGTGGGCGGTGACGAGGCGACGACGTCGGTCTTCGGCGGCGAGCGGCTGCCGACCGGGCTAGATCCGGACTGCTGCCGGTAGGCGCGGCTTCAGCCGCGCGTCATCAGCGGCCCCGGGGCGTCTCCAATTAGGACCCCCCGGGGCCTAGATGCGCACTACTGTGCGACGTATGACTCTCCAAGGCTCCCTCTCCCACGAGGAATACTGCGCCCGACTTCTTGCCGAGACAGCCGAGTTCCGCAAGATCGTGCGCAGTGCCGATCTGTCGGCGACCGTGCCGACCTGCCCCGACTGGACGCTCGCCGATCTCGCCCGGCATGTCGGGGGCGCACATCGCTGGGTCGGCACCCTCGTCGCCACCCGCGCATTTGAGAACGTCGACCCCGCGGACGTCCCCGAGGCCGCCGGGCCCGAGGGCGAGGACGCGGCGGCGCTGGACGCCTGGCTGGTAGCGGGCGTCGAGCAGACCGTGGCCGCGCTACGGGAAGCAGGTCCCGACGCCGAGGTGTGGAGCTGGACGTCGGCCCACCACGCGGGGTTCTGGGCCCGCCGGATGGTCCACGAGACGGTCGTCCACCGCGCCGATGCCGCGCTCGCCGCCGGCGTCCCCTTCGAGCTTCCGGCGCCGGTCGCCGCGGACTGTCTGGAGGAGTGGCTGCAGATCGGCGAACTGCCGGAAGTGGTGGCCCGGTTCGCCGAGCGCGGGCGCAAGGCGTTCGGCCCCGGCCGGACGATCCACGTCCACGCCACCGACGCGCCGCCCGAGTTGAACGCCGAGTGGCTGCTCGATCTCACGGGGGAGGCGCCCTCCCACCGGCGCACCCACGAGAAGGCCGCGGTCGCGCTGCGCGGCAGCCTCACCGATGCCCTTCTGGTCCTCTACCGCAGGCTGCCCGCCGACAGCGACCGGGTTCAGGTGCTGGGCGAGCGGGCGGTGCTCGACCAGTGGCTGGAGTGGGCGAGCTTCGGGTGAGCGGCCGGGCCGGGCTCAGGAGTTCAGCTCGGCCAGCACCCGTAGGGTGTGCGGGTCCGGCGCGGTGACCAGCAGGTCGGTGACCGGGCCCGTGCGCCACAACTCCAGGCGCTCCGCGATCCGTTCACGCGGGCCGACCAGGGAGATCTCGTCGGCGAAGGCGTCCGGCACGGCGCGTACGGCGTCCTCCCTGCGGCCTTCGAGGAAGAGCCGCTGCACCCGCCGGGCCTCCTCCTCGAAGCCCATCCGCGCCATCAGGTCGGCGTGGAAGTTCTTGGCCGCGTGGCCCATTCCGCCGATGTAGAAGCCCAGCATCGCCTTGACCGGCAGCAGCCCCTCGGCGACGTCGTCGCAGACCACGGCGCGCGCCATCGGGGCGATGAGGAAGCCCTCGGGGGCGTGCGCCAGCGACGCCCGGTAGACGTCGGTGCGCTGCGGAGACCAGTACAGCGGCAGCCAGCCGTCCGCGATCCTGGTCGTCTGGGCGATGTTCTTGGGGCCCTCCGCACCCAGCAGGATCGGCAGGCCGGGGCGCAGCGGGTGGGTGATGGGCTTGAGCGGTCTGCCCAGGCCGGTGCCGTCCGCGCCGCGGTAGGGATGCGAGTGGAAGAGCCCGTCCACCTCCACCGGCCCCTCGCGGCGCAGGACTTGGCGGATCACCTCCACGTACTCCCGGGTGGCGGTCAGTGGGCTCTTGGGGAACGGCCGCCCGTACCACCCCTCGACGACCTGCGGTCCGGACAGTCCCAGGCCCAGCAGCACCCGTCCGCCCGAGAGATGGTCCAGGGTCAGGGCGTGCATCGCGGTGGCGGTGGGGGTGCGGGCGGCCATCTGCGCGATGCCGGTACCCAGACGGATACGGGAGGTGTGGGCGGCGATCCAGGTGAGCGCGGTGAAGGCGTCCGAGCCCCAGGCCTCCGCGGTCCATACCGAGTCATAGCCCAGCCGCTCGGCCTCGCGGGCGAGTTCGAGGTGCCGGGGGTCGGGGCCGCGCCCCCAGTAGCCCAGTGCCAGACCGAGTCGCATGCTGATCGCCTCTCTCCGACGGTGACCGCTCGCCCACCCGTGCCTGACGAGTCGTCAGATGCGGGTGCCCGGCGAACTGTACGGCGGCCTCGCGGGCAGTGCAACGGCCCCCCGCCCGCGAGGGGCGAGGGGCCGCGAAAGGACCGCTGTGCGTCCGGTCGTCCGCCGGGTTCCTCGCCCGGCGGCCCGTCCGGTGTCAGCCGCGCTGGATGCCGGTGGTGTCCTGCAGGACACCGCGCCGGCCGTCCTGGGTCTGCGCGATCAGGGCCTGGCCGCGCTGCTCCACCGCGAGGTACCAGGTGCCGGGCGCCAGTTCGGCGATCGGCGCCGGAGCGCCGTCCTCGCCGTACAGCGGGCGCGCGACGGGCACCGCGAACCAGAACGGCGCAAAGTCCGCCGGGCTCCCGGCCGCCGGGGTGGCGCCCGCCGGGCCGCCGGCCGTGGCGTCGACCGGAGCCTGCTGCCCGTGGGTCTGCCCCGCCTGCGGCTGCTGGCCGCCCGGGTAGCCGTAGCCCTGGCCGGCCTGCTGCTGCGCGCCGGGGTAGCCGTAACCCGGGGTGGGGCCGGCCCCGTACGGGGCGGCGGCCGGGGCCTTGGGGGCGCCGATCAGGGCGACCTTCAGCGCCGGGACGAGCGGCGTGGCGACCGCGCCGCCGGCCAGGATCAGCGCGGCGATCAGACCGAGGATCAGACCGGCGCCGGCGTTGTGGGAGTCGATGATGGTCCAGAACGCCGTCCACGCGGCGAAGATGCCGAGGGCGACGCCGAGCTGGCCGAGGTCGAGTCCCGCGACCTTGCGCTGCTGCGGCAGCATCCGGGTGACGGCGATGATCGCCGCGGCGATCACACCGGCCAGGTACACGCTCATGAGGGTCGACAGCACGTCCCAGGCGTTGATGCTGCTGTAGTCCTGGGCCTCGCAGTACTTGGCGAGGGGGCCGGAGCAGTCCGGGCCGCCGGTGGAATCGAGGAACGAGGCGATGAACAGCAACACCGCTGCTCCGATCACCACGCCGTCGCCTCGAGTGAGGGAGCGGATGTTCACGTAAGGGTCCTTTGTCTCTTTCGTGGGGCTGGTCGTCGCTGTCGCGGTGCGAGGCACGGCGGTGGCCACCCATCGTAAAGGGGAACCTATCGCCGAATCCGGCGGGTCGTCGTGTTCGTTTCCGCGTGCTATCGGACGGCGCATCACCACCGCTTCCGCCACCCGTATCGGCGGGTATCGGATCCGGTCGCCGCGGTCGCGGTCAGCGCGTCAGGAAGTCCGTAATGCCCTCGGTGATCCCGAGGGCCGCTTTCTGCCGCCACTTGGGATCGGTCAATTGCGCGGCGTCCTTCGGATCGCGCATATTGCCGCACTCGATGAACACCTTCGGCACCGTGGAGAGGTTGAGGCCGCCGAGGTCGGAGCGTACGTCGAGCCCCGTGCCGCCGCCGATGTAATTGGACGGCTCACTTCCGGTCACCGCCATGAACCGGCGGGCCAGCCCTTCGCCGAGCTGCCGCGAGGGCTTGACGATGCCGGAGGTGTCCGCCGACCCGGCCGTGACGCGCGCGGGCAGGATGACGTGGAAGCCGCGGTTCCCGGTACCCGAACCGTCGGCGTGGAGGGAGAGCGCGGCATCGGCGTGCGCCTTGTTCCCGATGGCCGCGCGCTCGTCCACGCACGGCCCGTACGGTCGGTCGCCGTCCTGGGTGAAGACGACCTCGGCGCCCTGGCGTTCGAGGAGCGTACGGGCCCGGCGGGCGACGTCCAGGGTGAAGGACGCCTCCGGGTAGCCGTCGTTGGTGGCGGTGCCGGTGGTGTCGCACTCCTTGCGCTCGGTGCCGATGTCCACCAGCCGGGCGATCTCCCGGCCGTGATCGCGGTTGCGCGGGTTGTGGCCGGGGTCGATCACCACGGTTTTGCCCTTGAGGCTGCCGCGCCGGGGGCCGGCCGTGCCGGAGCCGTCACCCGGGGCGTTCCCCCGCCCGTCCGCGCCGTCGGGGGAGCCGCCGTGCCCCGCCGCGCCGCCGGCCGCCTCGTCCGCGGCGGACCGGCCCGGTGCGGGCTGTCCCGCTCGTGGCGGCTCGCCGCCGTCGCCGCCCGAGGACCGCCAGGCCAGCCAGCCCCCGAGGCCGACGACCACCAGCACCAGGAGCAGGGTGCCGCGCAGGCGGCGGGGCGGGGGGAAAGTGCTGCCGTTCGACACGTCCGCGATGGTAGCCCGCTCAGATGCCGGCGCCGGTGCGCCGCAGGACGTGCAGCGACCGGTGCGCGGAGATCTCGGTGAAGGCGCCGGACTCCAGTGCCCTGCGGTAGATGCGGTACGGGGCCTGGCCGCCGTCCGCCGGGTCCGCGAAGACGTCGTGGATGACCAGCAGCCCGCCGGGCGCGATATGCGGGGCCCAGCCCTCGTAGTCGGCCCGGGCGTGCTCGTCGGTGTGCCCGCCGTCGACGAAGACCAGGCCGACCGGCGCCTGCCACAGGGCCGCGATCTGCGGCGACCGGCCCACCAGGGCGATCACCTGGTCCTCCAGCCCGGCGGAGTGCAGGGTGCGGCGGAAGGTGGGCAGCGTGTCCATCCGGCCGACCTCGGGGTCGACGACGGACGGATCGTGGTACTCCCAGCCGGGCTGCTGCTCCTCGCTGCCCCGGTGGTGGTCGACGGTGACGGCCATCACCCCGGCGTCGCGGGCGGCGTCCGCGAGCAGGAGGGTGGACCGGCCGCAGTAGGTGCCGACCTCCACCAGGGGCAGCCCGAGCGCCGCCGCCTCGATCGCCGCGGCGTACAGGGCGAGCCCCTCGTCCACGGGCATGAAGCCCTTCGCCGCCTCGAACGCGGCGAGTACCTCCGGCCGCGGAGCGGGCTGAGCCGTGGGAGCGGACATGGGCTTCCTCCAGGTGGTGCGGTCAGGTGGCTCATCGTGCCGTATGGGGTGGGGCGGGTGGTGTGGGGGTCTGCCTGTGGGGCGGATGAGCCATGGCGTAGGAACGTAGGGCGTAGGGCGTATACGGATATCGGAACGAGGGTTCGGATTTCCCGCCGTCCGCTCTTCCGTCCGTCCGCTCTCCCGGTGTCCGTTCTTCGGGAGCCGGTTGTTCGGCGTCCGTTCCCGTCGATTTTCGGCGGGCGTTTCGTCGATGCCCGAAAGCGGCGAATCCGTGCGGGTGCGGGGAGGTCGCCGGGAAAAGCGACCCGGCCCGTACCGGAATTTCTCCCACCGTATCCGGGCCCCGCTTACGGGTCCGCATCTCGGCCTCCGCGAGCCTGTTCCCCGGCCGCCGGCTGTCGGCCGTCGGCCGTCGGCTCCACCCACGTCGCCGAATCCCGGCCGCATCCGCATCTGGCCTTCCGTCAGATTGGAACGTGTTCTAGTCTGCGCCGCATGGGCATCGGAATCACGCAGGAGCACCGTGACCTCGCCGAGGCGGCGGGCGGCTGGGCCGCGCGCGCCGTACCGCCCGAGGAGGTGCGCAAGCTGCTCGACGCCGCGTCCGGGCGGCATGGGCGGCCCGCCTACTGGGACGGGCTCGCGGCGCAGGGCCTGCTCGGCCTCCATCTCCCCGAAGCCGACGGCGGAGGCGGCGGCGAACTGCTCGACCTCGCCGTCGTCCTGGAGGAGCTGGGCCGCGCCGCGCTCCCCGGCCCGTATCTGCCCACCGTCCTCGCCGCCGAACTGCTGCACCGCGCCGGCGAGCACACCCTTGTGCGGGCCCTCGTCACCGGCGAACGCATCGCCGCCGTCGCGCTCGGCCCGGGCTCGCTCACCGCCGTCGAGGCCGCCGACGGCTACGTCCTGGACGGCACCGCGCCCCCGGTCCTCGCCGGCGCCGACGCGGATCTGATCGTGCTGGCGGCCGAAGGAGCCGCCACGACCGTCTGGTGCGCCGTCGACGCCGACGCGCTGGACGTACGCCCCCAGGAGAGCGCCGACCCGACCCGGCCGACCGCGGAGGTGAGCGCGGCGGGGGTGCGGGTGCCCGGTGGGCGGGTGCTGGCCCTCGACAACGCCCTCGTCCGGGACCTGGCCGGTGTGCTGTTCGCCGCGGAGAGCTGCGGAACGGCGGCCTGGGCGCTGCGCACCGCGGCCGAACACGCCGCCGTACGCGAGCAGTTCGGCCGTCCGATCGGCCAGTTCCAGGGGGTCAAACACCTCTGTGCCGACCTGCTCGTACGCTGTGAGCAGGCCCGTGCCCTGGTCTGGGACGCGGCCCGGGCGCTGCACCAGGCGCCCGAGGTCCGTGGACTGGTCGCGGCGCTGGCCACCGCCACCGCCCTGGACGCCGCCTTCAGCTGCGCCAAGGACTGCATCCAGATCCTCGGCGGCATCGGCTTCACCTGGGAGCACGACGCCCACCTCCACCTGCGGCGGGCGACCGTGGCCCGCCAGCTGCTGGGCGGCGGCGACACCCACCGGCTGCGCGCCGCCCGCCACGCCGCCGACGGCGCCCGGCGCGCGCTGCGCCTCGAACTCCCCGCCGAGGCGGACGGGTACCGCGCCGAGGCCCGGGGGGTCATCGACGGCGTACGCGGACTGGACCCCGCCGCGGTACGCCGCGCGCTGGCGCCCACCGGCTATGCCGCGCCGCACCTCCCCGAGCCCTACGGCCTGGGCGCCGGGCCCGTCCGGCAGCTGGCGATCCAGCAGGAAATGGCGGCCGCCGGGGTCGAGATCAGCGATCTGGGCATCGCCACCTGGGTGGTGCCCTCCCTGATCGCCCACGGCACCCGGGCGCAGCAGGAGCGCCTGATGCCTCCGACGCTGCGCGGCGAACTGCTGTGGTGCCAGCTGTTCTCCGAGCCGGAGGCCGGTTCCGACCTGGCGTCGCTGCGGACCCGCGCGGAGCGGGTGGACGGCGGCTGGCGGGTCAACGGCCAGAAGGTGTGGACCTCGGCGGCCCAGTGGTCGAGCCACGGGATCCTGCTCGCCCGCACCGACCCGGACGCGCCCAAGCACAAGGGGCTGACGTTCTTCCTCGTCGACATGGCGACCCCCGGCATCGAGGTCCGCCCACTGAAGGAGATCACCGGCGACGCGCTGTTCAGCGAGGTCTACTTCGACGATGTGCTGCTGCCGGCCGACGCCGTGGTCGGCGAGGTCGACAACGGCTGGCGGGTGGCCCGTACCACCCTGGACAACGAACGCGTCCACATGGCGGACCAGTTGACCTTCGACACCGGCCTGGAGGCGCTCCTCGCCCGCGCCGCCGAACTGGACGCGTCGGTACACGTCCGCCTCGGCGCGCTGGCCGCCGAGGCGCACGCCCTGGGCTGCATCGGGCTGCGGACCACGCTCCAGCAGGTGTCGGGCCTGGAACCGGGCGCCGGCGCCAGCATCCGCAAGCTGGTGCAGACCCCGCACCAGCAGAAGGTCGCCGAACTGGTCCTGGAACTCCTCGGCCCGGCCGGCGCGGTGCGCGAGGGCGCCGGTGAGCGGGCGCTGCACGGCTTCTTGATGTCGCGCTGTCTGACCATCGCCGGCGGCACCACCCAGGTGCAGCGCAACGTCGTCGCGGAGCGGCTGCTCGGCCTGCCCCGCGACCCCGAGCCCCGTCCCCTCATCTGACGCACCGCAGCCCCTTCATCCGCCGCACCGCTACCTCTCCAGGAGGACACGTATGGCTGGCAAGGCGTTCATCGTCGGCGTCGGGATGACCAAGTTCGAGAAGCCCGAGACCCGCGAGTGGCAGTACTGGGACATGGCGAAGGAGGCGGGCGGCAAGGCGCTCGCCGACGCGGGGATCGGCTACGAGGCGGTCGAGCAGGTGCCGGTCGGCTACTGCTACCAGGCCTCGACGGCGGGCCAGCGCGCCGTGTACGAACTCGGCCTGACGGGCGTCCCCGTCTACAACGTCAACAACAACTGCGCGACCGCCTCGACCGCGCTGATGATGGCGCGCCAGTTCGTCGAGGCGGGGATCAACGACTGCGTACTGGCGCTCGGCTTCGAGAAGATGAAGCGCGGCGCGCTGGGCGGCGGCGCGGACGGGGGCGACTTCGCCACGTCCCCGGTGGCCCGCCACTACGGCGTGATGGCGGCCGCCCACGGCTTCGAGCGGACCCCGCCCACCGCCCAGATCTTCGGCAACGCGGCCCGTGAGCACATGGAGCGCTACGGCACCACGGCGGAGCAGCTCGCCGCGGTCGGCGCGAAGAACCACCGGCACTCCGCCCACAACCCCCACGCCCAGTTCCAGGAGGTCCACACGGTCGAGGAGGTCCTCGCCGCCAAGACCATCCACCACCCGCTGACCAGGCTCCAGTGCTCGCCGACCTCGGACGGGGCGGCCGCCGCGGTCGTCGCCTCCGAGCGGTTCGTCCGCGAACACGGGCTGGCCGACCGGGCGGTGGAGATCGCCGCGCAGGCCATGACGACCGACACCGAGGACAGCTTCGCCTCCGGCTCCTGCATCGACGTGGTCGGCAAGCCGATGTCGCGCGCCGCGGCCCGGCAGGTGTACGCGGCCAGCGGCCTGGGCATCGAGGACGTCGACGTCATCGAGCTGCACGACTGCTTCTCGGTCAACGAGCTGCTGACGTACGAGGCCTTGGGCATGTGCGCGGACGGCGAGTCCGGGAAGCTGGTCGCCGAAGGCGCCACGACCTACGGCGGCCGCTGGGTGGTCAACCCCTCCGGCGGCCTGATCTCCAAGGGGCATCCGCTGGGCGCGACGGGCCTGGCCCAGGCCGCGGAGCTGGTCTGGCAACTGCGCGGCACGGCGGGCGAACGTCAGGTCCCCGGTGCGCGGGTGGGCCTGGCCCACAACATCGGGCTGGGCGGGGCGGCGGTGGTGACACTGCTGCGGCGGTGAGGCCAGTGAGGTCGGTGGGGTGGCCCCGGACTCCGTCTCGCGACCTAGGTCCCCGGGTCCGGTGGTAGATGCACCGATATCCCGATGCGGGGGGCAAGCGGCGAATGCGAGCATGGTCCGCATGCCCCCGATAGCCTCCCCCACGACCCTGTCCGAAACTCCGCGCCGCACGGTCGCGCCGGCCTGGCTGGTGATGCTCCTGGTCTGCGCCGGCCAGTTCCTGGTCGTCCTGGACGTCTCCGTCGTGAACGTGGCGCTGCCCGCCGTACGGACCGGGCTGGGGCTGAGCGAGCTGGGCCTGCAGTGGATCGTCAACGCGTACGTCATCACCTTCGCCGGCTTCATGCTGCTCGGTGGCCGGGCCGCCGACCTCTTCGGCCGCAAGCGGGTGTTCGTCGTCGGGCTGGCGCTGTTCACCGTCGCCAGCCTGGGGGGCGGGCTGGCGCAGCAGCCGTGGCAGCTGATCACCGCCCGAGCGGTCCAGGGCATCGGCGCCGCCGTGCTCTCCCCGGCCACCCTCACGATTCTGACCACGTCGTTCCCGGCCGGTCCGGCCCGTACCCGGGCCATCGCCACCTGGACGGCGGTCGGCGCCGGCGGTGGCGCGGTGGGCGGCCTGGTCGGCGGGGTGCTCACCGAGTTCCTGTCGTGGCGCTGGGTGCTGCTGATCAATGTGCCGGTCGGGGCGCTGGTGCTGATCGGTGCGGTGCTGTGGCTCACCGAGAGCCGGCAGGGCCTCGGGCGGCGGCTCGACGTGCCGGGCGCGCTGCTGGTGACCGGCGGGCTGGGGCTCGTGGCGTACGGGATCGTGCAGACCGAGACGGACGGCTGGACGTCGGCGTCCGCGCTGCTTCCGCTGGCCGCCGGGCTGGTCGTGCTCGCGGTCTTCCTCGCCGTCGAGGCGCGGGCCAAGGCGCCGTTGATGCCGCTGGGGCTCTTCCGGCTGCGCCCGGTCTCCTCGGCGAACGCGGCGATGGTGCTGCTCGGCGCCGCGATGTTCTCGATGTGGTACTTCCTGTCGCTCTACATGCAGAACGTGCTGGGCTACCCCCCGCTGCAGGCCGGGCTCTCCTTCATTCCGCACTCGCTGAGCATCGTCCTCGGCTCCAAGCTCGGGCCGCGGCTGATGAACCGGATGGGCGCCAAGACCCTGGCCGTCGCCGGTGCGGTGATCTCCGCGTCGGGCATGGCCTGGCAGGGCGCCATGGGCGTGGACGGCACGTACCTGGGCACGCTCCTCGGCCCCGGCGTCCTGATGGCGCTGGGCGCGGGCCTGACCGCGACTCCGGTCGCCGCCATCGCCACCTCCGGCGCCGACCCCGCCGACCAGGGCCTGGTCTCCGGCCTGATCAACACCTCACGCCAAATGGGCGGTGCGCTGGGCCTGTCGGTGCTGTCCACGATCGCCGCCGCCCGTATCGAGGCGGGGCACGGCGCGCAGGCCCTGGCGGACGGCTACGCGCTGGCCTTCCAGGTCGGCACGGTGGTCCTGCTGGGCGGCATTCTGCTGATGGTCATCGCCCTGCCGAGGCGCCGGACGGACACCGCCCACGGCCAGGACTCCGCCCAGAAGTAGGGATGAGAAGTAGGCACGGCCAAGGAAATAGAGACGGCCAAGGAGTAGGGATGGCCCAGAAGTAGGGACGGCCAAGGAGTAGAGGCCCCGCGCCGGGAAGCAAGGCCCGCCCGGGGGCGCTCCCTACAGCCACCCGTTCTGCCGGGCCGTCCGTACCGCCTCCATGCGGTTGCGGGTGCCGGTCTTGCCGATGGCCGCGGAGAGGTAGTTGCGGACGGTGGCCTGGGAGAGGTGGAGCCTGCCGGCGATATCGGCGACCGTGGCGCCGTCCACCGCGGCGGTGAGGACGTCGCGTTCGCGCTGGGTCAGCGGACTGGGACCGGCGCTCAGCGCGGCCGCGGCCAGGCCCGGATCGATCACACGCTCTCCGGCGAGCACCCGGCGGATCGCCACCGCCAGCTCCTCCACCGGGCCGTCCTTCACCAGGAAGCCGGACGCTCCGGCCTCCATGGCGCGCCGCAGATAGCCGGGCCGGCCGAAGGTCGTCACGATCAGGACCTTGCAGGACGGCAGTTGCGCGCGCAGGTCGGCCGCGGCGTCCAGGCCGCTGAGGCCGGGGAGTTCGATGTCCAGGAGGGCGATGTCGGGACGGGCCTCCAGCGCGGCGGCGAAGATCTGGTCGCCCGCCGCCACCTGCGCCACGACCTCCATGTCCTCTTCCAGGTCGAGCAGCAGCGCCAGCGCACCCCGCATCATCCCCTGGTCCTCGGCGAGGAGGACTCTTACCGGTCGTTCGGGGGGCTGCTGGTCCGGCGTGTCGGTCATACGCCAAGAGTAGACAGCATGATCCAGGTCCTTGATCACCTCGGCGGCTCCTCCATCTCCGGTATATCGGCCGTGCCGACCGGGAGTTCGGCCGTGACACGGAAGCCGCGCCGGCCGTCGGGGCCGCTGTGCAGGGTGCCGCCCGCCGCGGCCAGCCGCTCGGTGAGTCCCTTCAGACCGGTGCCGCCGACCGGGCCCGAGGCGCCTACGGGCCCGCGTCCGTCGTCGGTGATCGTCAGCCGTACCCGCTCCTCGTCGGCGTGCACCTCGATCTCGCAGCGGGTGGCGCCGCTGTGCCGGACGGTGTTGGTGACACCCTCGCGGACCACCCAGCCCAGCAGCGCGCCGGTCTGCGGGGGCAGCGGCGGCCCGGCCTGGCGTACGACGGGGTCGATACCGGCCGCCTCCAGCGCCGAACGGGCCCGGTCCAGTTCCGTGGCCAGGCTGCCCTCGCGATAGCCGGTGACCGCCTCGCGGATCTCGGTCAGCGCCTGCCGGCCGACCGCCTCGATGTCGGCGGCCTGGGCGAGCGCCGCGTCCAGATTGCGCGGTGCCAGGCGGCGGACCGCCTCGGCCTTGACCACCACCACGGACAGGGTGTGCCCCAGCAGATCGTGCAGATCGCGGGAGAAGCGCAGCCGCTCCCTCTCCACGGCGCTCCGGGCGAGTTCCTGGCGGGTGGCGTTCAGCTCCTGGATGGTGTCGAACAGGCTCAGGACCGTGGCCGTCACCATGCCGGACAGGAACGTGCCGTATCCGATGCCGAACGAGCCGGAGGGGTCGCCGTCGCGCCAGCCGGACAGATAGCCGGCCGCGCCGCTGAGGGAGATCAGCCAGAGGCCGAGTTTCTTGCCCCGCAGGGCGCGGACCGTGCCGGAGGCCAGCGACAGCAGCGGGAAGAACAGGAACCAGTTGTCGCCGAACCCGAGTGCGATGGCGAAGGTGATGGCGGTCAGCACCCCCAGGGCGATGAGCGGATAACGGGAGTCGCGCCGCCGTGGGTTGAAGGAGGACCACACGACGCTGACGTAGAAGGAGTTGAAGGCGAGCAGTCCGAGGCCGGCCAGCCAGGGGTTGCCCGTCTTTCCCTGGATGATGTTGGAGAAGGCCCCCATGCCCATCAGGAGCCAGGGCAGGAAGGCGTACTTGCCCGGCCCCCTGTCCGGATTCTTGCACCGCGGCTTGGTCGTGCACGACGTCGCCTGCGGGCCGTCCATGCTGTCCGCGCCGTTCATGCCGTTCGTGCCGTCCGCGTCGTTCGTCTCACCGGGGCGCGGCCCGCCCGTGTTCTGCCGCTGCGTCTGCTGCACTGTCGCTTCCCAGGTCCGCCGTCGTTTGGTCACACCGTTCGCGCGGCCCGACGGTATGCGTACACCGCATAACCGCCGAAGAGTGCCAGCCAGGCGGCCAGTACCGCCACCGCGGCGAGGCTCGGAGCGCCGCCCTGGGTGACGCTCTGGCCCAGCTCGGCGAAGCGGTTGCCGGGTGTCCAGGAGGACAGCGAGCGCAGCCAGCCGGGGAACAGCTCGGCCGGGAACCACAGGCCGCCGACGATCGAGAGCAGCAGCATGCAGCCCGTGTTGACCACACCGGTGGACTGCGCGGAGAGGCGGTAGCCGTTGCCGAGCCCGAGGAGGGTGAAGGGGGCGGTGCCCACCCACAGCAGCCCGACCAGCGCGGCCCACTGCCAGCCGGGCATCCGGACGTCGTTGACCAGCGCGCCCACCAGCAGTACGGAGGCGAGGGCCGGCAGCACCGTCACCGAGCCGGTCAGCCCCCGGCTCACCACCACGCGCACCGGACTCAGCGGGGTGATCCGCAGCTGCCGAAGCCAACCCAGCTGCTTGTCCTCGGCGACGCCGGTGCCCGTGCCGATGGCCGCGCCCAGCGCGCCGTACGCCGCCATCCCGACCATCGAGGCGGTCTTCCACTCCGCGGACGCGCCGCCGGGGCCCGCCCCGATGTTGGTCATCAGCACATACATCAGCACCGGCATCCCGATACCGAAGATCACAAAGCCCTTGTCGCGCAGCGTGCGGCGGACTTCGAGACGGATGTAGTCGAACATCACGCGGTCTCCTTCAGGGGCGGGGCGCCGGCTTCGGCGGAGGTGAGGGCGAGGAAGGCGTCCTCCAGGCTGGCGGGGGCGACCTGCAGGCCGCGGACCAGACCGCGCCCGGCCAGCGCCACGACCGTCGCGTCGGAGTCCGTGGTGCGCAGCAGCGCGCGGTCGCCCCGTATCTCCACGGCACTCACGCCGGGCAGTCCGGGCAGCGGCTCGGTCGCCGCCCCCGCGAGGTCGAAGGAGACCAGCGACCCGCCGGCCCGCCGCCTGATCTCCTCGCCGCTGCCGTCGGCGACCACCCTGCCGCCGTCGATCACCACGATCCGGTCGGCGTTGTCGTCCGCCTCCTCCAGATAGTGGGTGGAGAACACGATGGTGTTGCCGCGGCGGGCGTAGGCCCGCATGGAGCGCCAGAACGCCCGGCGCGCCTCGACGTCCAGCGCCGCGGTCGGCTCGTCGAGCACCAGCAGCTCGGGGTTGCCGGCCAGCGCCATCGCGAAGCGGACCCGCTGGGCCTGCCCGCCGGACAGCCGGTCCACTCTCCGCCCGGCGAACTCGGCGAGGCCGGCGAGCTCCAGGGCCTCGGCGACGTCCAGGGGAGCGGGGTAGGTGGCGGCGACGAAGGTGATCAGTTCGCGGACCGTGACCCGCGGGATGGCCTTGCCGTCCTGGAGCATCGCGCCGACCCTGCCCGCCCGTACGGCGGTCTCCGGCGTGCCGCCGAACAGCCGCACCGTGCCCGAGCCGGGCGGCAGCAGGCCCAGCAGCATGTTGAGGGTGGTGGACTTGCCGGCGCCGTTGCGCCCGAGCAGTGCCACCGTTTCCCCTGCGGAGATCTCCAGGTCGAGTCCGTCCACGGCGCGGACCGCACCGTAACTCCGAGTTACTGCGGAGAATGCGACCGCCGTGCCGCCGCCCACCCTGCGCGCCGCGCGCAAACCCCCTGCCGCCTGCGTTGTCTCCGCCCTCATGGCCCGCCCCTCCGGTCGGCTCACTGCCCGCTCCCTGTCCTGCTTCCGGTCCCGCTTTCCGTCTTCGACATTACGGAGAGTCGCCGGGTCGCGGCAGATGCGAATGTGTGTGATCCGCACTGACAAATGTCATGGCGCGCCGGCGGGGGTGCCTGTCCGCCCACTGATCTGACTGGGCGTCAGGGGTCTTCCGGGTGCCGGGAGGATCGGCTATACATGAGGGCCATCGGCTAGAACGCGTTCTAGATGTGTCCCATGTGTCGGCGGAGCGCGGCCGCGCCGACCAGATACGACCCCGGCACGGCCGACGGTGCGGACGGCCGGGCCGGGGTCTTCACACCGTGGTGAAGGAGCAACAGCCCCATGCCCATCGACGCCGCCAAGGCCACCTCCGCCGAGCCGCGGACCACCGAACTCGCCTGGGACCACAAGGACGTCCAGCTCTACCACCTCGGCATCGGCGCCGGCGCGGCCACCCCGCAGAAGCCGCACCCCGCCACCGACCCGGACGAACTGCGCTACACCCTGGAGAGCGCACTGCACGTCCTGCCCAGCTTCGCCACCGTGGCGGGCGGCGGGATGGCGGTGGCCGGCGGCCTCTCCACGCCCGGCATCGACGTCGATCTCGCGGCCGTCCTGCACGGCGGACAGTCCGTCACCGTGCACCGCCCCCTCCCGGTGCGCGGCCGCGCCGGGCAGACCTCCTCCGTCCCGGCCGTCTACGACAAGGGCAAGGCCGCCGTGATCGTGCTGCGCTCGGAGGTCGCCGACGAGGAAGGGCCGCTGTGGACCTGCGACACGCAGATCTTCGTCCGGGGGGAGGGCGGCTTCGGGGGCGAACGAGGGCCCTCCGCGCGCCTCGACCTTCCCGAGCGCGCCCCTGATCTGAGCACCGAACGGCATATCCGCGAGGACCAGGCGCTGCTGTATCGCCTCTCCGGGGACTGGAATCCGCTGCACGCGGACCCGGAGTTCGCCAAGCTCGCCGGCTTCGACCGGCCGATCCTGCACGGGCTGTGCACCTATGGGGTCGCGCTCAAGGCGGTCGTCGACACGGTGCTCGACGGGGACGTGACCCGGGTGCGCTCGTACGCCACCCGGTTCGCGGGAGTGGTGTTTCCGGGCGAGACCCTCCACATCCGGGCGTGGCGGGAGCCCGGCCGGGTCCAGGTGTCGGTCACGGCACCCGAGCGGGACGACGCGACGGTTCTGGCGGACACCGTGGTGGAGCACAGCTAGGGGGTCTCTCCCAGACGGCCCCCACTCGATGCTTGAGAGGACGTGACATGCGCGCAGCCGTACAGCACGAGACCGGTCAGGACAAGCTGGAGGTGCTCGACGACGTCGAGGCGGTGGGGTTCGGTCCTGGGAAGGTCAGGGTCCGCATCCGGGCGACGGGGCTGTGCCACTCCGACCTCTCGGCGATGAGCGGGGTGCTGCCGCAGCCCGCCCCCTTCGTTCCCGGGCACGAGGGAGCCGGGGAGGTCCTCGACGTCGGCGACGGTGTCACCGGTGTCGGCCAGGGGGACCGGGTCCTGATCTGCTGGCTGCCCGCCTGCGGCAGCTGTCCGTCCTGCAGGCGCGGCCAGACCCACCTGTGCCTGGCCGGATTCCTGAACGCCGGTACGCCCAACTTCAAGCGCCCCGGTGGAGACGTGTTCGGCTTCGCCGGCACCGGTACCTTCGCCGAGGAGGTCGTGGTCCCCGCCAACTGCGCGGTCCCCATCCCGGACGACGTCCCGTACGAGATCGCCGCGCTGATCGGCTGCGGTGTCACCACCGGGCTCGGCGCGGCCCTCAACACGGCCGAGGTGGCGGCCGCGTCCTCGGTGGCGGTCATCGGGTGCGGCGGGGTCGGCATCTCCACCATCCAGGGCGCGCGGGCCTGCGGCGCGGCCCATATCATCGCCGTCGACCCGGTGCCGGCCCGCCGTGAGGCCGCGCTGCGCTTCGGCGCCACCGAAGCCGTCGCCCCCGAGGAACTCGCCGACGCCAAGGCCCGGATCACCGCGGGCGAGGGCTTCGACTACGTCTTCGAGGTGGTCGGCAAGTCCGCCACCGCCCGCACCGCCTACGAGACGACCCGGCGCGGCGGCACCCTGTGCGTGGTCGGCGCGGGCGCCATGGACGACACCTTCCAGGTCAACATGTTCGAGCTGTTCTTCGACGAGAAGCGGATCCTGCCGTCCCTGTACGGCGGCGCGGACGTGCTGCGCTCCTACGAGCGGGCCATCGCCCTGTGGCGGGCCGGCCGGATCGATCTGGCGGGCCTGATCACCCACCGCGTCCAGCTCGCCGAGGTCAACGACGCGCTCGACCAGATGCGTTCCGGGACCGCGCTGCGTACCTGCATAGAGATCTGACCGCGCGCCCGTGGCCTGCCGCGCGCCTGTGGACCTCCCCTGCGCGCGCGGGCCGGCCGGGCACGCCAGAGAACCGATCGAGAGGACAGGAAGAGCGATGGCACAGCCACTTGAGGGCCTGACCGCGATCGTCACCGGGGCCGGCCGCGGACTGGGCCGCGCCGAAGCCCTCGAACTCGCCCGGCTCGGCGCCCGGGTCGTGGTCAACGACTACGGGCAGCCGGGCCGCGACGGCTCGGGCGAGGCCTCCGCGGCGCCCGCCGAGGACGTCGCCGCCGAGATCCGGGCGGCGGGCGGCGAGGCGGTCGCCCATCTCGGCGACGTCGCCGACCACGAACAGGCGGGCGCGCTCGTGCAGTTGGCGGTCGCCACCTTCGGCCGGCTCGACATCCTGGTCAACAACGCGGGCATCCTCCGCGACCGGATGGTGTTCTCGATGACCGAGGACGAATGGGACTCGGTCATCCGCGTCCACCTCAAGGGCCACTTCAACACCACCCACTTCGCCGCGATCCACTGGCGCGAACGCTCCAAGGCCGCCGGTGCCCCGGTGCACGGCAGGATCATCAACACCTCCTCGGAGGCGTTCCTGGCCGGCTCGGCGGGCCAGCCCAACTACGCCGCGGCCAAGGGGGGCATCGTCGGCCTGACGACCTCCACGGCGCTGGCGCTGGCCAAGTACGGCGTGACGGCCAACGCGATCTGCCCGCGTGCCCGCACCCGTATGACCGAGGACGTCTTCGCCGGCTTCGAGGAGCCGGCGGACGGCGGGCTCGACGCGCTCGCCCCCGAGCATGTCGCCCCGCTCGTCGGCTATCTGGCCGCGCCGGCCGCGGCCGGGGTCAACGGCCAGCTGCTGGTCGTGCACGGCGGCATGGTCGCGATCGCCGAACGCCCCCGGATCGCCGCCAAGTTCGACACCGCCAAGGAGGTCTTCAGCTTCGAGGAGCTGGACGGACTGCTGACGCCGTACTACGCGCAGCGCCCGCCGAACGAGACCTTCGCGGCGGCCGAGGTGCTGGGACTCAAGCACGGCTGACGGGTGGACCGGCGGACCAGGCGGCCTGCCGGGCGGACGACCCGCGCAAACGGCCGCGGGGGGGGGGGGGGGGGGGGGGGGGGGGGGGGGGGGGGGGGGGGGGGGGGGGGGGGGGGGGGGGGGGGGGAGGGGGTGGGGCTCTTGTCTGGGGTGTGTGTGCGGGGT
>NZ_JBVIRA010000045.1:0-39189 GCF_055576575.1 Streptomyces sp. NPDC033270
AGCGCGCTCGCGTCGATGTTGCGGGTCACGAACGGCAGGCTGCGGGTCCTGCGGACCAGCACCGCGACCGCCTGGCACACGAAGTGGGTGCCGTAGAAGAGCAGCAGCGTGATGGTGAGCGGCGCCTGCTCCTCCAGGGGGTTGATGCCGTCGATGTGCAGCAGGCCGACCAGTATCAGCATGTCGCGCAGCAACTGGCGCACCGTGACGTCGAACCGGATCCGGCCCAGCACGGCCAGCAGGCCGGGCTGCTTGTGCTGGAGGACCAGGTCCAGACCCAGGTTGACCACGGACGCGGCGATGAACAACGGGACGATGGGCAGCAGCGCACCGACCAGCTGGGCGATGAACGCGATCATCATCGCGAAGAGGGCCGCGAGCTGTACGGCTCGGCGGGGAACGATTCCGGCGGAAGGCACGGGGGAGGGCTCCTGGCAGCAAGAAGGTCAGGGGGGAGGCCGAGGGGGGCGGCCGGGTCCCGCGCTGCGACGCCGCCGGAGCGGCGAAACGGGACCGATGGACACCCGACCGTATGACCTCGTTGGCCTTGGTGACAATCTGCTGTGGCTCTCATCACCGCGAAAGCGGACCAATCGAACGCAACCTGTTGGCCTCGGCGTCCGTCTAACGAAAAACCCTGTGGGATGACGCACACGGCAACGGCCCGGTCGCGGTGTCCCTCCCGCGCCGCGGCGGAGTCCGGCCGACCGTCTCGCGGAGCGTCCGCCAGGCGATATCGGCACGCGCCCGGGGGCCGTACTGCCGTAGATTGCGCCCGTAGGGACGTCGCGCGGGCACCGGCAGGAATACCCGTACGGCGGCGTTATCGGCAAGCACAGGGGTACGCAGGGTGGCAGGCGCGAGCATGGACGAAGGGGCGGCCGGAAAGGCCACGGTCGAGGGGGGTGGCGGCCGGCGCGAAGGCGTGGCGGACGCCCGCCGGATCGTGGTGAAGGTCGGCTCGTCGTCGCTGACCACGGCCGCCGGGGGACTGGACGCGGACCGCGTGGACGCGCTGGTGGACGTCCTGGCCAAGCACCAGGACAAGGAGATCGTGCTGGTCTCCTCCGGCGCGATCGCGGCCGGCCTGGCCCCCCTGGGCCTCGACCGGCGGCCCCGCGACCTGGCCCGCCAGCAGGCCGCCGCCAGCGTCGGCCAGGGCCTGCTGGTCGCCCGCTACACGGCGTCCTTCGCCCGCTACGGCCGCCGCGTCGGACAGGTCCTGCTGACCTCCGACGACACCAGCCGCCGGGCCCACTACCGCAACGCCTACCGGACCCTGGACCAGCTGCTGGCCATGGGCGCCGTACCGATCGTCAACGAGAACGACACGGTCGCCACCGACGAGATCCGCTTCGGCGACAACGACCGGCTGGCGGCGCTGGTCGCCCACCTCGTCCGCGCCGACCTGCTGATCCTGCTCTCGGACGTGGACGGCCTCTACGACGGCGACCCGGCCACCCCCGGTACGTCGCGGATAGCGGAGGTGCGCGGGCCCAAGGACCTGGAGGGCATCTCCATCGGCAGCGCGGGCAAGGCGGGCGTCGGCACCGGCGGCATGGTCACCAAGGTCGAGGCGGCCCGGATCGCGGCCGCGGCCGGCATCCCGGTGGTCCTGACCTCCGCCGTGCACGCCGCGGACGCGCTGGCCGGCGGCCAGACCGGCACCCACTTCCTGCGCACCGGCCGGCGCTCCGCCAACCGGCTGCTGTGGCTCGCGCACGCCTCCACCCCGCGCGGTGCCCTCGTCCTCGACGACGGGGCGGTGCGGGCCGTCGTCGAGCGGCACTCCTCGCTGCTGCCGGCCGGTATCGCGTCCGTGGAGGGCGAGTTCTCCGCCGGCGACCCGGTCGAGCTGCGGGACGGCGACGGCCGCGCGGTGGCCCGCGGACTCGTCAATTTCGACGCCAGGGAAATCCCCCGTTTGATGGGACGTTCGACCCGCGATCTCGCCCGTGAGCTGGGCCCCGCCTACGAGCGGGAGGTCGTGCACCGCGACGATCTGGTGCTGCTGCACCACTGACGCCCGCCGCCGCGGGGGCGCGGACACCGCCCCAAGCGGAGCGCGTACCGGCCTTTCCGCGGAGACCTTGGCGAAAACGCCCCCGCGACGGCCCGCGGGCTGGTCAACTTTGTTGTGGGGCGCCGCGGGGGAACGGCGCCCGCAGAGTGCAAGCGCACACGCCGAAGTACGACCGCACCAGTCGGCTCCGCACCCCCGAGGGCGGAGCGATGCGCATCACAGGAGGCCGCCGGTGAGACGAGGGCGCCCGGGGGCACTGCCCCGAGGGACGGCGGAGCGGACGCTGACCAGCGTCGAAACCGGCGAGGTCGGCGGCCGGCCGGACGACGACGAGCGGGCCGAGCGGACGCGGGCGGCGCGGCCCGTCCCGGAGGGCGAGCGCCGCGAGGCCACCCGGCTGTGGCACATCACCCTCAGCGTCTCGGGCGCCGAGGCTCCGCTCAAGGAGGTCCGGCGGGGGCTGGAACAGCTCGCCCACGACCACCCCTTCCTGCTGACCAGCCGCTACGCCAACGATCACGCCGAGATCCGCTACTGGGAGGAGGCCCGTGATCTGCACGACGCCGCGGCGGTCGCGCTGCGCCTGTGGGGCGAGCACCGCTCGACCGCCAAGCTGCCGCCGTGGGAGATCGTCGGCCTGGAGGTCATCGACCGCGAGACCTACCACCAGCGCATCGCCGAGGGGTACGGCCTGCCGCCGGCCTCACCGGTCGGCGTCCACCCCTACTGACCACCGGGCGCGGCGTCCCGCGCTGTGAGATACCCCCGGGCGGCGGCCGGCCCGCCCGCTAGGCTTTCGGCCATGACCAGCAGCGCATCGCAGAGCTCCCCCGTCCTCGAGACCGCCCGCCGCGCGCGGGAGGCGGCCGCCGTCCTGGCACCGCTGCCGCGTACGGTCCGCGATGCCGCCCTGCTCGCCGTCGCCGACGCCCTGGTGGAGCGGACCGGCCAGATCGTCGCTGCCAACGCCCAGGACGTCGCCAAGGCCCGCGAGGCCGGCACCGCCGAGTCCATCGTGGACCGGCTCACCCTCACCCCGGAGCGGATCGCGGCCATCGCCGCGGACGTCCGCCAGGTCGTGGCGCTGCCCGACCCGGTGGGCGAGGTGGTGCGCGGCTCGACCCTGCCCAACGGTCTCGACCTGCGCCAGGTCCGGGTCCCGCTCGGAGTGATCGGGATCATCTACGAGGCCCGGCCCAATGTGACGGTGGACGCCGCCGCGCTGTGCCTGAAGTCCGGCAACGCCGTGCTGCTGCGCGGCTCGTCCTCCGCGTACGCCTCCAACAGCGCCCTGGTGGACGTGCTGCGCGACGCCGTACAGAGCGCCGGGCTGCCCGCCGACGCGGTGCAGCTGGTGCCCGGGGAGAGCCGCGAGTCGGTCCGGGAGCTGATGCGCGCCCGCGGCCTGGTCGACGTGCTGATCCCGCGCGGTGGCGCCTCGCTGATCCGTACGGTCGTCGAGGAGTCCACCGTCCCGGTGATCGAGACCGGCACCGGCAACTGCCATGTCTACGTCGACGAGGCCGCCGACCTCGACATGGCGATCGACATCCTGATCAACTCCAAGGCCCAGCGGCCCAGCGTCTGCAACGCCGCGGAGACGGTGCTGGTGCACGCCGGGATCGCCGAGAAGTTCCTGCCGCGCGCCCTGGAGGCGCTGACCGAGGCCGGCGTGATCGTGCACGGCGACGCCGCCTGGCAGCAGGCCGGACCCGGGCTGGTCGCCCCCGCCACGGACGAGGACTGGGCGACGGAGTACCTCTCGTACGACATCGCGGCCGCCGTGGTGCCCGACCTGGACGCGGCGGTGGCGCACATCCGGCGCTGGACCTCCGGCCACACCGAGGCCATCGTCACCACCTCGCAGGCCGCCGCCCGCCGGTTCACCCAGTTGGTGGACTCCACCACCGTCGCGGTGAACGCCTCCACCCGCTTCACCGACGGCGGCCAGTTCGGCTTCGGCGCGGAGATCGGGATCTCGACCCAGAAGCTGCACGCCCGCGGCCCCATGGGTCTGCCGGAGCTCACGTCCACGAAGTACATCGTCACCGGGGACGGGCACACCCGCTAGGGCTGGTGCGTCGGGGTGGACCGGGGCGGAGCCGTTGTGGGGTGCTGCCGGTGGCTTTGCCCGGCTGCGGTCGGGCGGTTCTCCCTGACCGGATCCCTGCCCAAATCCAGCGGCCGGGGCTAATCTGGACGGGTGCCGGACGACGTGGGGGGCAAGCCGTTCCCGGACGGCGAAGAGCCCGACGAGCACCACCACGGGAGCCACGGAAGCGCGGACGAGGAGTTCGCTTCCGTGGTCTTCGACGAGGAATTCGTCCGGTCCGCACAGATCCACGAGCCCTCCGCGGTCGAGCGGATGCTGGCCGCCGCGGAGGCGCGCGCCGAGGCCGAGGCGGCCCGTTCGGGCGCCGGTTTCGGTCCCGACGGTGACGATCCGGCCGAGGCCGCGGCCCGCGGCCGCCGTGGGCGCCGCGGCCCCGCAGCCGACGACTACGACGCGTACGGCGACGAGTACGAGGACGACGGCGGCTACGGCGCCTACCACCCCTACGGCCCCTACGGGGGGTCGCTGCGCCCCTACCGTGGCAGCACCCGCTGGCACCGCCCGGTCGCCTGGGTGCTGGCCGTCGTGATGGGCATCGGGCTCGTCGCCCTGGCCTTCAGCGCCGTCTACCGGGGCGCCTCCGGACGGAACCAGAGCCCGGCTCCGACGCCCACGACCAGTGGGGTGGACCTCCCGGCCACGAGCGGCGCGGACAGCGTCCGTACGGCGCGGCCCGGCCTGCCGGCGCTGCCGTCCGCCGAGCCGGCGCGCCCGTCGTTCTCGGCGGTTCCCAGGCCGCAGTGACGGCCGGACACCCTTCCCGCGATACGGGTCCCCGAAACGGAACCTTGCGCTGAAGTTGCCCGGCGCCCCGGCGTTTACCTTCGCCCCGGCAGACCTACCCTTGTTGTATGACCGGGCCTGGTGACCCTCCCGAAGGGACGCCCAACGGCGCCTCGGGAGGCGGTGAGGACGAATACCGATCCGTTGTCTTCGACGAATCGTTCGTGCGGGCTGCCCGACTGCAGGAGTTCTCGGCGGACGAGCGGCTGGGTGAGCATCATTCACCGGCCGTGAAGACCCGGCATGCCTGGATGCGGCTGGGCGGCTCGCGGCAGGCCATCCTTCTGGTGCTGCTGATCGTGCTCGCCTTCGGCACCGCCGTCTACATGGGCATCCGGCACCCCTACAAGACCCCGGAGCAGTCCCGGGTCCAGCCGCTGCGCTCCTCCGTCGTGCCGCTCGCGCCGAGCGGGGAGGTACCGGGCGCGACACCCGAGGACCTCTTCGCGCACAGCCCCGCGGCCGACTACAAGATCGGCGCCGCGGGCGTGAACCTTCCCCCCGTCGCCCGCACCGAGCACTTCTCCGACGGCCAGATCATCTCGGCCCTGAGCATCGCCAAGGACTACCTCGTCCAGTCGTCGCTGGACCCGGCCACCCTCACCGGCGGCTCCGTGCGTCCGGTGCGGCTGCTGCTCGACACCGGGCAACTCGACCAGTTCGACCGGAGCCTGGCGCACCCCGACGACAACGGCCGCTACGCCGCGACCGGTTGGCTGGTCCGCTTCGACCCCGACGTCACCCGGCTCGCCGACCGGGACGTACGGGTCAACGGCACCCTCTCCGCCGCGGAGTTGAGCCCGGACGCGCTCGTCGTGACCGCCGACTACACCTTCGTCTACGCCGTACGGCCCGCCCCCGGCGCGCCGCAGAAGCCGGCCGGAGCGGAGGTCGGCAAGGCCACCCCGGGTGCCGCCTCGCTGGTCACCGTGCGGCGTGAGATGCACTTCCGGGTCGGGCGCGAGGATCTGGCCGACCACCGACTGGAGCTGCTGCAGAGCAGTCTGCAGGCCGGGCCGCTGGCCTGCTCCTCGCAGCCGGCCGACGCGCTGCGCCCGCTGTTCGCGGGACAGCACGCCGGCCATGACCGGCCCGCGGGCACCGACCCCTACGCCAGGGACCGGGCCAACCCCTCGCTCTGCGGTGAGCTGGCGCCCGCCGCCCAGCCGAAGCCGAGCCACCCGATCCGTTAGCCGATCCGCCCGGCGGGCCGTCGGGCGTCCGGTCCGTCGGCGGGACCACCGGCTCGTCCGCCGTCCGGTCCCTCAGGAATCGTCCGAGCCGCCCGTGCCACCGGATCCGTTCGCGCCGCCCGAGGTGCCGGGACGCTGGCCGCCGCGGAAGACCGTGTCCCGCAGCTTGCCGCCCAAATCGCCCGCACCGCCCGCGATATCGCGGACCAGGCCCATCAGCGGGTCCTTGCTGTTGCGCACCGAATCGGCGTAGTGCGCCGCGGAGTCCCGGAAGGAGTCGGAGACGGAGGTGTCCTTGTCCTCGTCCCGACGGGGGTAGTGGCCGTCCATGATCCGCTGGTAGTCGCGGCTGGCCGCCCACTTCTTGAGCTCGGCCGCCCGCACGGTCGTGAACGGGTGGCTGCGCGGCAGCAGGTTGAGGATCTTCAGCACGGAGTCGCGCAGATCGCCGCCGGACTCGTACTCGTCGGCCTGCTTGAGGAAGGCGTCCACATTCATCTCGTGCAGATGATTGCCGCCCGCCAGCTTCATCAGGCCGCGCATCGAGGCCTGCAGATCCTGCCCGACCAGCAGGCCGGCGCGGTCCGCGGACAGCTCCGACTTGCGGAACCACTCGCGCAGCGCCGTCACGATCGCCATGATCGCGACGTTGCCCAGCGGGATCCAGGCGACCTTCATCGCCAGATTCGTCAGGAACAGCAGGATCGTGCGGTAGACGGCGTGCCCGGACAGCGCGTGGCCGACCTCGTGGCCGATGACCGCCCGCATCTCCTCCTCGTCGAGCAGCTCGACCAGGCCGGTCGTCACCACGATGATCGGCTCGTCGAGGCCGATGCACATGGCGTTGGGCTGCGGGTCCTGATTGACGTACATCGGCGGGACCTTCTCCAGGTCCAGGATGTAGCAGGCATCGCGCAGCATGTCGTTGAGGTGCGTGAACTGCTGGTCGCCGACCCGGACCGAGTCCGACAGGAACAGCAGCCGGAGGCTGCGCTCCGGCAACAGGCCGCTGAGCGTCTTGAAGACGGTGTCGAACCCGCTCAGCTTGCGCAGCGCGACCAGCGCCGAACGGTCCGCCGGGTGCTCGTACGACCGGGAGGAGATTCCGGGGAATCGCCGCCGGTCCCGGCTCGGTACGCTCTCGCTGCCGCCTGGGCTCTCCGTCATTGGGGCCTCCCCCTGTTCGACTGCGTGTGTCTCAGACTAGAGGACGCCACTGACAACGGATTGGATGCTCGGGCGTACGCTGGCGATCGCACCACTGACCGCACAGGCCCGGACAAACGACCCCACGGGCCGGTACCCGAGGGAGCGCATCGTCATGCCGCATCCGAGCGTGCTGCTCGCCGCCGCCCAGGAGACCGCCCACGACGTCGGCCCCGGCTGGATCCTGCGCACCGTGATCATCGCCGGCGTCCTCGGCGCCGTCCTGCTCGCCTGGTTCCTGCTGCGCGGTTACGGCCGGGACTGACCCCGCCGGTCCGCCCGGGCCACTTCGGAGGTGTCCGGGCGGAGTCGCCGTGAGCCCGCGGTGAGCCGCCGCTTACGATGTGGTGGAAGTCTCTGCCCGTCCCCCAGCCCGGATTGGTCCTGCCGACGATGAGCCTGCACACCACCGCACAGTCCCTGGTCTCCCTCGCCGAAGGCGAGCACGCGGGTGGCGGTCACGCCAGCCTCAGCCCCTATGTGACCGGCGGCGGCGCCCTGTTTATCCTGCTCCTCCTGCTCTGGATCACCACCCGCTTCAACCGGGACCGCTGAGTCGACGGCACCCGGCCCCCGGCATCGCGCGCCGCCCAGTAGGGTCTGCACGCATGGGAGAGCACACAGGGCCCGTGAAGCGGCGACTCGGAGTGATGGGCGGCACGTTCGACCCGATCCATCACGGACACCTGGTCGCCGCCAGCGAGGTGGCCAGCCAGTTCCACCTCGACGAGGTCATCTTCGTGCCCACGGGGCAGCCGTGGCAGAAGAGCCACAAGACGGTGTCCCCGGCCGAGGACCGCTATCTGATGACGGTCATCGCGACCGCCTCGAACCCGCAGTTCTCCGTCAGCCGTATCGACATCGACCGCGGCGGCAAGACGTACACGATAGACACGCTGCGTGATCTGCGTGCCGAGCACCGCGACGCGGATCTGTTCTTCATCACCGGCGCCGACGCGCTCAGCCAGATCCTCACCTGGCACGATGCCGCGGAGCTGGTCTCACTCGCCCACTTCATCGGGGTGACCAGGCCCGGCCACGTCCTCGCGGACCCCGGGCTGCCCGAGGGAGCGGTGTCCCTGGTCGAGGTGCCCGCACTGGCCATCTCCTCGACCGACTGCCGGGCGCGCGTGGCCCAGGGGGATCCGGTCTGGTATCTGGTGCCGGACGGTGTGGTGCGCTACATCGACAAAAAACAGCTGTACCGCAACGACCGCTGACGGGGCTGACGGAAAGGGGCACCGGTGAGCGACCGACCAGATCCGTACGGGCCGCAGGACCCGTATGCCCATGACCCGTATGCCCCCGACCAGCAGGGGCAGCCGGGCTACACCTACGACGCCTACGGGCAGCCGGTCTACCGCGACGCCGCACAGCCGTCGTACGAGCAGCACTACGACGCGTACGGACAGCAGCAGCCCGCACCGCCGGCCTACGAGGGCTACGACTCCTACGGTGCGCAACAGGGGCACCAGGGCCAGCACTACCAGGAGCAGCCGGGCCACGCGGTCCAGCCGGAGTACGGCTACGACCCGTACGGCGGCCGGCAGGTGCAGGCCCAGCCCGGCTACCCCCAGCAGTACGACCCCTACGGCCGGCCGCAGCAGCAACAGTCGCAGGAGTGGATCCCGCAGCAGTCCCAGCCCTCGCCCTACGAGCAGCTCTCCCACGACGAGCCGCCGCGGCCGCCGGCCCAGCGCCGCGCCCCGTCGCCGGACCGCGAGGAGCCGGCCGCGACGGGCGGATCCCAGGGCGCGGCCCCGGCCGGCCCGGAGTACCACACCGAGCAGTTCTCCTTCATCGAGGAGCCGGACGAGGACTCCGAAGACGTCATCGACTGGCTGAAGTTCACCGAGAGCCGCACCGAGCGGCGCGAGGAGGCCAAGCGGCGCGGACGCAGCCGGCTCGTCGCGCTGTCCGTCGTGCTGGCCCTGCTGCTCTCCGGCGGCGCCGGCTATCTGTGGTGGGCGGGCAAGCTGCCGGGCCTGTCCGGCCCGGACACCGGCAAGGCGGCCGCGGCCGGCGGCCAGAAGCGCGACGTGCTCGTGGTGCATCTGCGGGACACCACGTCCGGCAGGAGCTCCACGGCCCTGCTCGTCGACAACGAGACCACCCACAAGGGCACCACCGTCCTGCTGCCCAACAGCCTCGTCGTCCCCAAGGACGACGGCAGCGCCACGACGCTCGGCAAGTCCGTCAAGGACGACGGCTCCGAGCCGACCCGGGAGTCCCTCAACAGCCTCCTGGGCGCCGACCTGAAGGCCACCTGGCGGCTGGACACCCCGTACCTGGAGAACCTCGTCGAGACGGTCGGCGGGATCACCCTCGACGCCGACACCACCGTTCCCGGTGCCAAGAAGGGCGCCTCCCCGGTGGTCAAGCAGGGCAGCGGCCGGGACCTCAACGGCCAGGCGGCCGTCGCCTACGCCACCTACCAGGCGCCGGGCGAGACCCAGATCAAGCAGCTCCAGCGGTTCGGGCAGGTCGTGCAGGCCACCTTGAAGAAGGTCTCCAGCGACGCCGACGGGGCCACCGCCACCGTCAAGGCGCTGCTGCAGGTGCTCGACCCGCCGCTCACCGAGGCCCAGCTGGGCAGTTCGCTGGCGCAGCGGGCGGAGCTGGCGAAGACCGGCGCGTACCGCACGACCCTGCTGCCCGTACAGGCGAACGGCACGCTCAGCCCGGCCACCGCGGCGAGCGTGGTCAAGGACGTGCTCGGCGGCACGGTCAAGAAGACCGCCCCCGACGCGACCGCCCGGGTAGGGGTCCGCAACGCCACCGGCGCCAAGGTCGCCACCGGCAAGGCGCAGGTCGCCCTGCTCAACGGCGGCTACGGCTTCGTCGACGAGGGCACCGACGGTGTGGCCCGGGCCACCTCCCAGGTCGCCTACGCGGACGCCGCCCAGAAGGCGAAGGCCACGGAGGTCGCCAAGACGCTGGGGCTCCCGGCGAGCGCGGTCAAGCAGGGCAAGGTCGCCTCGAACGTCGACATCGCCGTGGTGCTGGGGCGGGACTACAAGGGCTGACGAGCGGGACACCCGGCCCCCACAGCGGGGCCGGGCACCCCCTGCCACGTCCCTGACCAGCCAGAACAGCGAATCCGGTCGACGGGATCGAAAACTCTGGCGGGGGTGTCGGCGGTCCGTGAGACCCTTGAGGGGTACCTGACCGCTGATCCGGTTGCCATGGGGACTGCGGCCCGCGCCGTGGCTCAGCCGAGCGCCCCGCTTCCCTGCCCGGCCGGAGACGCCGCCCTCGACCCGGAAAGCCGCTTGTGACCGCCACGGACCGTTCCATCGAGCTCATCAACGCCGCCGCTCAGGCCGCAGCCGACAAGCTCGCGCACGACATCATCGCCTACGACGTCAGTGACGTCCTCTCGATCACCGACGCCTTCCTGCTGGCCTCGGCGCCCAGCGACCGCCAGGTCAAGTCGATCGTCGACGAGATCGAGGAGCGCCTGAGCAAGGAGCTCGGCGCCAAGCCGGTTCGCCGCGAGGGCGACCGCGAGGCCCGCTGGGTGCTGCTCGACTACGTCGACATCGTCGTGCACGTCCAGCACAGCGAGGAGCGGGTGTTCTACGCGCTCGAGCGGCTGTGGAAGGACTGCCCCGAGATCGACCTCCCCGAGGAGGCCAAGGCCACCCGGGGCAAGGCCGCGGCGCACGCCGAGGCCACGGCCAGTCAGCAGGACGGAGAGCTGCTCTGAACGGCACGAAGAGGCCGCCGGGCCGCCGCATCGTCCTGTGGCGCCACGGCCAGACGGCCTGGAATCTGGAGCGCCGCTTCCAGGGCTCGACGGACATCGAGCTGACCGAGGCGGGCCGTGCCCAGGCGCGGCGCGCGGCCCGGCTGCTCGCGGCGCTCAGGCCGGACGCCATCGTCGCCTCCGACCTCCAGCGGGCGGCGGCCACGGCGAACGAGCTGGCCGCCCTGACCCGCCTTGAGGTGACGCACGACGCCGCCCTGCGGGAGACCTACGCGGGCGACTGGCAGGGTCTGACGCACGACGAGATCCTCGCGCAGTACGGCGAGCAGTACACCGCCTGGAAGCGCGGTGAGCCGGTGCGGCGCGGCGGCGGCGAACTGGAGACCGAGGTCGCCGACCGGGCCGCCCCCGTCGTGCTCAACCACGCCGGGAAGCTGCCCGAGAACGGCACCCTGGTCGTCGTCAGCCACGGCGGCACGATCCGCACCACCATCGGGCGCCTGCTCGGCCTGGACGCCCACCACTGGGAGGGTCTGGGCGGCCTGTCGAACTGCTGCTGGTCCGTGCTGGGCGAGGGCGCGCGCGGCTGGCGCCTGTTGGAGCACAACGCCGGCACCCTGCCGGAACCGGTGCTCGGCGACGACGACTGAGCCCGCGGAGCGGCCCCGGCCGACCGGATTTCACATCTGGGCAGGTCGCAGGCTAAAGTTCTTCTTGTTCGCGGCGCCGCCGGGGGAAACCCGGAGGAGCGGAACAAGACCCGGGGCTATAGCTCAGTTGGTAGAGCGCCTGCATGGCATGCAGGAGGTCAGGAGTTCAATTCTCCTTAGCTCCACAGCCCGGATGATCCCGTCTCCTTCAGGAGGCGGGATCTTCGCGTTCTACGCGCGGCCGCCGGCGCGGGCGTGACGTGAAGTCGGGCCTGACCCGGTCGGCGGTCCGTGGCAGAATCGGACGGCGCCGGCAGGGGAGGAGAGATCGCGATGCCCACGAGCATCCTCGAGGAGGTCAACGACCTGCTCGAAGTGGCCGAGGCGCAGGGCTATGACTGGCTGCCGGAATACGCGCTCCGCTTCACCTGCCCCGTTGACGGCCCGGCGTCCGTGTGCGGCGCGAGAGCCGGTTCCGCCCTGCAGTGCCCTTCGTGCGGCTCGTCCCATGTGGCGCAGGTGCTGGGTGACAACGGAGGCATTTCCTTCGTCTGTACGGCCTGCGGCCACAGTTGGAGCTGATGGATGGGCGCCCACAGCAGGAAATGTGACTGGTGCGGCAGCGGTACGCCGATCGTCCGCGACATGGAACCCGTCAACACCGACTACCAGTACTGGTGCGAGGAATGCGCCCGTGCCCTGGTCATAAAGGGCGATCCGATCGAGACGTACCGAGAGCTCGACGGGGAGCCGATCTACGGGCGGCTGCTGGACGAGCACTGCACGCTGAAGCGGTTCTATTCGTTCGCGACGGCCTGAGCGCGGCCGCGCCCGCCGATCGCGACCGGCCTCGGCTCAATTCCCCGGCATCGCGGGGCGGTTCACCGGGGACGAGCGGTTCGGATGCCGTCGGGGGTCTCGGCCGGTCCGGCCCCGCCGCGGTGTGTCCGCCCGCCGGGCCGCCGCCACAGCCGCGCCCCGGTGAGCGCCAGTACGGCCAGCCCGGCGATCGGATAGACACCGGAGAGCAGCATCTGGACGCCGTTTTGGTGCAGTTCCTGGTGGTGGTTCCAGCGGTGTGGCACCCACCACAGGGCGAACGAGCCGAACAGCAGGCCCAGCGCGATCGCCGCCGTCCACCAGCGGCGGGCGGCGGTGCCCGTACGGCGCAGCGCCTCGGAGCCGCACAGGGTCAGCATCGGTACGCACCACACCCAGTGGTGGGACCAGGAGATCGGACTGACCAGCAGGGCGGTCGCCGCGCAGGCCACGGCCGCCCAGGCGCGCTCCCCGCGCAGCAGTGACCCGGCCGCCAGCGCCAGGCCCAGGACCGCGGTCAGGCCCGCGAGAACGATCCAGGCGGCGCCGGGGTCGTGGGTGTGCAGCAGCCGGGCGAGGGCGCCGCGCAGCGACTGGTTCGCGGTGATCTCCACCTCGCCGACCCGGTCGGCGGCGAAGACGATCTCGGTCCAGAAGCGGTGCGCGTCGCGCGGCAGGGCCAGGGCCGACAGGACGGCGGTGGCCAGGAAGGTGGCGGTGGCCACGGCGGCCTGCCGCAGCCAGGGGTTCCAGGCGGCGCGGACCCCCGCGCCGGAGCGGACCAGCTGGGCGGCCCGCAGGGCGCCGGCCAGCGCGAGGGACACCGCGAACAGCGCCGGCGTCAGCTTGATGCCGGCCGCGATGCCGATGCCGACGCCCGCGAGCCGGTTGGTGTCCTTACGGGTCAGGTCCCACAGGACCAGCGCGGCGAGCAGCAGGTTGATCTGCCCGTAGCGCAGCGTCGTCCACACCGGCTCGCACCACACCAGCAGCGCGGAGACCGCCAGGGTCGCGGCGGGCCCGGGGAGGCGCCGGGGCCGGCCGGCCAGGCGCAGCGAGAGGTGGACGACGGCGACGAGCAGCAGGAGGTTGCCGGCGGTGGCGAGGGTGCGCATCTCCGGGACGCCGAGGAGCGTGAGCGGGGTGAACAGCAGCGCCGCGAAGGGCGGGTAGGTGTTGGGCAGCCGCGCCGAGGTCGCCACCATGTCGTAGAGGGACCCGCCGGCGCGGACGGTTTCCCCCTCGGCGCGGTAGACCATCAGGTCGATCATCGTCACGTGCGCGAGGCGCTGCGCGATCCAGAAGGCGGTGAACGAGACCAGGCAGGCGAGGGCCGCCGCGAGGGTCGGGTGCCGGCGTATGGCGCCCCTGTCGGTGGCCGGGCCGCCGGGGTCGGTGGGCTGTTCCAGCTCCAGCGCGGTCACGGCGTACGGCTCCCCCAGGACGAATCGGGCACGTAGTGCCGACAGTACCGCGCGTCCCGCCGAACGGCCCGCGAGGTTGCCGCGGCCCGAAGGGCCTCGTCCGGGGTGGTGGCCGGGTGGCGGGAGAACGATTTGGCAGAAGGCGGGGAGGTCCGTGTAATGTAGGCGATGCCGCAGCGGGGAACCGGGCGGAGACAAGACCTGGGGCTATAGCTCAGTTGGTAGAGCGCCTGCATGGCATGCAGGAGGTCAGGAGTTCAATTCTCCTTAGCTCCACAAATACAGAGCAGGCCGTCCATTGCGGACGGCCTGCTCTGTTGTGCGTATCGGGCGACGGTGCCGTCCTGCCGGGTGGCCGGATTCCGGGGCCCGCATCGGTGGAGTCCCTGGGGGTGACGCTGATATCCGGTCACCGCCCCGCCCTCCGCGGTGAGTTGGGCACGGTTTTTTGTACCCCCTCCTGACCGGTCCTTGCCGTTCCTTGGGCGCTTCTTGGTGATCGCATGCCCCTGACATGAACGGTTCACCGAAAGAGTGGCGAACCGCGTGAGCGTCACATCCCGCGCATTCACCGCTCGTGAGGTGCCCACACCGCCGCACCGGCGCAGTCACCCCACGGCGCACCGCATCGCCACACAGGGGGTTACATGAGATCGACCCGCACCAGATCACCGCGCGCCCGCGCCCGTCTGGCCTGGGCGGCGACGCTGCCGCTGGTCGCCGGCGCGCTCGCGCTCGGCGCGCCCGCCGCCGACGCCGCGGGCCACGACGGCGGCCGGCACGCGCTGCAGGGCACCAAGCCCCTGTGGGCCACCCGGCAGGCCGACCAGGGCGCCACCGCCGCCGCCACGGCCGTCAGCGCCCGCGTCTACCTGGCCGGCCGCGACGCCAAGGGCCTCGCCGACTACGCCAGGGCCGTGTCCGACCCGCACTCCGCCGCGTACGGGAAGTATCTGAGCCCCGCCCAGGTGCGCGCCCGCTACGGCGCGACGCACGACCAGATAGCCAAGGTGACCGACTGGCTGGAAAAGTCCGGCCTGAAGGTCACCGGCACCACCAACCGCTACCTGGCGGTCAAGGGCGACGCGGCCGCCGCCGAGCGCGCCTTCGCCACCGACCTGCACAACTACCGCAAGGCCGGGCACACTTACCACGCGCCGTCCACCACGGCCTCCGCGCCCGCCTCGCTGGCCGACGCGGTGCTGACCGTCACCGGCCTGGACAACGCGCCCAAGCTCGCCAAGCACCACTCCGGCGAACTGCCTCCGCCGGAGGGCGTCTTCCGCAACTCCGGGCCGTTCTCCTCGTACTACGGCTCCAGGACCGCCAAGAAGCTGCCGCCCGCCTACGGGAGCAGGGCGCCGTACGCGATCAAGGGCTACACCGGCAAGCAGCTGCGCGCCGCCTACGGGGCGAAGAAGTGGACCGGCAAGGGCGTCACCGTCGCGATCACCGACGCATACGCCTCGCCGACCATCGCCCAGGACGCGGCCCGGTACGCCGCCCGCAACGGCGACCCCCGTTACCGCAGCGGCCAGCTCTCCCAGGTGCTGCCCAAGGACTACACGCACATCGAGGAGTGCGGCGCGGCCGGCTGGTACGGCGAGGAGACCCTCGACGTCGAGGCCGTGCACGCCGTCGCCCCCGACTCCGACATCGTCTACGTCGGCGGCGCCTCCTGCATGGACGACGATCTGCTCGACTCGCTCGGCAAGATCGTCGACGGGCACCTCGCGGACATCGTCTCCAACTCCTGGGGCGACATCGAGGCGAACGAGACCCCGGACGTGGCCGCCGCCTACGGCCAGATCTTCCAGCAGGGCGCCGTACAGGGCATCGGCTTCTACTTCTCTTCCGGTGACAACGGTGACGAGGTCGCCAACACCGGCACCAAACAGGTCGACACGCCCGCGAACTCGGCATGGGTGACCGCGGTCGGCGGCACCTCCCTGGCCGTCGGCAAGCACGACGCCTACCAGTGGGAGACCGGCTGGGGCACCCTGAAGACGGTCCTGTCCAAGGACGGCAGTAGTTGGGCCGGCTTCCCCGGCACCTTCAACGGAGGCGCCGGCGGCGGCACCAGCAAGACCGTCCCGCAGCCCTTCTACCAGCGCGGAGTCGTCCCGGACGCGCTCTCGAACGTGGCCCTCAAGGGCGCCATGCGCACCGTCCCGGACATCGCGGCGGTCGCCGACCCCAACACCGGGTTCCTGGTCGGCCAGACCCAGACCCTGCCGGACGGCTCGCTCGGCTACGACGAGTACCGCATCGGCGGCACCTCTCTGGCCGCGCCGGTGATCGCGGGCGTCCAGGCGCTGGCGCAGCAGGCCCGGCACGGCGTCGCCATCGGCTTCGCCAACCCCGCCATCTACCAGCGCTACGGCACCGCCGCCTACCACGACGTCACCGACCACCCGCTGGGCGCCGGCCGGGACCTGGCCGTGGTCCGGGTGGACTACGTCAACGGCACCGACGACACCAAGGGCACCACGACCTCGCTGCGCAGCCTGGGCAAGGACAGCTCCCTGCACGCGGGCGTCGGCTACGACGACGTCACCGGCGTGGGCACTCCGGGCGCCGGCTATGTGACCTCCTACCGCCCCTGATGGCCACCGGGGCACGGCACCGCCTCCCCGCACCGCCCGTGCCCCGGTGGAGCGGCGGCAGGAGCGCGGGGTAACGGGGGACGGGGCCCGTGTGGGGGTAATCCTCAGCGCGGGCCCCGTACGCCCTGCGGTACCCTGACGCCATGCGTGCCGTACGCCTTCTGCTTAGCGGGCCGCGCTGATCAGTACCGACGGATGACAGACCCCGTCGGAATCGGCGCGGCTTCCCCTCCTGTGCGAGGGGTCTTTTTGTTTCCGGCGGGTGCCGGGGACGAGGCGCGTTTCCGCAGGCAGAGACGATCGATGGAGCTTTGAGGACGATGAGCGAGACGACCACCGCTGCCGAGGTGGCAGCGCCGCACCGCTATACGGCCGCGCTGGCCGCCGACATCGAGGCACACTGGCAGGACTTCTGGGAGGCGGAGGGGACCTACGCGGCCCCCAACCCGACGGGCGACCTGGCCGGCGATCCCACCGTGGTGGCCCGCCCCAAGAAGTTCATCATGGACATGTTTCCCTACCCGTCGGGCGCCGGCCTGCACGTGGGCCACCCGCTGGGCTTCATCGCCACCGACGTGTACGCCCGCTACCAGCGGATGACGGGCCACAACGTCCTGCACACCCTGGGCTTCGACGCCTTCGGCCTGCCCGCCGAGCAGTACGCCGTCCAGACCGGCACGCACCCGCGGGTCTCCACCGAGGCCAACATCGTGAACATGCGGCGCCAGCTGCGCCGGCTGGGCCTGGGCCACGACCAGCGCCGTTCGATCGAGACGATCGACCCGGCGTACTACAAGTGGACCCAGTGGATCTTCCTGCAGATCTTCAACTCCTGGTACGACCCGGAGGCGGACGCGGCCCGCCCGATCGACACCCTGGTCGCCCAGTTCGAGGCCGGCACCCGCCGGACCCCCGACGGCCGCCCCTGGGCCGGTCTGAGCCCCATCGAGCGCGCGAACATCCTGGGTGAGTACCGCCTGGCGTACGCCTCGGACGCGCCGGTCAACTGGTGCCCCGGTCTGGGCACGGTGCTGGCCAACGAGGAGGTCACCGCCGAGGGGCGCTCCGAGCGCGGCAACTACCCCGTCTTCAAGGCCAAGCTGCGCCAGTGGAACATGCGCATCACCGCCTACGCCGACCGGCTGCTGAGGGACCTGGACCAGCTGGACTGGCCGGAGGCCATCAAGCTGCAGCAGCGCAACTGGATCGGGCGCTCCGAGGGCGCCCGGGTCGACTTCCCGGTGGGCGACGAGAAGATCACCGTCTTCACCACCCGTCAGGACACCCTGTTCGGCGCGACGTACATGGTGCTGGCCCCCGAGCACCCGCTGATCGCGGGCGCCGACGACGGCGCCGGCTCGATCGTTCCGGACGCCTGGCCCGAGGGCACCCACGACGTGTGGACCGGCGGCCACGCGACCCCGGCCGAGGCCGTGGCCGCGTACCGCAAGCAGGCCGCGTCCAAGTCGGACGTCGAGCGGCAGGCCGAGGCCAAGGACAAGACCGGCGTCTTCACCGGCGTCTACGCCACCAACCCGGTCAGCGGCGAGCAGGTCCCGGTCTTCATCGCCGACTACGTCCTGATGGGCTACGGCACCGGCGCGATCATGGCCGTCCCCGCGCACGACACCCGCGACTTCGCCTTCGCCCGTGCCTTCGAGCTGCCGATGCGCTGTGTCGTCGAGCCGTCGGACGGCCGCGGCACCGACCCGTCCACCTGGGACGACGCCTTCGCCTCGTACGAAGCGAAGATCATCAACTCGTCCGGTGGCACGATCTCGCTGGACGGCCTGGGCGTCACCGAGGCCAAGGCGAAGATCACCGAGTGGCTGGCCGCCCAGGGCATCGGCGAGGGCACCGTCAACTTCCGGCTGCGCGACTGGCTGTTCAGCCGGCAGCGCTACTGGGGCGAGCCGTTCCCGATCGTCTACGACGAGGACGGCGTGGCGCACGCGCTGCCCGAGTCGATGCTGCCGCTGGAGCTGCCCGAGGTCGAGGACTACTCGCCCCGCACCTTCGACGCCGACGACGCCGACACCCAGCCGGAGACCCCGCTGTCCCGCAACGAGGACTGGGTCAACGTCGAGCTGGACCTGGGCGACGGGGTCAAGCGCTACCGCCGTGAGACCAACACCATGCCCAACTGGGCGGGTTCGTGCTGGTACGAGCTGCGCTACCTGGACCCGAGCAACCCCGACAAGCTGGTCGACCCGGACGTCGAGCAGTACTGGATGGGACCGCGCGAGGGCCAGCCGCACGGCGGCGTCGACCTGTACGTGGGCGGCGCCGAGCACGCCGTACTGCACCTGCTGTACGCCCGCTTCTGGTCCAAGGTCCTGTACGACCTGGGGCACGTCTCGTCCGCCGAGCCGTTCCACAAGCTGTACAACCAGGGCATGATCCAGGCCTACGTCTACCGGGACGCCCGTGGAATCGCCGTCCCCGCGGCGGAGGTCGAGGAGCACGAGGGCGGCGTCTTCTACTACGAGGGCGGCAAGGTCTCCCGGCTGCTGGGCAAGATGGGCAAGTCCCTGAAGAACGCCGTCACCCCGGACGAGATCTGCGCCGAGTACGGCGCGGACACCCTGCGCCTGTACGAGATGGCGATGGGCCCGCTGGACGTCTCGCGCCCGTGGGACACCCGCGCCGTCGTCGGCCAGTACCGCCTGCTGCAGCGCCTGTGGCGCAACGTCGTGGACGAGGCCAGCGGCGAGGTGACCGTCGTCGACACCGAGCCCGACGAGGCCACCCTGCGTGCCCTGCACAAGGCCATCGACGGCGTGACCCAGGACATGGCGAACCTGCGCTTCAACACCGCCATCGCCAAGGTGACCGAGCTGAACAACCACCTGACCAAGACGGGCGGCCCGATCCCCCGCACGGTCGCGGAGCAGCTGGTCCTGCTGGTCGCCCCGCTGGCCCCGCACATCGCCGAGGAGCTGTGGCGCAAGCTGGGCCACACCACCACCGTCGTGCACGCGGACTTCCCGGTCGCCGACCCGGCGTACGTCGTGGACGAGACCGTGACCTGCGTCGTCCAGATCAAGGGCAAGGTCAAGGCCCGTCTGGAGGTCGCTCCCTCGATCTCCGAGGCGGACCTGGAGGCGACGGCGCTGGCCGAGCCGGCGGTGGTCGCGGCGCTGAACGGCGCGGGTATCCGGAAGGTGATCGTCCGGGCGCCCAAGCTGGTGAACATCGTCCCGGCGTAGTCGCCGGTCGCCGCGGGTGCCCGGACGGATCCGTTCCGGGCACCTGGGGCGGCAGCGCCGAGCGCCGGGCCGGAGCGAGCCGGGCGGCCTGAGCTCGGACTTCGGCGGGCGCCCCGGGCGGCAGCGCCGGGGACCGGCGCGGGCTCCGGGCAGGACATAGGTGGTTTCCCCTACGGGCAGGTTGGGGGTTCGTCAGGAACCCGCAGCCTGCCCGAGCCGTTTACGGTGGAGATACAGGGCGCAGGCGAGGACCGGCGCCGCCGACCATGTCTGGGGAGAGCCCATGGAAGCCGTTGTCGCCATCCTCGGACTGCTCTTCGTGCTGTTCGTGCTGGCCGGCGTGTGGGTGACCGTCAAGGCGGTGAAGGCGGCCAAGCGCGGCGTGGACCGCACGGTCGCCCAGGCCCGCAGGAGCGTCGAGGACACCGCCCTCCGGGCTCGGCAGCTCGCCCAGCCCGGCGTCGTCGGCGAACTGGCGCAGCTGCGGATCTCCCTGCGCACGTCCATGCGCGCCACCCAGGACGTGCTGTACGGCGGCGCCCCGGAAGACGCCTCCCTCAGCGAGGCGATCGGCCTCTTCGAGCGGCTGAGCGCCCATGGCCATGAGCTGGACGCCGACCTCAAGCGCCTGGAGCGGGAGCCCGACCGGGCCACCATCGCCGCCCGCCTCCCGGAGCTGCGGGAGCGCATGGAGCGGATCACGCACTCCGCGGAGTCGCTGCGCTGGGCGGCCCGTGACCGCGCCCGCAAGTTCGCCGACGACGACCTCGCCGCGCTGAGCGACCAGATCGACGTGGAGTCGGGCGCGCTGCGGCACTGGACCCGGGACGAGCCGGCCACGGATCCGCTGCGGGAGCCGGTGCAGGAGCGGCGAGGACAGCAGCGCGGTCCCGGCGCCGCGAGCCAGCCGGGGGCGGGCGGCCCTGCGCGGCCGGCGGCGCACACCACAGGCGGCCCGTCGGACGCGGACGCCCGGCCGGGCCCGGCCTCGGACACCACCGACGCCGGGTACTCCTGGGGCCCGTCCCCCGAGACCCCGCAGGCGATCACCGCCCGCGACCCCCGCACCCAGCAGACCTACCCCTGGCAGAAGGCCCCGCGAACGGAGGGCACACCGACGTGAACGCGTAGGAGGAGCGGTGGGGGGTGGGTGGGGGCGGGGCGGGGGCCCCGGGAAGGCGATGACAAACGCCGAGGCTGATGACAAGGTCGCCCGGTGGGCACTTGGCAGAGCCTTGGTGAAACCGGGAAGATCTTGGGGAGGGGCCCGCACTGTGCGGCGTCCGCATCCCCGGATAATCTCCCAGTCATGTCCCGCCATGTCGCGATCGTCACCGACTCCACGGCCTACTTGCCGCGGGCGGCTGTCGAGCGCCACCGCATCACGGCCGTGCCGCTGACCGTTGTCCTGGGGGACCGGGCCTTGGAAGAGGGCACCGAGATCTCCGCGAGATCCGTCGCCCAGGCGCTGCAGAAGCGCCGCCCCGTGACGACCTCCCGCCCCAGCCCCGCCGTGTTCGCGGAGACCTACCGGAAGGTGGCGGCGGACGGCGCCGGCGCCATCGTCTCGCTGCACCTGTCCTCGGAGTTCTCCGGCACCTACGACGCGGCGGTGATGGCGGCCCAGGACGCACCGGTACCGGTACACGTCGTGGACACCGGAATGGTCGCGATGGCTCTCGGGTTCTGTGCCCTCGCCGCCGCGGAGAGCGCGGAGGCCGGCGGGGACATGGACGAAGCCGTCGCCGCCGCGCAGAAGCGCGCGGCGGGCACCTCCGCCTACTTCTACGTCGACACCCTGGACTACCTGCGGCGCGGCGGCCGCATCGGTGCGGCCCAGGCCCTGCTCGGCTCCGCACTCGCCGTCAAACCGCTGCTTCAACTGGCCGACGGGCGGATCGAGCTGCTGGAGAAGGTCCGTACGGCCTCCAAGGCCATCGCACGGCTGGAGGAGATCGCGGCGGAGCGCGCGGGCGAGGGGCAGGTCGACATCGCGGTCCACCATCTCGCCGCGGCGGAGCGCGCGGACGCCCTGGCCCAGCGACTCCGGGAGCGGGTGCCGGGCCTGAACGAGCTGCATGTGAGCGAGGTCGGTGCGGTGATCGGCGCGCACACGGGGCCGGGGCTGCTGGGGGCCGTGGTCTCGCCGCGCTGAGAAGAGACTCCAGGGTGCCTTGTGGGTGACACGGTTATCCACAACTCGGGTGCTGTCCACCGAATCTGAGGTGCCTCGGCGAGATCTGCGCGAGGTGCTTAGCGTCGGTCGGTATGAACTCGTTCCGATCCGCCCAGTCGGCTTCCTCGGCCTGGTCCGCCTCCTCGGCCCCTCCCTTCTCCTCGTCAGGCTCTTCCCCCTCCCCGACGGCCTCACCGGCGCACGCAGTGTCGGACGGCCCGCCGGGCCCATCCGTTGCGACGGGGCCGCGGGAGTGGGAGCGGGAGCGCGTACGGGCCCGTGTCGCGGCGGTCTTCGGCGACGCGGGGGCGGCCGTGCCGGCGGGACCCACCCCTCCCGGGCACGATCCACCCGGCCGACGCCGTCGGGAGCGGGCCTGGCTCGCGGTGCGTGAACGACTGCCCCTCTGGGTGCAGTTACGGTGCGGCACCGACCCCAGGGCGCTCGCCGCGCTGGCCCTGGTGCTCGTCGTCGCGGTGGGCTTCGCCGTCCAGCATTTCTGGGCCGGGCGCCCCGAGCCGGTACGCGCCCCGGTGGTCGAGGGGGCGCCCGGCGTGCCCGGCCCGGGGACCGGCACGCGACCGTCCTCCCCGCCGCCACCGCCCGCCTCATCGTCCTCCGCCGCGATGGCGAGTGGCCCGCCGAGCGGTGGGGGACGGCAGCTGGTCGTCGACGTCACCGGCAAGGTCCGGCACCCCGGAATCCATCGGATGCCGCTGGGGTCCCGGGTGATCGACGCGTTGGCGGCGGCGGGCGGTGTGCTGCACGGGGCGAGCACCCGTGGCCTGAACCGGGCGCGGCTGCTGACCGACGGCGAACAGATCGTCGTCGGCATGACCGGTGCCGGGGCCGACGCTGGCGGCACCGGAGCCGCGGGGCCTGGTGGGGCGGCGGAGGCCGGAGCCGGGCCCAGCGCGCCGAGCGGGCCGGTGAGCCTCAGTACGGCGACCGAGCAGCAGCTCGACGCACTGCCAGGGGTGGGGCCCGTCCTGGCCCGCCACATCGTCGAGTTCCGCACCCAGCACGGCGGGTTCACCTCGGTGAACCAGCTCCGCCAGGTGACCGGTATCGGAGAGCGCCGCTTCGCCGACCTCCGCCCGCTGGTGGAGCCGTGACCAGCCCGCGGCCCCCGGTGCACGCCATGGCGGCCTCCGTGCGCGGCGCCTCGGACCCGCATCAGGACGGCCCGGCCGATCTGCGCCTGGTCGCGCCCGCACTGGCGGCCTGGGCGGCCGCGGCGATCGCCCTGGGTGTGCCCGGTGCTTCGGTGGCCGTGGCCTGCGGTGCGGCCGTGCTTCTCGCAGCGGTCGCGTTACGGGTGGCCGTGGTCCGGCGCCGGACGGAGCGTGAGTCCGGGGCCGGTGGCCTGCCGGAGGCCGCGACTCCGGAACTTGGGACGCCAGATCCCGAGGCGCCAGATCCTGGGGCGTCAGGACCTGAGCCACCAGACTCTGAGGCGCCAGCCCTTGAGCCGTCAGCCCCCGAAGCGCCGGCCCCCGAAGCATCAGCCCCTGATGCGTCAGCTTCTGCAGCGCGGAGGGACGGACCGGGACGCGACGCACCGCCGCGCGACGGGTCACGGCCACGGCCACGGGCCGGCACCGGCCCGAGCGAAACGCAGCCGTCCCGCCCCCGTCCTCCCCGCATGTGGTCCGCGGGTGCCTTCGTGGCGCTGGCCGCGGCGCTGCTGTGTGCCGCCGCAGGTGCGGCGTCCGCGGCGCTGCATGCGGCGGATGTCCGGCGTGGACCGCTGCCGGCCCTGGCGGGGCGGTACGCGCGGGTCACCGCGGAGCTGGAGGTGACCGGCGACCCCCGGCTGACCAGGCCCCGGGTACGCGGATCCCAACGGACGCCCCCGGCAGTGGTGTTCACGGCCGACGCCGTCCGCGTCACCGCGCCGAGCGGTGAGGTCACGGCCGTCCGCACGCCGACCCTGGTGGTCGTGCAGCCCCGCGACGGCGACAACGAGGGCGGCCGAGGCGACGGGGCGGAGCACCCGAGTGGCGCCGCCGTGCGGAATTCCGCCGACGCCCGCCCGCCGGCTTCCGACGCCGCGGGCGCGCCGGGGACGGTTCAGCGCGCCCAGGGACGCCATGGGCTGACCTCGGCATGGCGCGGGTTGCTGCCGTCGACCCGTATCCGGGTCGTGGCCCGCGCCGTACCGCCGCTGTCGTCGAACGACCGCCTGGCCGCCGTGCTGCGGGTCGCCGCGGACGCGCCGCCGGCCGAAGTCCGCGCTCCCAGTAGCCTTCAGCGGCTGGCGGGGAGCCTGCGCGCGGGGCTCCGGGACGCCACCAACGGTCTGCGGCCTGATGCCCGCGCGCTGTTGCCGGGTCTTGTCGTGGGCGACACCTCGCGCGTGCCGCCGGACCTGGACGACGCCTTCCGCGCGACCGACCTGACGCATCTGCTGGCCGTCTCCGGCAGCAATCTGACGATCGTGCTCGCCCTGCTGATCGGCCCGCCGCATCTGGCCACGCGTGCCGAGCGGCGTGGGCTGGCGCCGCTCCTTGGCCTGTCGCTCCGCGGGACGGCCGTCATCGGCGGGGCCCTCGCGCTCGGCTTCGTCGTCGTGTGCCGCCCGGACCCGAGCGTGCTGCGGGCCGCCGCCTGCGGCCTGGTCACGCTGCTGGCGATCGGCACCGGCCGCCGCCGCTCGCTGCTGCCCGCACTCGCCGCCGCGGTGCTGCTGCTGGTCCTCTACGACCCCTGGCTCGCCCGAAGTTACGGCTTTCTGCTCTCCGTCCTGGCCACGGGCGCGCTGTTGCTGCTCGCACCACGCTGGAGCGCGGCTCTGCAGCGGCGCAGGGTACCGCCCCGGCTGGCCGAGGTGATCGCCGCCGCGGCCGCCGCCCAAGCCGTCTGCGCCCCCGTCGTCGCCGTGCTCGCGGCCCGTGTGGGCCTGGTCGCGGTGCCCTGCAATCTGCTGGCCGAGCTGGCCGTGGCCCCTGCCACGGTCCTCGGCTTCGCCGCCCTCGCCGCCGCCCCGGTTGCGCCGCCGGTCGCCCAGGCGCTGGCGTGGTGCGCGGGCTGGCCGGCCGAGTGGATCGCCGGTGTGGCCCGCACGGGGGCGGCGCTGCCGGGAGCCGAGTTCGGCTGGCCCGGTGGCTGGGTGGGCGGGCTGGTGCTCGCGGTCGTCATCGCGGTTCTGGTGGCGGTCGGCCGCCGGTCGCTGCGCCGCCCCTGGGTGTGCGTGCTGTGCGCGCTGGCCGTGATCCTTGCGGTCTGCCGGCCCGCCCCGCTGACCCGTGTCATCACGGGCTGGCCGCCGCCCGGGTGGCGTGCCGTGGTCTGCGATGTTGGGCAGGGCGACGGGCTGGTGCTGGCAGCGGGGGAGGGCACGGCGCTGGTGGTGGACACCGGTCCCGAGCCGCGCGCCATCGACCGCTGCCTCACCGACCTGGGCATCCGCCGCATCCCGCTCCTCGTCCTCACCCACTTCCACGCCGATCATGTGGACGGGCTGCCCGGCGCGCTCCGCGGCCGTTCGGTCGGCGCCATCGAGACCACGACGCTTCAACAGCCGCCAGGGCAGGCCCGGTTCGTACGCGGTACGGCTGCGGCCGCCGGCATCCCGGTCATTCCCGCCGCACCGGGGGAGCGGCGTCGCCTGGGCCCCCTCACCTGGGAAGTCCTCTGGCCTCCCGCTCCGCCCGCCGCACCGGGGCCCGGCGGCCCCGTCGCCACCGGCAGCCGCGACAGCGCCGACAGCCCCAACGACTCCAGCGTCACCCTCCTCGTCCGCACGGCAGGAATGACCCTGCTGCTGCTCGGCGATCTCGAACCACCCGCTCAGCAGGCGTTGCTGGCGGCCCACCCCGAGCTGGGGGCCGTCGACGTCCTGAAGGTGGCGCACCACGGCTCCGCCTATCAGGACCCGCCGCTGATACGCCGGCTGGCGCCGCGCCTGGCGCTGATCTCGTGCGGGGCCGGCAATCCGTACGGGCATCCGGCGTACCGGACCATCGCGGCGCTGCGTGCCCAGGGCGCCCGGGTGCTGCGCACGGACACCGACGGTGCGATCGCGGTGCTGGGCGGTCCGGCCGGGCTCGCGGCAACGGTCGCCGGACGCGGGGCTCCCGCCGGCCGCCCCCTCACGGCCGGCATACGACGACCGGCAGGCTCTGCCGGTCGGCGCAGGGCACGTGCTTGTACATCCGCATGATGTTCTTCGCCGTGTCGGAGTCCATGAAGGCCAGGAACTTCGCGGTCAGCGAGTCGTCCTCGGGCCGCCCGTAGGTGTAGAGGTACTCCACCGTCCAGAAGGGGTAGTCGCGTTGCCGTCCCCACTCGATGTCCGGTTCGTTCCCGTTCAGCCGCACACTGACCACGTGCTGCCGCTGCGCCGCCGCGTAGACCTCCGCGTAACCGATCGCCCCCGGCACCCGGTCGACCGCTTCCAGCAGGCTCTTGGTGCTGTTCACCTCGCAGCGCGTCAGGCGCGCTCGTGCGTCGCGGTCCTTGTCGCCGCAGTCGTAGGACGACACCACGCCCGGCTCCGAACGGTGCAGAACGGATGTCTCGAAGGCCCGGCGGGTGCCCGACCCGGCGTCCCGGCTGACGAGGCGGATCGGCAGGTCGTGCCCGTTCAGCTGCTGCCAGTTGGTGTACGTCCCGTCGTATATCTTCCGCACCTGGGCGGAGGTGAGGCCGTCGACGCCGGCCTTGTCGTCGGCCACGAGGCTGAGCACGATGACGCCCACCGGGTCGCCCTCCAGCCGTCGGTAGAGGGACGGCGCCGGCACATCCGACACGGCGATAAAACCGGGGCCCTCGATGGACGCGGGCCCGGCCTCCCGGCTGAGGTTGCCCAGGCCGGACAGGCTGCCGCTCTCCAGGACCGTGACCTCGGCGTCCGCACACCGGGCCCGATACTGCCGGGCGACCTCCCGCATCGGCGGGGCGAACGCGGTGGATCCGTCGTTGGTCAGCCGCCCGGCGGCGCATTCGCCGGGCACCGGCGTCACCCCGCCGCTGAGCAGCAGCCCGCCGAGCAGCCCCAGCAGGACGATGAAGGTGCCACCCAGTGCGAGGCTGAGCTTGCGCGGCCCCCAGCGCTGGGCGTTGCGCCGGATCCGTCCGCCGCTGATGAACCCGCCGACGGTCACGGTCCCGGCCGCGCCGCCGGCGCGTCCGCCCTCGGTGCCCTGGTCCGTATCGGAGCTCGTGAGGAGCACCAGCAGCTTGAAGTGGTTCCGCTTGTTCAGAGGCACCTTGGGGATGAACAGCCGGCCGCCCTCGTGCCGCAGCCCACCGCCGTTGCGGGTCAGTATGCGCACCAGGTCCGTCGGATTGGCGTCCGGCACCTCGGCGCCGATGACGGTGCGTCCGGCGAACTCGACGGTCAGCGCCTCCTGATAGTCCTGCCGGACGATGTCCTTGCCGCCGTCGTTCTCGAACCGCAGCAGCGCCAGCGTCGCGTCGCTGATCTCCTGCCGCAGCAGCCGCAACTGCACGAGGCTGTGCGCGTCTTGGGGGTTCATGCCGATCGCGGTGTCCATCTGGACCCGATAGCCGATCCGCTTACGGCCCGGCAGAGACCGCTCCACGGCCCACACCACGGCCGTCGCCACGAGTCCGGCCGCGGTGAGGATCGTCTCGGTGTCCGGCAGAGCCACGGCAACCTCGCACAGATGCTCGGACGACGGGATGTCAAAACTTTAAGGACCCCCACCACACCCCGAGACCTCTTCGGTAGCCCGTCACCAGAGGTTCATCGGCTGCCCTTTCACCCTTGTAAAGGAACCTTTCTAAAGGTATCTTTAGATCATGGTGGAGGAAACGAAGCGGACCACGGACCCGGAGTCGGCGCGCGCTGGGGATGCCGTGGCGTCGCAGCCCCGGTCGGACCCATTCGCCGACCGCACTCATCTCTCCGACCCGCGCGCCTTGCGGGCCTATGCCCACCCCACCCGCATGGAGCTGGTCGGGTTGCTGCGGCGCGAGGGGCCGCTCACCGCCACCCGGGCAGCCGAACTGACGGGGGAGTCCGTCGCCAGTTGCTCGTACCACCTGCGGATGCTCGCCAAGTACGACCTGGTGGAGCAGGCCGAGGGTGGGCGGGGGCGGGAGAAGCCGTGGCGGGCGACCACACAGTTCACCGACTGGCCGGAGTGCTCCGAGGATCCCGCCGTCATCGACGCCTCCGCGGCGCTGAACGTCGTGCTTGCCGAGAACTACTTCGCCAAGATGACGCGCGCGTTGGAGCAGCGTGCGACCCTGCCCCAGGTGTGGCAGCAGGCCGAGCAGTACGGGGATGTCTCGCTCTATCTCACCGCGAGCGAGCTCACCGAAATCGGCGAGCGGATAACGGAGTTGCTCGCACCGTATGCGGCACGGCTGCAGGTTCCGGAGTCCCGTCCGGTCGACGCGCGACTGGTGAGCTTCCTGCGGGTCGCCTTCGTACGTCATGCCGAGGTGGTCGGTGGCGGCACGTCCCGGATCGCGGACGAGGTGGACGGGGACGCCTGTCGCAAGGAGCCCCCGGCCAGAGACGGGGCCGCATGAGTGCATGGGCGGCACGCGTCCCCGATCTCTTACGCAAGCGCGCGTTCCGCCGTTACTGGACGGCCCAGTCCATCTCCCTCGTCGGCGATCAGATCTCGCTGATCGCCATCCCGCTCGTCGCTGTCCTCGTCCTGGACGCCGACGCTGCCGAGATGGGGCTGCTCAAGACCGCCGAGCTGCTTCCGGCTCTGCTGCTGAGCCTGCCCGCGGGCGCCTGGATCGACGGGCGTTCAAAACGCCGCCGAATCATGATCGCCGCCGATTTGCTGCGTGCGGTGCTGGTGCTCTCGCTGCCTGTCGCCTACACCCTGGACGCGCTCACGCTCACTCAGCTCTACGCTGTCGCCTTCGCCGTCGGCGTGTTCACCGTTCTCTTCGACATCTGCAATGCGACCCTCTTCGTCTCACTCGTCCCCAAGGATCGCTTCGTCGCAGGCAATTCCCTGCTCAACGGCAGCCGCGCGATGGCCTTCGTCGGCGGGCCCGGCGTAGGCGGCCTGCTCGTCCAGCTGCTCGCCGCGCCGCTGGCTCTGCTCGCCGACGCGCTCACCTTTCTGTGCTCCGCCGCACTGCTGGCTCGGATAGCGCCTGCTGAGCCGCCGCCCGCGCCACCGGCAAAGGGCTATGTCACCGAGGGGCTGCGCTGGGCGCTGCGGCATCCCGCTCTGCGTGCGATGTTCGCCGCCTCCGGCACGGTGCAGTTCTTCAATCTCATGTTCCACACCCTCTTCGTGCTCTACGCCACCACCGAACTCGGCTTAGGGGCAGGCCAATTGGGGGTGATTCTCGGAAGCGGGGCGATCGGCGGCCTCATCGGCGCGGCGGTCGCGGGCCGTGTCGTCAGCGGTATCGGCATCGGACCGACCATTCTCCTCGGATTCGCCGGATTCACCGTCCCCCTCCTCCTCGTCCCGCTGGCCGGCGGGCCCGGCCCTTTGGTCATCGCCCTGCTCTTCCTCGCCGAATTCCTCTCCAGCGTCGGATTGATGCTCTTGGACATATCCTCCGGGTCGCTGCTCGCCGCGTTGACGCCCGATGCCTTGCGCTCCCGCCTCACGGGCGCGTCCCGCACCGTGAATTACGGCTTCCGCCCTCTCGGCGCCCTGGCCGGAGGCGTGCTGGGCACGGCCCTGGGGCTGCGACCCAGCCTCTGGGTCGCCACCGCAGGCGCCACACTCTGCTTTGTCTGGCTGCTCCCTTCGCCCGTGCCGCGGCTCCGCGCCCTCCCGGAGGCAGCCGTCAACCAGGAGCCCCCTCCCGGGCCGGACCCTGTTAGTCGTCCCGACTTACCAGGCGATTCCGTAGGGCCCGTGTGCCGAACACGCCAGGGCGCTCGGCGGAAACAGGATATGTAGACTCCAGGTTATGAGGATGAGTGAAGGCGTCGAGTGGGGCCTGCACTGCTGTGTGACGCTGGTCTGGCTGGAGGGGGAAGGGCCGGTCTCCACGGCCCGGTTGGCTGCCTCGTTCGCGTTGCCGGCGGCTTACTTGAACAAGCGGCTGCAGGCTCTGGTGCGGGCCGGGATCCTGACGTCCACGCCCGGGGCCCGGGGCGGCTTCCAGTTGGCGCGGGCGCCGGAGCGGATCACGCTGATGGACGTAGTTGCGGCGATCGAGGGCACCGAAGACGCTTTCCGCTGTCAGGAGATCCGCCGGCAGGGGGCCGGGGCCGAGCACCCCGGCCGGGAGTTCGGCCGGCCGTGCGGAATCTCCACGGCGATGCGCAAGGCCGAGTTGGCCTGGCGGCGTGAGCTGGCGGCGCAGACCATCGCCGATATCGCTGCGGGGACCCCCGCTTCCGCGGTGGAGCAGACCCGCCGCTGGTTCGCTACGGAGAGGACGCACACCTGATGGACACCACTGCCGTCGACGCCTACCTGGACCGCATCGGGGTCGTACGGCCCGCGGCCCCCGACGCCGACGCGCTGCGCGCGCTGCACCTCGGGCATCTGCGCACCGTCCCCTTCGAGAACCTCTCCGTCCACCTCGGCGAGGAGATCGTGCTCGCGGAGCAGCCGCTGCTGGACAAGATCGTCGGTGCCCGGCGCGGCGGCTTCTGCTACGAGCTCAACGGTGCCTTCGCGATGCTGCTGCGGGCCCTCGGCTACGAGGTCGAGCTGCTCGCGGCCCGGGTGTTCGGTCCCGACGGGCCGGGGATTCCGTACGACCATCTCGCGCTGCGCGTCCAGACGCCCAGCGGGCCTTGGCTCGCGGACGTCGGCTTCGGCCGGAACAGCCACCTCCCGCTGCGCTGGGACAGCCGTGCCGAGCAGAGCGATCCCGCCGGGGTGTTCCGGATCGAGGAGACGGCGGAGGGGGACCTCGATGTGCTGCGGGACGGCAGGCCCCAGTACCGGCTTGAGCAGCGTCCGCGTGCGTACGCGGAGTTCGAGGTCGGCTGCTGGTGGCATCAGACCTCGCCGAAGTCGCACTTCACGCAGTCCCTGGTGTGCTCGCGGCTGACCGAGACCGGTCGGGTGACGCTCTCCGGCCGTACGCTCGTGATCACCGGGGCGGACGGTGCGCGGGAGGAGCGCCAGGTGGAGGCGGGCGAAATCCTCGCCGCCTATCGGGAGCACTTCGGGATCGTTCTGGAGCGGGAGCCCGTGGTGGCCAAGGTGCGGGTGCCCGGGGCGGGCTCCCAGCCGTAGGAAGCATGGGCATGGGCATGGGCATGGGCATGGGCGTGGGCCTGTGCCCCATCGAGGGCGTGGGCCCTGTGCCCGCCGACCGGTGCTACTCGGTCTCCAGCCAGCCCTCGTACTCCGCCGCGAGCCCGTCCAGCTGCGCCGGTTCGTGGGTGGCGTCCGGGTCTTCGACCACCACCAGCCACTGGGCGTCCTCGGCGTCGTCCTCACCGGCCAGCGCGTCCCGTACGAGCAGCGGTTCCTCGGTGACGCCGAAGCGGTCGGCCAGGGCCTCGGCCACCTCCTCGGCGGCGTCGCGGTCGGGCAGGACGAGGACATGGCGTGCGGGGCGGGCGTTGTCGTTCACCCGCCCATTGTCCGGCAGGAGGCCGGTGGCTCCGGCGGACGGGGGCGGCGGTGGGCCGGGCAGCCGCCCGGGCGGCGTTGTCAGTGGGGCGTGGGATGCTGGACCGCGATGGCCAGGAAGACAGCTCATGATGACCCCCTCGCTCCCGTCACGATCGCGGTGGGCCAGGAAGACCTGCTGCTGGACCGCGCGGTACAGCAGGTGGTGGCGGCCGCGCGGGCGGCCGACGCGGACACCGACGTACGCGACCTCACCCCCGATCAGCTGCAGCCCGGCACCCTCGCCGAGCTGACCAGTCCCTCGCTCTTCGCGGAGCGCAAGGTCGTGGTGGTGCGGGCCGCCCACGACCTGTCCGCGGACACCATCAAGGACGTCAAGGCGTATCTGGGCTCGCCCGCCGAGGAGATCACGCTCGTCCTGCTCCACGCCGGCGGCGCCAAGGGCAAGGGCCTGCTGGACGCCGCTCGTAAGGCCGGGGCGCGCGAGGTGGCCTGCCCCAAGATGACCAAGCCCGCCGACCGGCTGGCCTTCGTACGGAGCGAGTTCCGCACGGTCGGGCGATCGGCGACGCCGGAGGCATGCCAGTCGCTGGTCGATGCGATCGGCAGCGATCTTCGTGAGCTGGCGTCGGCCTGTTCGCAGCTGGCGGCCGATGTCGAGGGCACCATCGACGAGGCCGTCGTCGGGCGTTACTACACGGGCCGGGCCGAGGCCTCGAGCTTCACCGTCGCGGACCGTGCCGTCGAGGGGCGGGCGGCGGAGGCGCTGGAGGCGCTGCGCTGGTCGCTGGCGACCGGCGTCGCCCCCGTCATGATCACCAGCGCGCTCGCCCAGGGCGTCCGGGCCATCGGCAAGCTGGCCTCCGCCCCGCGCGGCGCGCGCCCCGGTGACCTCGCCCGTGACCTGGGCATGCCGCCGTGGAAGATCGACCGGGTGCGGCAGCAGATGCGCGGCTGGTCGGCGGACGGCGTGGCCACAGCGCTGCGGGCGGTGGCCGCGGCCGACGCGGGAGTCAAGGGCGGCGGGGACGACCCGGCGTACGCCCTGGAGAAGGCCATCGTCGCGGTGGCCCGCGCGGCGCGGTCGCGGTGATGCGCGGGAGCCGGTGACGTACGGCGGCGGCGTGACGCGCTGACGCACGGGCGCGGAGGGGTGCGGAGTGCGGTGACGTACGGGGGTGGGGTGTGCGGTGACGTACGGGGGTGTGGTGCGGCGCGCGGGGCTACGGCGTACGCGGTCCAGGTTCGTTGCCGCAGCCGTGTCCGCCGCCCTGTCCGCCGCCGTGGCCGTTGTCGGACCTACCGCGACCCTGAGTTCCGCAGGCGCTTGAGGGTCTCCGTCGCGCTGGTCTTCAGCATGGTCGCGACCTCGGAGGAGGTGGGCGGCTTGCTGGAGCTGCTGCTCGATGCGTAGCTCGACCACGTCGACTGGTAGGTCATCCAGCCGTCCCGGACGCCGAGGATCACATAGGAGCTGGTGCTGCTGCCGCCCTCGTCGTTCCGGGTCACCAGATACGCCTCGTCGCCGAGGCCCGCAACGGACTCGACCTTGTAGCCGACCGAGGTGTCCTGCTTCTCGTACGAGCGGTAGCCGTCGGCGAACTCCGGGGCCGGGTCGGTCTTCTTGTGCAGGGTGGCGGTGTTGTACAGCCAGGTCGAGGAGTAGTCGGAGCTGCCGGCGTTCTTCCGCTGCAGCGAAACGTTGCACCACATGGTGTCCAGCGACTTCTGCTGCGCGCCGCTGTGCTGCGGGTTGGCGTCCTTCGAGGTCGAGCCGGTGTTCTTCTTGGTCTCGAAGTCGGCGTTCTCGAACGGGGTCATCGAGGTGGCCGCGCACAGATCGCTGGTGTAGCCGTAGCCCGCGAGGTCGGGGCTGGGCTCGGAGGAGAATCCGCCGGTGGCGAACAGCAGTGACGCCCCTATCGCGGACGCGGCGACCGCACCGCCGAGCGCCCAGAGCCAACCGGAGGCGCCGCGGCCGGAGCCGCCGGAATCACCGGGTGTCCCTGTGGGGGCGGCGGGCACGCCGGGTGCCGGATAGCCGTAGCCGACGCCGGGGGGCTGCGCCGGCGGGGCCTGCGTATAGGGGTTCTGCTGGGGCGGCACCGGCACCGGCACCGGCACCGGGCTCTGCGCCGCCGGCACCTGGCCGTAGGGGTTGGGCTGCGGCTGGGCGTAGGGATTGTTCGGATCCCCCGAGATGGACATGGCCGCAGCGTAGCGGACCCCACTGACAGCTGAACCGAATATACGACCGCATCTACGTCCATCGCCGGGGCGGCCGGAACAGGGACAAGCGGCCTGCGAAAGGGCGGATGCGAGTGAGGAAGGAACAGACGTAAGTGAAGGGCGCAGACGCGACGAAAGGCCCCGCCCACCCCGGGGAAGGGGAGTGGCGGGGCCTTCGCGTCAAGCGACTGCGGCTTCGTCGGCGGTGGTGGCCGCCGGGTGAGCCGGGTGCGCCGCACCCGCGTGGCGAACGCAGGCCGTGTGCGGCGCGGTGGTGCACCGACCAGGGAGCGGAGAGAGGGGCCGCTGGGTCCCTGTCGGCAGGGGTGCTGCGGGCAGCTGATGCTGCGGGTGGAGGAAGATCAGGGCCTTGGACAGGCCGGCGATCTTCTTCCGGGGGAAGGTCAGGCCTTGAGGGCCGCGACCTTCTTCGCCAGCGCCGACTTCTTGTTGGCGGCGGCGTTCTTGTGGATGACACCCTTGCTGACGGCCTTGTCGAGCTTCTTGGCAGCCTCGGCCTGGGCGGTGGTGGCCTTCTGCAGGTCACCGGCCTCGATGGCCTCGCGGGTGCGACGGATCGAGGTCTTCAGAGCGGACTTGACAGCCTTGTTGCGCTGACGAGCCTTCTCGTTGGTCTTGATCCGCTTCATCTGGGACTTGATGTTCGCCACGAAAGAGCCTTTTCAGGTTCGTTGGAGTTTCGAGTTGCGCCACGCACGAGAGAGGGCACGAAGCGCAGTGGACCAGGCTACCAGCAGGGTCTACAGCGTCCCAAACCGGGCCCGCGGTGGGCCGTGGGCCGCCGCAGGGAGTGGCCGAGGCCCCCGCCGGAGCCAGCCCGAGGCCCCCGCCGGAGCGGCCGAGGCCACCCTCCGTATGAGCCTCGTACGCGCCCCCACCAGGCCCCGTGGAGCCCTCCGCGCGGGCGCCCGCAAAGCCCCGCGACCGACCCGGTACGACCGGCACCCCGCCCAAACCCGACCGACCTCGCCGCTCATGGGACCATGGGGGAGACGTCACATACCCGAGTCCCGCCTACCCGCGTTCACTGAATGGACCCTGCGTGCCCGCGACCCCTACGAACGTGCCGGAGCCGAGCCGTACAGACCCGGCTCTCATCCGTAACTTCTGCATCATCGCGCACATCGACCACGGCAAGTCGACTCTCGCCGACCGGATGCTCCAGATCACCGGCGTCGTCGACCAGCGGCAGATGCGCGCGCAGTACCTCGACCGCATGGACATCGAGCGCGAGCGCGGCATCACGATCAAGTCCCAGGCGGTCCGGCTGCCCTGGGCCCGCAGCGACGAGGAAGGTGGCCCGACCCACATCCTCAACATGATCGACACCCCTGGTCACGTCGACTTCACCTACGAGGTCTCCCGCTCGCTGGCCGCGTGCGAGGCCTGCATCCTCCTGGTGGACGCCGCCCAGGGCATCGAGGCCCAGACCCTCGCCAACCTCTACCTGGCGATGGAGAACGACCTCACGATCATCCCGGTCCTCAACAAGATCGACCTGCCGGCCGCCCAGCCCGAGAAGTTCGCCCTGGAGCTGGCGAACCTCGTGGGCTGCGACCCGTCCGACGTGCTGAGGGTCTCCGCCAAGACCGGCGTGGGCGTGCCCGAGCTGCTGGACAAGGTCGTCCGTGAGGTTCCGGCCCCGGTCGGCACCAAGGACGCCCCGGCCCGCGCGATGATCTTCGACTCGGTCTACGACTCCTACCGCGGCGTCGTGACGTACGTGAAGGTCGTCGACGGCACGCTCAACAAGCGCGAGCGCATCAAGATGATGTCGACCGGCGCGGCCCACGAGCTGCTGGAGATCGGCACGAACTCCCCGGAGATGACGGCCGCCGACGGCCTCTCCGTCGGCGAGGTCGGCTATCTGATCACGGGTGTGAAGGACGTCCGCCAGTCCAAGGTCGGCGACACCATCACCCAGCTCACCAAGGGCGCCACGGAGCCGCTGGGCGGCTACAAGGACCCCAAGCCCATGGTCTTCTCGGGCCTGTACCCGCTGGACGGCTCGGACTACCCGGAGCTGCGCGAGGCCCTGGACAAGCTCCAGCTCAACGACGCCGCGCTGGTATACGAGCCGGAGACCTCGGCCGCCCTGGGCTTCGGTTTCCGCGTCGGCTTCCTGGGCCTGCTGCACCTGGAGGTCGTCCGCGAGCGCCTGGAGCGCGAGTTCGGCCTCGACCTGATCGCCACCGCCCCCAACGTGATCTACCGCGTGATCATGGAGGACGGCGTCGAGCACGAGGTCACCAACCCCAGCGAGTTCCCGGTCGGCAAGATCGACGAGGTGCACGAGCCGGTCGTGCGCGCCACGATCCTGGCGCCCAGCGAGTTCATCGGCGCGATCATGGAACTGTGCCAGACCCGCCGCGGCACCCTGCTCGGCATGGACTACCTCTCCGAGGACCGTGTCGAGATCCGCTACACCCTCCCGCTGGCGGAGGTCGTCTTCGACTTCTTCGACCAGCTCAAGTCCAAGACCCGCGGCTATGCCTCGCTGGACTACGAGCCCACCGGTGAGCAGATCTCCGACCTGGTCAAGGTCGACATCCTGCTGCACGGCGACAAGGTCGACGCGTTCTCCGCGATCACGCACAAGGACAAGGCGTACGCGTACGGCGTGCGGCTGGTGGCCAAGCTGCGCGAGCTGATCCCGCGGCAGGGCTTCGAGGTGCCGATCCAGGCCGCCATCGGCTCCCGGGTCATCGCCCGTGAGACCGTCCGCGCCATCCGCAAGGACGTCCTCGCCAAGTGCTACGGCGGTGACATCTCCCGTAAGCGGAAGCTGCTGGAGAAGCAGAAGGAAGGCAAGAAGCGGATGAAGATGGTCGGCAGCGTGGAGGTCCCGCAGGAGGCCTTCATCGCGGTGCTGTCCTCGGACTCCGACGGCGAGAAGAAGAAGTAGCCGCAAGAAGCAGCAGCAAGTAGCAGAAGCAGGAAGAAGTAGCCGCAAGAAGAAGCAGAAGCGGGCGGCAAGAGCGAGGGCAGGGCGTCGGCCCCCTATGGGGCGCGCGCCCTGCCCTCGTCTTCGTCTTCCGGGGCCCTGTCCGACCTCCGCCCCTCCCCCTGGGGCCTGTGTGGGCCCTCTCCTAGCCCCCGGGGGGCTTCAGGTCGCACGTGGGCCCTTATTGGACTCTCCGGGGCGCGTACGACGTACGGGTGTCTGAACGCGGACCGGGCTTCTGAACGCGTACCGGGGCGTGCGGGCGCGCACCGGGCGCCGGGACGTGCATCGGGATGAATGCGGAGCGCGCCGTTCCGACGCGGCGTGACCGCTGTCGCCCGCTGTGGTCTGGTGGCGGTGACCGGCCCGGCTCGCATATCGGGCGATGAGCGTGCTACGTACACCTATCGCACTGGTCACATCGTGAACGAGTCGGTCTCAGGCCCTTACGCGGCGGCCCGACGCGCTCTACTCTGATCACGCTCAAGGTTACTCGCGAGTCACCAGCAACGAAGCGGGCCCCGGAGGACGCCGTGACGGACACCTACACGCTGATCGAAAACCGGCCGCCCTCGGTGGCGAACCTCTTCCTGGAACGGGTCGCGGCCACGCCCGATATCGAGGCCTATCGCTATCCGGTCCCGCCCGCCTCGGGCCAGGGTCCGGACGACTGGAAGGCCATCAGCTGGGCCGAGGCCGCCGACCGGGTCTACGCCGTGGCCGCCGGGCTGATCGCACTGGGCGTACGGCCCGAGGAGCGGGTGGCGCTGGCCGCCAACACCCGCGTCGAATGGATCCTCGCCGACCTCGGTGTGCTCTGCTCCGGCGCCGCGACCACCACGGTCTACCCGAGCACCAACGCCGAGGAGACCGGGTACATCCTCGCCGACTCCGGCAGCCGGGTGCTGATCGCGGAGGACGCCGGACAGCTCGCCAAGGCGCGTGAGCGGCGCGCGGAGCTGCCCGACCTGGCGCACGTCGTCGTCATCGACGACACGGGCGCGGAGCCTGCGGCCGACGACCCCGAGGGCTGGGTGCTCAGCCTCGCCGAGCTGGAGAAGCGCGGCGCCGCCCATCTGGAGAAGCACCCGGAGTGCGTCAAGGAGCGGGTCGCCGCGCTGCGCGCCGACCAGCTGGCGACGCTGATCTACACCTCCGGCACCACCGGCCGCCCCAAGGGCGTACGGCTGCCGCACGACTGCTGGTCGTACATGGCCCGCGCGATCCAGGCGACCGGGCTGGTCACCGAGGAGGACGTGCAGTACCTCTGGCTGCCGCTGGCGCATGTCTTCGGCAAGGTGTTGACCGCCGGGCAGATCGCGCTCGGGCATGTGATCGCCGTGGACGGCCGGGTCGACAAGATCATCGAGAATCTGCCGGTGGTGCGGCCGACGTACATGGCGGCCGTACCGCGGATCTTCGAGAAGGTCTACAACGGTGTCGCGGCCAAGGCCCGGGAGGGCGGCGGCGCCAAGTACAAGATCTTCCAGTGGGCCGCCGGGGTGGCCCGCGAGTACGCCAAGGCCTCGCAGGACAACTTCCAGCGCACCGGCAACGCCTCGGTGCCGTTCGCGCTCGGCGCCAAGCACAAGGTCGCCGACACCCTCGTCTTCGCCAAGCTGCGCGAGGCATTCGGCGGGCGGCTGCGCGCCGCGGTCTCCGGTTCCGCCGCGCTCTCCCCGGAGATCGGCTACTTCTTCTCCGGTGCCGGCATCCACATCCTGGAGGGCTACGGCCTGACGGAGTCCAGCGCCGCCAGCTTCGTCAACCCCGGTGAGGCCTACCGCACCGGCACGGTCGGCAAGCCGCTGCCCGGCACCGAGGTCCGGATCGCCGAGGACGGCGAGATCCTGCTGCGCGGCCCCGGCATCATGCAGGGCTACCACGGCCTGCCGGACAAGACCGCCGAGGTCCTGGAGGAGGACGGCTGGTTCCACACCGGTGACATCGGCGAGCTGTCGGCCGACGGCTATCTGCGGATCACCGACCGCAAGAAGGACCTCATCAAGACCTCGGGCGGCAAGTACATCGCACCGGCCGAGGTGGAGGGCCAGTTCAAGGCGGTCTGTCCGTTCGTCTCCAACGTGCTGGTGCACGGCGCCAACCGGAACTTCTGCACCGCGCTGATCGCCCTCGACGAGCCGACGATCATGGGCTGGGCCAAGGAGCACGGCCTGGCCGGCAAGTCGTACGCCGAGGTCGTCGCCACCGACCAGGTCCGCGAGCTGGTCGACGGCTACGTCGAGCGGGTCAACGAAGGGCTCCAGCGCTGGCAGCAGATCCGCAAGTTCCGGCTGCTGCCGCGCGACCTGGACATCGAGCACGGCGAGGTGACCCCCAGCCTCAAGGTCAAGCGGCCGGTGGTGGAGCGGACGTTCAAGGACCTGCTGGAGGAGATGTACTCGGGGGCACGGGAGGCGTAGGGGGCTCTGGGTGCTGTGGGGGGGGGGGGGGGGGGGGGGGGGGGCGCCCCCACCCCCCCCCCCCCCCCCCCCCCCCCCCCCCCCCCCCCCCCCCCCCCCCCCCCCGGCCCCGTGCATGCGCCACCGGCCCCGGCTCAGTCCCGTACGACGCCCCAGCGCAC
>NZ_JBVIRA010000046.1:0-38464 GCF_055576575.1 Streptomyces sp. NPDC033270
TGGACGAGCGGCTCGGCAAGATCACGTTCTGGACGCTGTTCATCGGCTTCCACGGCACGTTCCTCGTCCAGCACTGGCTCGGCGCCGAGGGCATGCCGCGTCGTTACGCGGACTACCTCGCGGCCGACGGCTTCACGGCGCTGAACACCATCTCGACGATCAGCTCGTTCGTGCTGGGCCTGTCGATCCTGCCGTTCATGTACAACGTCTGGAAGACGGCGAAGTACGGCAAGAAGGTCGAGGTCGACGACCCGTGGGGCTACGGCCGTTCGCTGGAGTGGGCGACGTCCTGCCCGCCGCCGCGGCACAACTTCCTCACCCTGCCGCGCATTCGCTCCGAATCCCCGGCGTTCGACCTGCACCACCCGGAGATCGCGGCCCTCGACGCGCTGCACAACGGTCACGGCACTGAGGACGACAAGTCCCTCGCCGGCGGCAAGGAGGCGGGCAAGTGAAGATCCAGGGCAAGATGTTCATCTGGCTCTCCGTCTTCGTCCTGGCCATGGCGATCGTCTATGGCCTGTGGTCGAAGGAGCCGGCGGGCACCACCGCGCTGTTCCTCGCCTTCGGCCTGTGCATCATGGTCGGCTACTACCTGGCCTTCACGGCCCGGCGGGTCGACGCGGGTGCCCAGGACAACGAGAACGCCGAGGTCTCGGACGACGCCGGTGAGCTGGGCTTCTTCAGCCCGCACAGCTGGCAGCCGCTGTCCCTGGCCGTCGGTGGCGCCCTCGCCTTCCTGGGCGTCGTCTTCGGCTGGTGGCTGCTGTACTTCTCCCTGCCGGTGATCCTCGTCGGCCTCTTCGGCTGGGTCTTCGAGTACTACCACGGTGAGAACCGCACGCAGTAGGAGCACATCAGGCGGCGACAGCACCGCTGACACGCCGCAGAGCGGGCCCGGACACCTCAACAGGTGTCCGGGCCCGCCCCGTTTGGGCGGCAGGGACACACCCGTTTGCAGTCCTCCAGCGCGCTGAGACAGGTGATTCTTCATATTTTTGGGTCATGAGTCACAGACCTCGAACCCGGACGGTGCTGAGCTGCGGCCTCCTGCTCGTGCCCCTCGCGGTGAGCTCTGCCGCGTGCGGGGGCTCGGCGTCGGAAGCGCTCTCCGCCGATCCCTACGACGCGGGCGACCAGATCACCGCCAACACCCCGGACGGAAAGCGGCAAGCGGACCCCGACAAGCCGCTTGAGGTCTCCGTCACGGACGACGCGGCGCGGATCACGGACGTGACCGCCACCGATTCCACCGGCCGCTTCGTGCACGGCGAACTGAGCGCCGACGGCAGGCACTGGCGCACCACCGCGCCACTGGCCGCCGGAACCCGCTACACGGTGCGGGTCAGCACCGAGGAGGACGGCTCACCGGGCCGCAAGACGCTCGTGGTCAACACCAAGGACGCCAAGGGCCAGTTGACCGCGGTCTTCGGCCCGGAGAGCGGCGAGTACGGCGTCGGCCAGCCGATCACCGCCGAGCTGAGCAAGCCCGTCAAGGACCCCAAGGCGCGCGCCGTCGTCGAGAGCGCCCTGAAGGTCGACTCGATGCCGCGTGTCGAGGGCGCCTGGCACTGGGTGGACGACAAGAAGCTGCACTTTCGCCCGAAGGTGTACTGGCCCGCCCACGCCACCGTCTCGGTGCACAGCAACCTGGCCGGCCTGAAGATCGCCAAGGGGTTCTACGGAGGCGCCTCCAAGCCCGTCAGACTCACCACCGGCGACCGCTTGGAGGCCGTCACCGACGCGGCGGCGCACCAGATGACGGTGAAGCGCAACGGCGCGACGATCAACACCATCCCCGTCACCACCGGCAAGCCCGGATTCTCCACCCGCAACGGCGTCAAGGTCGTGCTGGGCAAGGAGAGCTTCGTACGGATGCGCAGCTCGACCGTCGGCATCGCCGCCGGGAGCTCGGAGGCCTACGACCTGCCGGTCTACTGGGCCACCCGGGTGACCTGGAGCGGCGAGTACGTCCACGCCGCACCCTGGTCCGTCGGATCGCAGGGCGCGGCCAACGTCAGCCACGGCTGCACGGGCATGTCCACCAGCAACGCCCAGTGGTTCTTCAACACCGTGCGGGTCGGCGACATCGTCAAGGTCGTCAACAGCGGCGGCGAGACCATGACGCCGTTCGACAACGGCTACGGCGACTGGAACCTGCCGTGGAACGAATGGCGCGCCGGCAGCGCCCTGAAGGGCAAGGGCACCACCACAGGAGCCGCCGAGCGCCAGCAGAACCCCAGCGACGACGCCCGGCTGCGCCCGAAGATCTAGCGGCCGTTCTGCGGCCCTGAGAGGCCGTCAGCCGGCCGCTGAGGCCTGCATGAGGTGCTTGCGCCGCAGCAGCCCGGCCAGGGCGTCGGCGAAGGCCACCGGATCGATCGGATGGGTCACCGCGGCGTCCGCCCGGCTCCAGGTGGCCAGCCAGGCGTCCTGCGGGCGGCCGATCAGCAGCAGCACCGGCGGGCACTGGAAGATCTCGTCCTTGATCTGCCGGCAGACGCCCATCCCGCCCGCGGGCGCGGTCTCGCCGTCCAGCACGCAGACGTCGATGCCGCCCTGCTCCAGGGCCTCCAGGACGGCCGGGGCGGTGGCGCACTCCAGGATCTCGATCTGCGGGGCATCGGCGGCGGGGCGCCGTCCGGCCGCCAGCCGGACCTGCTCGCGGGTGATGGCGTTGTCGCTGTAGACCAGCACCGTGGCAGTCGCCTGCATCGTTCCTCCACGCTCTTGGTAGCGGCACAGCATCGGGTGGCACTGTTGCGCCGGATGCTACTCCCGCAACGGGCGCCCGCAGGAGGGGTTGAACACATCCAAGATCTGCCCGACGGGCCGTCAGGACCGCCTTCCGGCGGCCCCGCCGACGGCCCGGCCCGCCGGCGCTTCCCCCCTTCGGGCGACCGCGGAATTGGGCCGTACGAGCAGGGCATACGTCCTTGACACACCGAACGGCACCCCCCGGAGTGAGGGCGGGATAAGCGACCGACATAATGTCGGTCGTGGCGACAGCAACGACAGTAGAAACCGGGCACGCGCACCCGTCGGTCAATCGGCCGAACCTCACCAGCGTCGGAACCATCATCTGGCTGAGTTCCGAGCTGATGTTCTTCGCGGCCCTCTTCGCGATGTACTTCACCCTCCGATCGGTGACCGGCGCCGAGTATTGGAAGGAATCCGCCGATGCGTTGAATCTTCCGTTCTCCGCGACCAACACCACGATCCTGGTGCTCAGCTCCCTGACCTGCCAGCTCGGCGTTTTCGCGGCCGAGCGCGGCGACGTCAAGAAGCTCCGGGCCTGGTTCGTGGTCACCTTCGTGATGGGTGCGATCTTCATCGGCGGTCAGGTCTTCGAGTACACCGACCTCGTCAAGGAAGAGGGCCTCTCGCTCTCGTCCGGCCCGTACGGCTCGGTGTTCTACCTGACCACCGGCTTCCACGGACTGCACGTGACGGGCGGCCTGATCGCCTTCCTGCTGGTCCTGGGCAGGACGTACGCGGCCAAGAGGTTCACCCACACGCAGGCCACCGCGGCCATCGTTGTGTCCTACTACTGGCACTTCGTCGATGTCGTCTGGATCGGCCTCTTCGCCACGATCTACCTGATCAAGTAGCCCCTGCCGGCTCCGCATCAGACAGACATATCCACAGCATCGACGCAGAAGATCCTGACACCGGGGTAATCCGTGAAAAAGCTCTCCGCACGACGGCGCCATCCGCTGGCGGCGCTCGTCGTCCTACTCCTCGCGCTGGCGGTCACCGGGGGGCTGTACGCCGCGTTCGCGCCGGCGGACAAGGCTCAGGCCGATGACACCGCCCAGTCCCTTGCCATCAAGGAGGGCAAGAAGCTCTACGCCGTGGGCTGTGCAAGCTGCCACGGCACCGGCGGTCAGGGCACCTCCGACGGCCCGAGCCTGGTCGGCGTCGGCGCCGCAGCCGTCGACTTCCAGGTCGGCACCGGCCGTATGCCGGCCCAGCAGCCCGGCGCCCAGGTGCCGCGGAAGAAGGCCATCTACAACGACGCCCAGCGTGAGGCCCTGGCGGCCTACGTCGCGTCGCTGGGTGCCGGTCCCGCCGTCCCGGAGAAGTCGCAGTACAGCCCCGATGGTGCCGACATCGGCAAGGGCGGCGAGCTGTTCCGCACCAACTGCGCGCAGTGCCACAACTTCACCGGCAAGGGCGGCGCCCTCACCAACGGCAAGTACGCACCGACGCTCGAAGGCGTGGACCCGAAGCACATCTACGAGGCCATGGAAACCGGCCCGCAGAACATGCCCTCCTTCGGTGACGGCTCGCTGAGCAAGCAGAACAAGAAGGACATCATCGCCTACCTCGACGCCGTCAACGGCGATGAATCCGAGAGCCCCGGCGGCCTGGACCTCGGCGGTCTCGGCCCGGTCAGCGAGGGTCTCTTCGGCTACATCTTCGGCCTGGGCGCGCTGGTAGTGGTCGCCATCTGGGTCGCAGCCCGGACTACGAAGGCCAAGAAGTCATGAGCGAGACTGGACGACACGCAGACGTGCCAGAAGAAATTCTTCCCAGTGAGCGGGAGACGGCTCACGAAGGCGCGGTGACGAAGGCGGACAACCCGTTCGCCGACCCGGGGCTGCCGCCCCACGAGCACCGTGCCCAGGACATCGACGAGCGGGCCGCCAGGCGCTCCGAGCGCACCGTCGCCCTGCTCTTCCTGGTGTCCATGATCGCCACGGTCGGCTTCATCGCCGCGTACGTGGCCGTCCCGATCGACAAGATCGTCTACATCTGGCCGATCGGCCACATCAGCGCACTGAACTTCGCGCTCGGTCTGACGCTCGGTGCGGCACTGTTCTGCATCGGCGCCGGCGCGGTCCACTGGGCCCGCACGCTGATGTCGGACGTGGAGGTCGCCGACGACCGCCACCCGATCGAGGCCACGCCCGAGGTCAAGGCCAAGGTCATGGCCGACTTCCAGGCCGGTGCCGAGGAGTCGGGCTTCGGCCGCCGCAAGCTGATCCGCAACACGATGTTCGGCGCGCTGGCCCTGGTGCCGCTCTCCGGCGTCGTCCTGCTGCGCGACCTCGGTCCGCTGCCCGGGACCAAGCTGCGCACCACGGGCTGGAAGAAGGGCGTCCGCCTGGTCAACCAGTCCACCAACCTCCCGCTGCGTCCTGAGGACATCGCGGTCGGGTCGCTGACCTTCGCCAAGCCCGAGGGCCTGGAGGAGGACGACCACGACTTCAACAACAAGATCGCCAAGGACGCCCTGATGCTCGTGCGGATCCAGCCGCAGAACATCAAGGACAAGCAGGAGCTCGCCTGGTCCCACGAGGGCATCGTGGCGTACTCGAAGATCTGCACCCACGTGGGTTGCCCGATCAGCCTGTACGAGCAGCAGACGCACCACGTGCTCTGCCCCTGCCACCAGTCGACCTTCGACCTCGCTGACGGTGGTCGGGTGATCTTCGGTCCCGCCGGACACGCCCTGCCGCAGCTGCACATCACGGAGAAGGACGGCTTCCTGGAGGCCGCGAGCGGCTTCGCGGAGCCCGTCGGCCCGAGCTTCTGGGAGCGCGGATGAGTAACGAACAAGGCGCGACCAACCCGCGCCGCGGCCAGGCGCCGCGGGGCGAGCGGATCGCCGACTGGGCGGACGGCCGGCTGGGCATCTACAGCCTCGCCAAGGCCAACATGCGCAAGATCTTCCCGGACCACTGGTCCTTCATGCTGGGCGAGGTCGCGCTCTACAGCTTCATCATCATCATCCTGACCGGTGTCTATCTGACGCTGTTCTTCCACCCGAGCATGGCCGAGGTCACCTACCACGGTTCCTATGTGCCCATGCAGGGAATCCGAATGACCCAGGCCTTCGAGTCGACGCTGGACATCAGCTTCGACGTCCGCGGTGGTCTGCTCATCCGCCAGATCCACCACTGGGCCGCGCTGGTCTTCCTGGCCGCGATGATGGTCCACATGATGCGGGTGTTCTTCACCGGCGCCTTCCGCAAGCCGCGCGAGGTCAACTGGCTGTTCGGCTTCCTGCTGTTCGTGCTGGGCATGTTCACCGGCTTCACCGGCTACTCGCTCCCCGACGACCTGCTCTCCGGTACCGGCGTGCGGTTCATCGAGGGCGTCATCCTGGCGATGCCGCTGGTCGGTTCGTACCTGCAGATGTTCATCTTCGGCGGCGAGTTCCCCGGGCACGACATCATCCCGAGGTTCTTCACGGTGCACGTGCTGCTGCTGCCGGGCATCATGCTCGGCCTGCTGGTGGCGCACCTGATCCTGGTCTTCTACCACAAGCACACGCAGTTCCCGGGTGCCGGCAAGACCAACAACAACGTCGTCGGCATGCCGCTGCTGCCGGTCTACATGGCCAAGGCCGGAGGCTTCTTCTTCCTGGTCTTCGGTGTGATCTCGGTGATCGCCGCGGTCGCCAGCATCAACCCCGTGTGGGCCATCGGACCGTACCGGCCCGACCAGGTCTCCACGGGCGCCCAGCCCGACTGGTACATGGGCTTCGCCGAGGGTCTGGTCCGCGTCATGCCGGGCTGGGAGTGGGACTTCTGGGGCCACACCGTCAACTTCGGCGTGCTGATCCCGATCCTGATCTTCCCGCTGGTCCTGGTCGCCATCGCGGTCTACCCGTTCGTCGAGTCCTGGGTACGCGGCGACAAGCGCGAGCACCACATCCTGGACCGCCCGCGCAACGTCCCGACCCGCACCGGCTTCGGTGTGGCCTGGCTGGTCGCGTACTTCGTGATGCTGATCGGTGGTGGCAACGACCTGTGGGCGACCCACTTCCACCTGTCGATCAACACCATCACCTGGTTCGTCCGGATCGCGTTCTTCGTCGGACCGGTGCTGGCCTTCATCGCCACCAAGCGGATCTGCCTGGGTCTGCAGCGGCGCGACAGGGACAAGGTGCTGCACGGCCGCGAGTCCGGCATCATCAAGCGCCTGCCGCACGGTGAGTTCATCGAGGTCCACGAGCCGCTCGACCAGGAGCAGCTGCACCTCCTGACGCAGCACGAGCAGCCCAAGCCGCTCGAACTGGGCCCGGAGGTCGACGAGAACGGCGTCAAGCGCAAGATCAAGCGCTCGCAGAAGCTGCGCGCCAAGCTCTCGAAGTCCTACTACGGCGAGGACAGCGTCATCGCCAAGCCCACGGTCGAGGAGTACCAGGAGATCACCAGCGGCCACGGCCACCACTGATCCCCTCGGCGCCTCGTAGCGCACCGTAGGCAGTACGCCACCCAGAGGGCCCCGTCCGGCGATCGGACGGGGCCCTCCGGCGTGCTCGCGGGTCGATAAGGTGACGTCATAAGCAGGAAACACACCAGGAGCGTGGACCATGAACGTTGTGACCCCGGCAGGCGGCGACAGCGTGGCGGCCCACACCTGGCCGGGCATCCTCAACGCCCTCCTCGACGGCCGTGACCTCAGCGCCGACGACACCGCCTGGGCGATGGACAAGATCATGCGGGGCGAGGCCGGCGACGCCCAGATCGCCGGCTTCGCGGTGGCGCTGCGGGCCAAGGGCGAGACCGTCGCCGAGATCTCCGGACTCGTGCGCACCATGTACGCGCACGCCCGACTGATCGAGGTCCCCGGCCCCAGCGTCGACATCGTCGGCACCGGCGGCGACGGCGCCAAGACCGTCAACATCTCCACGATGTCCTCGATCGTGGTGGCCGGCACCGGCGCGAAGGTCGTCAAGCACGGCAACCGCGCGGCGTCCTCGGCCAGCGGAGCCTCCGACGTGCTGGAGAAGCTCGGCGTCAATCTCGACCTCACCCCGCAGCGGGTCACCGAGGTCGCGCAGGAAGCGGGCATCACCTTCTGCTTCGCGGTGAAGTTCCACCCCGCGCTGCGGCACGTCGCCAACGCCCGGGGGCAGCTCGGCATCCGCACGACCTTCAACGTGCTGGGCCCGCTGACCAACCCCGCGAGGGTCCGCGCCCAGGCGACCGGCGTCGCCGACGCCCGGATGGCGCCGATCCTGGCCGGTGTGCTCGCCGAGCGCGGCTCCTCGGCGCTGGTCTTCCGCGGCGACGACGGCCTGGACGAGCTGACCACGACCGCGACCTCCCGAGTGTGGGTCGTGCGGGACGGCACGGTGCGCGAGGAGCGCTTCGACCCGCGGGACGTCGGCATCGACCTGGTCCCCGTCGAGGCCCTGCGCGGCGCGGACGCCTCCTACAACGCGGAGGTGGCCCGCCGGCTGCTGGACGGCGAGACCGGACCGGTACGCGACGCGGTCCTGCTGAACTCCGCGGCCGCGCTGGTCGCGCTGGAGCCGGGCGACGCCCCCCTGGCGGAGCAGATCCGCGCGGGCATCGAGAAGGCCGCCGCCTCGATCGACTCCGGCGCCGCCCGGCGGGCGCTGGAGCGGTGGGTGGCTGCAAGCAACGCATGAGCGGCAGGTGACGCAGAGTGTGACGCAGGCCCCAGTCCGTCATACGGACCGGGGCTTGCGCGTTGTTGATCGTGTGGCAAGATGCTGCGCAGGTCACGAGTGACAGCGACACAGGCCCCGGCCCGCTGTCCGGCAACCCTCCGTCCGTGGCGGGGTGCCCCGGGTGATGACCAGGCCGCAGGCAGCGAGGTCTGCGGCAAGCGCGGATCCCTCGCCAGGGATCCTGGTCCTCGAGGGAGAACTTCCGTGAACCAGCGAATGCGATAGGGCCCGACGGCCCCTTTTCCGCAGCCCTTTTCCCTTCACGCTGCGGCGCCCCGCAGTGCGCTGTGCCGCACCCTGACGCGCCCGCCCGCAGCGAATTCGCTTGTCTCTCACGGGAGTTCGCCATGTCTGTTTCCGCCGTTGCCGCCGACAGTTCCGTTTGTGCCCCGCTGCCGGTTCTGGGGCGCGATGTCCTGGTCCCGCTCGTGACCGGTGGCGAGGTCGACTACGCCGCGCTCGACTACGCCGCCAGCGCACCGGCGCTCCAGCGGGTCTGGGACGACGTGGCCGCCTACGCCCCGTACTACGGCAGCGTGCACCGCGGCGCCGGATACCTCTCCCAGCTCTCCACCGACCTCTTCGAGAACAGCCGCCGGACCATCGCCGAGTTCCTCGGCTGCCGAGCCGACGACCAGGTGGTCTTCACCCGCGCCACCACCGACTCGCTGAACCTCCTCGCCTCCGTACTCCCGCCCGACACCCGGGTGTTCGTCTTCGAGACCGAGCACCACGCCTCGCTGCTGCCCTGGGAGCAGCGCGCGGACGTCACGGTGACGTACCTCAACGCGCCGCGCACCCCGCAGCAGGCGGTGGACACCCTGGAGAAGGCGCTCGCCGAGCGCGAGCCCTACGGGCCGGCGCTGGTGTGCGTGACCGGTGCGTCCAATGTGACCGGTGAGCTGTGGCCGGTGCGGGAGCTGGCGGCCGCGGCCCACGCCCACGGCGCGCGGATCGTGCTGGACGCCGCCCAGCTCGCCCCGCACCACCCCCTCGACATCGCCGAACTGGACGTCGACTGGGTCGCCTTCTCCGGCCACAAGCTGTACGCGCCGTTCGGCGCCGGGGTGCTGGCCGGCCGCGCGGACTGGCTGCGGGACGGCGAGCCGTACCTGGCCGGCGGCGGCGCCAGCCGCAGGGTCTCCCGGCGCACCGACGGCGGCGTGGACGTCGAGTGGCACACCACCGCCGCCCGGCACGAGGCCGGCTCGCCGAACGTCATCGGCGCCTACGCGATCGCCTCCGCCTGCCAGGCGCTCACCGAAGCCGGCTTCGACACCCTGGTCGCCCGCGAGCAGGCGCTGATCGCCCGGGTACGGGAGGGCCTGGCCGAGGTGCCCGAGGTCAAGGTGCTCTCCCTCTTCGGCGACGACGCACCCAGGGTGGGCGTGCTCTCGTTCGTCGTCGACGGCTGGAACAGCTCGCACTTCGCCGCCGCGCTGTCGGCCGAGTACGGCATCGGCGTACGCGACGGCCTGTTCTGCGCGCACCCGCTCGTACGGACCCTGCTGGGCAGCGAACCGCAGGATCCCGGCGAGTGCGGCGCCCCCGAGGCGGCCCCCGGCGAGCGCGCCCTGAACGCCATCCGCGTCAGCTTCGGCGCCGGCACCCCCGACGAGCACGTCGACCGCTTCGTCGGCGCGGTGAAGGAACTCGTCGCGGACGGCGCACGGTGGAACTACCGCACGGAGGACGGCCGTTGCGTACCCGCGTCTCTTTGACGCGGGGAGTCATCCCACGTTTTCGGCTGCGGCGCCGTGCTGGTTTCGCGCCGTTGCGCCTGCGGCGGGCGGTTGTTTGTCGGCTGCGGTGACAGCCCTACGGACTCCGTCCTACGGTCTGTCCCCTCCCGTGGGTGGGTGGAAGACAGGCCCGGTGGGGGCGGGCCCTATCCGTCGACTGCGCGCGCACGACGTTGTACGTACACCCCCACCGGTCTCCTCTCCTCCCACTCACGGGAGGGGGCGGACCGCAGGACGGAGTCCGGAGGGGCGCACCCGCTGCCGAAAACGCCCCGCGCAGCGGCAACCAGCCCGCCGCAGGCGCCACGGCGAGAAAGCCAGACAAGTCGGCCGCAGCAAAGCGCAGCGAAGGGGCCGCAGGCGCAACGGCGACAAACCAACACGGCGGGAAAGCCGAAAGCGTGGGGAAAAAATCGGGCTAGGCGTCCAGCCCGATTGCGAAAGCCGCCTCCAGGTCGTGCTGGGAGTACGTGCGGAAGGCGATGTGCGTCTCGGTGGAGGCGACGCCGGGGACCTTGCTGATCCGGCCGGGGATGACGTCCGCCAGGTCGTCGTGGGCGGCGACCCGGACCATGGCGATGAGGTCGTGGGCGCCGGTGACGGAGTAGACCTCGCTGACGCCGTCCAGTGCGGCGATCTTCTGGGCGATCTCGGGGATCTGGTCCACGCTGGTCTTGATGAGCACGATCGACGTGATCACGGCTGGCTCTCTCCCTCGGTCGCCGGGTCATTCGCCCTGGTGGCCCCCACACTATCCCTCCGGTAGCGGGCCCAGGCGTACAGAAAGCCGAGCGTGAAGCCGACGACGTGTGCGAGGTAGGCGACGCCGGGCCCGTGGGGGTCGTCCTGGGCGGCCTGCCACTGGAGGAAGAACCAGAACAGCAGCACGATCCAGGCGGGGAAGCGCAGCGGGAGGAAGAAGAGGAACGGGAAGACGCTGGTGACGCGGGCCTTGGGGAAGAGGTAGAGGAAGGCGCCCAGGACGCCGGCGATCGAGCCCGAGGCGCCCACCAGCGTCTGGCCGGAGGAGGCGTGCGCGGCCGCGTAGCCGAGCAGCGCCAGGTAGCCGATGATGAGGTAGAAGGCGGCGAACGGCAGCCGGCCCATCCGCGCCTCGGCCATCCCGCCGAAGACGTACAGAAACAGTATGTTGCCGAGCAGATGCAGCCAGCTGCCGTGCACGAACAGCGCGGTGAGCGGAGTGATCAGCGCCCGCAGCGAACCGCTCCAGAGCTCCAGCGGGATCACACCCCACCGCTCGAAGTACGCGGTCTGTGCCTTCAGCAGGGCGTCGCCGGTGCCGTACATCCGGTTCAGGGTGCAGACGGGGCCGGCCACGAAGACCACGCAGCACAGGCCGATCAGCACATTCGTCAGCCGCGAGAACACCGCGGTCAGGGACCGGGTGGGGTGCGGCGGGCGGGGCAGGAGGCCGGATGGGCGGGGCGAATCGGCGCGCGCGGAGCGCGGAGTACGGGGTGAACGGGGAGGGGGAGCCGGCGCCGTCATGAAGTGATCATGGCGTAATGCGGGCAATCGGGACAGAGTGCCTCGCCGCGTCCCGGCTCCTGGGCGGGGCCCGCACCGGCCCCCCATCAGGCCGTAGGGTTGCAGGCAGTACCTTGCGTACTTCCGCAGTCCGACGGCGCACCGCGTGAACGGCGCAGCAGCATGAGATCGACGAGCATGAAAGAGGACGACACGATGTCTGTTCCCCTGCCGACGGCCGAAACCCGGTGGCGCTGCACGCTGTGCGGCAACCTCACCCGTTTCGATGTGACCCGTCAGGCCAAGGTCGTGGAGTACGTCCACCTGGACCTGGCCGGGGAGCCGAAGGTGGAGGAGCGCGAGGTCCTCAGTGAGAGCATCGAGTCCGTGCGCTGCCGCTGGTGCAACGCGGTCGACCAGATCGAACTGGTGGACCGTCCGGGCGCGAGCGCCTGAGATCGGAGCGATGCAGCCGTGGTGGACCGTCCAGAAGGGGAGCCGGGGGCCGAGCGTGCCGACGCACCAGCGGGTGCGGCGGACGAGGTGCTCGACCGTCCGCTGCCCGAGGGCGTACGGCGCCGGGTCGTGGCGCTCACCGCGGAGTCCTTCGGCGCGCTGACCGTCGCCGAACTCCCGGGCCCGCTGCGGCAGTACGCCCGGTTCACCCCGACCCGCCGGGCCAAGTTCGCCGGGAACGCGATGGCCGCGGCGCTGGAGGGCGACGCGGTCTTCCGCCAGCGGATCGCCGGCAAGCTGCGCGAGGCCCAGCCGGAGCTCGCCGAGGCGTTGGAGCACGGCACCCCGCCCGCCGCCGCCGATCCGCTCGATGTCGCCGCGGCCGCCTATGTGCTGCGGCCCGACGGCTGGGTCAAGCTCGTCGCGGCGGCCGGTGAGGAGGCGCAGCGGGCGCGCGCCGAGCGGGCCGGCGAGGAGGCCGAACGGGAGCTGGCCAGGCTGCGCGCGGAGCTGGCGCAGGCGCGCGACGAGGCGCGGACGGACACCGAGCGGATCCGGGTGGACCTGGAGGCCGCCCGCAAGGAGAACGAGACGCTGCGCCGCAAGCTGCGCAGCGCGCTGAGCGACGTCAAGCGCGGTGAGGCCGCGGTGCGCAAGGCCGAGGCCGAGCTGGCCGACGTACGGGACCGGGCGGCCACGGAGAAGAACGCCGCGGACAGCGAGGTGCGCCGGCTGAAGGCCCGGATCGCCGAGGCGGAGGCGTCGCTGGAGACCAGCCGGCGAGCCGTCCGCGAGGGGCGCAGCGTCGAGGACATGCGGCTGCGGCTGCTGCTGGACACCGTTTTGGACGCCGCCCAGGGGCTGCGCCGCGAGCTGGCGCTGCCGCCCGCCAACGTCCATCCGGCCGACACCGTCGAGGCGGTCGCGCCGGGCCGGATGACGCCCAAGGACATCGCGACGCGTGCGCTGTCGGAGACGGACCCGGCGCTGCTCGACCAGCTACTGGCGCTGCCCCAGGCACATTTGGTGGTGGATGGCTACAACGTCACCAAAACCGGCTATCCGACCATGCCGCTCGACAAGCAGCGGCTGCGCCTCCTGGGCGGGCTCGCGGTGCTGGCGGCGCAGACCGGCGCCGAGATGACCTGCGTCTTCGACGGTGCGGAACTGGCGGCGCCGGTGCTGCTCGCGCCGCCGCGCGGCGTGCGGGTCCTGTTCAGCAAACCGGGCGTAACGGCCGATGAGTTGATTCGTCAACTCGTACGTGCCGAACCACCCGGCCGCCCGGTCGTCGTGGTCTCCACGGACCGGGAAGTGGCCGACGGTGTGGCCAAGGCCGGGGCGCGGCCGGTCGCATCGGCCCTGTTGCTCAAGCGGCTTGCCCGTACCTGACGGGCGAGATTCGGACTTCCGGACCGCGGAAGAAATCGCTCGACATCCGTCTCTCAGTGTCAATTGGCGCTCACTGCCTGTGTGATGTTGGTAAAGGATGGGGTTTGTGGCGCAGATTTTTCCTATGAGGATTTGAAGCGATCACAGCTCGGTTACTAAGGTCGGGCGCGAACCTTCATACAGGTGATCATCCAACCGGGATGAACAGTGAAGGTACCGCCGAGTCCGCGGCGTTCACGCGGAGCCGGGGTCTTTGCCCCCCACTTCCCGGTAGGCGGCTGGAGGAAGAAGGAGCTCGCCCCCGTGGCGTCCCACCGTCGACCCAAGCAGCCGAGCCGTACCCGCGTGACCGTGCTCACCGCCACCGCCGCGGCGGCCGTGGCCCTTTCGTCCCAGGCCGCCCAGGCCGCCCCCTCGCCGTCGAAGAAGGACGTCAAGTCCGAGGTCGACAAGCTCTACGAGCAGGCCGAGCAGGCCACCGAGAAGTACAACGGGGTCAAGGAGCAGCAGGACAAGCTCCAGAAGGAGGTCGACGACCTCCAGGACAAGGTCGCGCGCGGGCAGGGTGACCTCAACCAGCTCCGCAAGGGCCTCGGCGCGGTCGCCTCCGGCCAGTACCGCAGTGGCTCCATCGACCCCTCGGTGCAGCTGTTCCTCTCCGGCGACCCGGACACCTACCTCGAAAAGGCCGCCACCCTCGACCAGTTGAGCGGCAAGCAGGCCGAGCAGCTCAAGACCATCGCGGACAAGCAGCGCCGGCTCGCCCAGGAGCGCGCGGAGGCCGCGAGCAAGATCCAGGACCTCTCCGAGACCCGTAAGGCGCTCGGCGAGAAGAAGGACGAGATCAAGGGCAAGCTCGGCAAGGCGCAGCAGCTGCTCAACACCCTGACGGCCAAGGAGCGGGCGGCCATGGAGGCCGAGCAGGCCCGCGCCGACCGCAGCAACGAGCGCGCCGACCTCGGCGACGACGTGCCCGCCTCGCAGCGCGGCGCGGCCGCCCTGGCCGCCGCGCAGTCCAAGATAGGTTCGCCCTATGTCTGGGGTGCCACGGGCCCGTCGTCCTTCGACTGCTCGGGCCTGACCTCCTGGGCGTACCAGCAGGCCGGCCAGTCGCTGCCGCGCACCTCGCAGGCGCAGGCCAACGCCGGTACCCGGATCGGCTCGCAGGACGCCCTCAAGCCCGGCGACCTGGTGCTCTTCTACGACGACCTGCACCACATCGGCCTCTACGCGGGCAACGGCACGGTGCTGCACGCCCCGAAGCCGGGTGCCTCCGTGCGCTACGAGTCGATCAACAACATGCCGTTCATGTTCGGCGTGCGGGTCTGACAGGACTTCCTTCCCACCGCCTCAACCTGCCGCCCGAACGGGCGAATTGCGGCCTTCGCCGCTGGCCTCCCGCCCCGCCGGTGACCTGCACAGTCACCGGCGGGGCGGCTTTTTGCGCACCGAATGGGGTTTTTGGCCGGTGTGCACCGGCGCGGTTACTGTCTGCCCTCGCAACATCCGGTCACCGCGCGCCCTCCCGGGCGGCAGGGGATTCCCCCACGCTCTCGGCCGGCCCCCCAGGCTCTCGGCTCCGCTCAAGCAGGGGAGAGCCGTACGAGCAGGCGGGACCCCCATCGGAAGGAGTGTGGCTCTCGTGGCGTCCCACCGCCGTCCCGCACAGCACGGCCAGGGCACCCTCGCCGGGGTCACCCTGCTGTCCGCCGCGCTGGCGACCGCGGCCGCCGGACTGTCGGCACCGCCGGCGTCCGCCTCCCCCACGGACCCCGCCGGCCGCGACGCGGCGCTGGCGCGGGTCCGGAGCCTCTACGAGCAGGCGGAGCGGGCCACCGAGAAGTTCAACGGCGCCGACGCCCGCACCAGGAAGCTGCGCGACGAGGCGACCACCCTCCAGGACCGCACCGCCCGCGCCCAGCAGCGGGTCAACCGCATGCGCGGCCTGATCGGGGCGCTGGCCGCCGCCCAGTACCGGGCCGGCGGTCTCGACCCCGCCCTGAAACTGATGCTCTCCGAACGGCCCGACAGCTACCTGGAGAAGGCCTCCGCACTCCACCGGCTCGGCGCCGTCCAGGCCACCCAGCTGCGTGAACTGCGGGCGGCGCAGCACACCCTGGAAATCCAGCGCCGGGACACCGCGGGGAAGCTGGCCGAGCTGGAGTCCAGCCGCCGGCAGGTCGCCCGCCACAAGAAGAACGTCCAGCGCAAGCTGGCCATCGCCCAGCGGCTGCTGAACGCGCTCCCCATGGAGACCAGACAGGCCTACGACCGGATCTCCAGGAGCGACGGGCGGGGCGAGATGATCCCCGACCTCGGCGGCGCCGTAGCGGCCTCCGGGCGGGCCGCCGCCGCCGTCGACGCGGTGCGCGCCGCCGTGGGCTCCCCGTACGCCTGGGGAAGCAACGGCCCCGGCGCCTTCGACTGCTCCGGACTCACCCAATGGGCCTACAGCTGGGCCGGCGTCTGGCTGCCCCGTACCTCACAGGGCCAGCGCGGCGCCGGCCGGCAGGTTCCGCTCGGCCAGGTGCAGCCCGGCGACCTGGTCATCTACCGCTCGGATGCCAGTCATGTCGGCATGTACGTCGGAAACGGCCAGGTCGTGCACGCGCCCCATCCCGGCGCGCGGGTGCGCTACGACCCGGTCGGGATGATGCCGATCTCGTCCGTCACCAGGCCCTGAGCGGGCGCCCCAGCGTTTTTGCCCCGGGCGGGCCGGAATTACGATCGGCCGCATGTCACACCAGCGGGCGAGACGGCCGTCGCGGGCCGGGGCGGCGGGCTGTGCCGTCGCGACCGGCCTCGCGCTGCTCGCACCCCTGGCCGGCTGCGCGCCCAGGACCTCCTCCTCGGCCCGTTTCCCGGACGTCCAGCGGATGCTCGACGACCGGGCGCGGGCCGTCCAGAAGCGGGACGAGGCGGGCTTCCTGGCCGCCGTCGACCCCCGTGCCCCCGGCTACCGCGCCCGCCAGCGCGCCGTGTTCGCCCACCTGTCGGGCATACCGCTGACCGGCTGGCGCTACGACCTCGACTCCACCGACGCCTTCCCCCTCACCGGCCCCGGCGGCGGCGAACGGCTGGCCGCGAAGGTCCGGCTGCGCTACCGCCTCAAGGGCTACGACACCGCGCCGGTCAACGCCGTGCAGTACCTCACCCTGACCGAGCGCGACGGGCGCTGGCTGATCTCCTCGGACACCGACGGCGCGGCGGCCGGCAAGAGCGGCACCCGCCAGCTGTGGGACCAGGGTCCGGTACGGGTGGTCCACGGCCGGCACAGCCTGGTCCTCGGCGCTGCCGCCCACCTCGACCGCCTCAAGGACCTGGCGCGCCGCGCGGACCAGGCGGTGCCCGCGGTCTCCGCGGCCTGGAAGGGCAAGTGGGCGCGGAAGGTCGTGGTGGAGGCGCCGGACTCGGTCGAGGAGATGGCGCAGCTGATGGGCAGCGACGACCCCTCCGGCTACCGGGGGATCGCGGCGGTCACCACCGGTGAGGCGGGCGTCACCACGGCCGCCCCGGCGGATCGCGTGATCATCAACCCCGACGCCTACGAGGAGCTCAACGACCTGGGCCGCAAGGTGGTCCTCACCCACGAGACCACCCATGTCGCCACCCGTACGGTCACCACCGCGGCCACCCCCCTGTGGCTCTCCGAGGGCTTCGCCGACTGGGTCGCCTACCGCGGCACGCACCGCAAGGCCGCCACCACCGCCCCCGAGCTCACCCGCGCGGTCCACAGCGGCAAGCTCCCCGCCAAGCTGCCCACCGACGCGGACTTCGGCTTCAGCGCCGGCGCCGACCGGCTGGCGAAGGCGTACGAGGGCAGCTGGCTGGCCTGCCGCATGATCGCCGAGAGGTGGGGCGAGGCGAAGCTGCTCGCCTTCTACCGGGCGGCGGGCCGCAGCGGGCTGCGTACGGCGGTGACCGGGGGCGCGCCGATGGAAGCGGCCACGGTGGCACCGAGCGGCGCCCGCCCGGCGTCGCCGGCCGCCGGTTCCGGCTACCGCCCGCTGACCCGCGCCGACCGCACCGACCGCGCCATGCGGGCCCAGCTGGGCGTCGGCCTCGCGGAGTTCACCGCACAGTGGCGGGCGTATGTGCGTAAGCAGCTGCGCTGAGCGGCTCCGTACCGTCCACGGGGCCGCGGGTGGCGGCCCACAGCCGCCGGCAGGCGAGCAGCGACGCGGCGACCAGCAGCCCGTTGCGCAGGGCCAGCAGGGCGACGCCCCGCGGATCGCTCGCCACGACGTGCGCGAACCCGAGGGGGAACTCCAGCAGGGTGACCCCGGTGGCGAGCACCACCAGCACCGCCGGCAGCACCTGCCGGCTCGCCCGTACGGTCGTGCACACCGCTGCCAGCCCCACCAGCCAGAGCATGTACTGCGGGCTGATCACCCGGCTCGTGGTCGTCAGCAGCAGGGTGGCGGTGAAGGCCGCGTCGCACAGCGTCGCGCGGGTCGGCGGCCCGGCCCGCAACCGCCACAGCACCAGCCAGCCCACAGCGGCCCCGCTCAGCGCCAGCGCCAGGGAGCTGACCAGCTCCACACCGGGCCCCAGGAACTCCACCGAGCCGTAGTTGAGCAGCACCTGCCCGTCCCACCCGTAATGGCGCGCGACATGGAAGACCAGCCCGCCGAGCGACTCGATCTCCGTGCCGCGGTCGCGCTGGAACGTGAGGAAGGCCAGCGCGCCCGGCGCGGCGGCCACACAGCACAGGGTCAGCCCGGCCGCGGTGGCGCCCGCGCTCCGCCACAGGGCGCCCGCCCGGCGGCCGCGCAGCGCCACCCCGGCCAGCAGCAGCGCCGGCCAGGCCTTCAGCAGGGTGCCGAACGCGATCAGCGCGCCCGCCACCCGCGGCCGGCGCACCGCCGCGAAGAGCGCCGCGACGGCCACCACGGTGACCATCAGGTCGTAGCGGGCGTACGCCGTCGGGCCCAGCAGCGCCACACCCACGATCCACACCCAGGCCCCGGCCGGCCGGTTGCCGGCCCGCCGGCCCGCACGCAGGAACAGCGCGAGTCCCGCCGCGTCGGCGACGAGCACCAGGGCGAAGAACGCCGGGGCGTAGTCGAGGAACGGCAGCAGACCGGGGGCGAGCACGGCGAGGGCGGCCGCCGGCGGGTACTGCCAGGTCACATCGTCCAGCGGGTACGTACCGGTCTTCAGGACCTCGTACCAGCCCTGGTAGATCACCGAGACATCGGTGGTGACGTCCGGCCCCGGCAGCACCACCACCCTCAGCACACACAGCAGCACCACGGCCCGCGTCACGGCCCAGCAAACGACCGGAAGCCACCCTCCACGCACTCCGCCACCGCCGGTCATCGCCACCTCTTCGCCGCCCCTTCCCGCTGCTCCCCGCATCATGCCCGGCGCGAGCGGCCGTGGTGGCACGGCGGGCACCGGCGTGGCGGGGCGGCCCGCCCCCGGCGGCGCGGTGCCCGGTACTGTCGGGCCCGAACCGCCGAGAGCGACCGCTCGGAACCGACCGTCGAGAGACCATCGTGCACAAGACCCTGATCGTCACGAACGACTTCCCGCCCCGGCCCGGCGGCATCCAGGCCTTCCTGCACAGCATGGCGCTGCGCCTGGACCCCTCCCAGGTCGTCGTCTACGCCTCCACCTGGAAGCGCAGCAAGGAGGGTCTCGCGGCCACCGCCGCCTTCGACGCCGAGCAGCCGTTCCCGGTGATCAGGGACCGTACGACGATGCTGCTGCCCACGCCCCGGGTGACCCGGCGCGCGACCTCGCTCCTGCGCGAACACGGCTGCTCCTCCGTCTGGTTCGGCGCCGCCGCCCCCCTCGGCCTGATGGCGCCGGCGCTCCGCTCGGCCGGCGCCCGCCGCATCGTGGCGACCACCCACGGCCACGAGGCGGGCTGGGCGCAGCTGCCCGCCGCCCGCCAACTGCTGCGCCGGATCGGTGAGGGCACCGACACCCTCACCTACCTCGGCGAGTACACCCGCTCGCGGATCGCCGCCGCGCTCACCCCGCAGGCCGCCGCGCGCATGGTCCAACTCCCGCCCGGCGTCGACGAGAAGACCTTCCACCCCGGCTCCGGCGGCGACGCCGTACGGGCCCGGCTCGGCCTCACCGGCCGCCCGGTCGTGGTGTGCGTCTCGCGCCTCGTCCCGCGCAAGGGCCAGGACACCCTGATCGAGGCGATGCCCGCCATCGTCGCCGCGGTGCCCGACGCGGTGCTGCTGATCGTCGGCGGCGGCCCGTACGAGAAGGAACTGCGCGCCCTGGCCCAGGAGAAGGGCGTGGCGGACGCGGTGCGCTTCACCGGAGCGGTCCCCTGGGAGGAGCTGCCGGCCCACTTCGGCGCCGGCGACGTCTTCGCGATGCCGTGCCGGACCCGCCGCGGCGGCCTCGACGTCGAGGGCCTGGGCATCGTCTACCTGGAGGCGTCCGCCACGGGGCTCCCGGTGGTCGCGGGGGACTCCGGCGGCGCCCCCGACGCCGTCCTCGACGGCGAGACCGGCTGGGTCGTCCCCGGCGGCGCCCCCACCCCCGCCGCCGACCGCATCATCACCCTCCTGAAGGACCCCGAACTGCGCCGCACGATGGGCGAACGGGGCCGCGCCTGGGTGGCCGAGAGGTGGCGCTGGGACCTTCTGGCGGAGCAGCTCAGAGAGTTGCTGTAGCTGCGCTTGGCTGGCTTACCACGTTTTTGGCTTTCCCGCCGTGGTGGTTGTTCGCCGTTGCGCCTGCGGCCTCTCCGCTGCGCTTTGCTGCGGCTGACTTGTCTGGCTTTCTCGCCGTGGCGCCTGCGGCGGGCTGGTTGCCGCTGCGCGGGGCGTTTACGGCAGCGGGTGCGCCCCTCCGGACTCCGTCCTGCGGTCCGCCCCCTCCCGTGGGTGGGGGGGAGGAGACCGGTGGGGGTGGACGTCGGCGTTCGTGTGCCGGTAGTCGGCGGATCAGGTGTGCCCCACCGGCCTGTTTTCCCACCCACTCACGGGAGGGGACAGACCGTAGGACGGAGTCCGTAGGGCTGTCACCGCAGCCGACAAACAACCGCCCGCCGCAGGCGCAACGGCGCGAAACCAGCACGGCGCCGCAGCCGAAAACGTGGGAGGCGGGCAAAGCGCAGCGAAAGGCCCTACCCCCGGTAAATCGCCTCGATCTCCTCCGCGAAGTCCTTCGCCACCACATTCCGCTTCAGCTTCAGCGACGGGGTGACATGGCCGGACTCCTCGGTGAACTGGGTCGGCAGGATGCGGAACTTGCGCACCGACTCGGCCTTGGAGACGGCCGCGTTGCCGTCGTCGACGGCGCGCTGGACGGCGGCCAGCAGCTCGGGGTCCTCGGCGATCTGCGACGGCGTGATGTCGGCGGGGTGGCCGTGCTCCTCGGCCCAGCGGGGGAGGAACTCCTCGTCGAGGGTGACCAGCGCGCCGATGAAGGGCCGGCCGTCGCCGACGACCATGCACTCCGCGATCAGGGCGTGGGCCCGGATACGGTCCTCGATCACGGCCGGGGCGACGTTCTTGCCGCCGGCGGTGACCAGTATTTCCTTCTTGCGGCCGGTGATGGCGAGGTAGCCGTCCTCGTCGAGGGTGCCGATGTCGCCGGTGTGGAACCAGCCGTCGGAGAGCGCCTCTTCGGTGGCCGAGGGGTTGTTCCAGTACTCGGTGAAGAGGTGTTCGCCGTGCAGCAGGACCTCGCCGTCGTCGGCGATGCGCACGACCGAGCCGGGCAGGGGCTGCCCGACGGTGCCGATCTTCTGGCGGTCCCAGGGGTTGAAGGCGGTGGCCGCACAGGACTCCGTCAGGCCGTAGCCCTCCAGGGCGGTGAAGCCGATGCCGCGGTAGAAGTGGCCGAGGCGCTCACCGAGCGGTGCGCCGCCGGAGATGGCGTGCGTGGCGCGGCCGCCGAGGACGGCCCGCAGCTTGCCGAAGACCAGCCGGTCGAAGACCTTGTACTTCAGCTTCAGGCCCAGCGCCGGGCCGTCGGGGGTGTCCAGGGCGCGGCTGTAGGCGATCGCCGTCTCCGCGGCCTTGTCGAAGATCTTGCCCTTGCCGTCGGCCTGCGCCTTGGCCCGCGCCGAGTTGTAGACCTTCTCGAAGACCCGCGGGACGCCCAGGATCAGCGTCGGCCGGAAGGAGGCCAGGTCGTCGGTGAGGTTCTTGATGTCGGGGGCGTGGCCCAGCTTGATGGGGGCCATCACGGAGGCGACCTGCACCAGGCGCCCGAAGACATGGGCGATGGGCAGGAAGAGCAGGACGGAGGAGTGGCCGGTGTTGAACAGCGGCCGCAACCGCTCGACGACGTTGCCGCACTCGGCGAAGAAGCTGCGGTGGCTGAGCACACAGCCCTTGGGGCGGCCGGTGGTGCCGGAGGTGTAGACGATGGTGGCGGGCGAGTCCGCGTCGGCGAGGGCGCTGCGCGCGTCCACCTCGTCGTCGGACAGGCCGGAACCGGCGGCCTGCAGCCGGGCGATGGCGTCCCGCTCGATCTGCCAGATGTTCGCCAGCTCGGGCAGCCGGTCGCGGACCGACTCGACGGTCGCCTCGTGGGCGGGCGTCTCCACCAGGCAGGCCACCGCGCCGGAGTCGCCGAGGATCCACTGGATCTGCTCGGCGGAGCTCGTCTCGTACACGGGGACGGTGATCGCGCCGGCGCTCCAGATGGCGAAGTCCAGCAGCGTCCACTCGTAGCGGGTGCGCGACATCAGACCGACCCGGTCGCCGGGCTGGACACCGGAGGCGATCAGGCCCTTGGCGGCGGCGCGGACCTCGGCGAGGAAGGTGACGGCGGTGACGTCCTGCCACTGCCCGTTCACCTTGCGTCCCATGACGGCAACGTCCGGGTGCTGCGCGGCATTTCGGCGGATGAGATCCGTCAGGTTGCCGTCCGCGGGGACCTCGTACAGGGCCGGAAGGCTGAACTCGCGCAAGACTGTTGCTCCTCAAAAGCGCCGGCGCCACGACGCTGTGTGCACACCGGCGGCGGTCCATGATCAAGCAAGGGGGATTGGACTGCCCGGACGTTACCCATGGGTATTGCTTTTGGGATAGGGGGGAACGGCCAGATGTTTCATGCGTCACACGCTTGCGGAAACGCCATGGGGACTATCCCGCGCAGACTAGACCAGCCGGTCGGTGACCCGAAAGTAACCACTAATCGGGCGCAGCGCACGGGGGGCTCTCCCGGAGCCCGCACCCGCGATCTAGGGTGACGCCATGCGCGTGCATGTGGTCAGTGACGTACATGGCAACAGCCGGGACCTGGCGGCGGCCGGGACCGGCGCCGACGCCCTGGTCTGCCTCGGTGACCTGGTCCTCTTCCTCGACTACGCCGACCACTCGCGCGGCATCTTCCCCGACCTCTTCGGCGCCGCCAACGCCAGCGCGCTCGTCGAACTGCGCACCGCCCGCCGCTTCGACGAGGCCCGCGCACTGGGCCGCCGGCTGTGGAGCGAGCTGGACCGGACGGGCGGCGGCCGCGAGGCCGTCATCGAGACCGCGGTCCGCCGGCAGTACGCCGAACTCTTCGCGGCCTTCCCGACCCCCACGTACGCCACCTACGGCAACGTCGACATGCCGCGCCTGTGGCCCGAATACGCCGGGCCCGGCACCACCGTCCTGGACGGGCAGCGAGTGGAGATCGGCGGCCGGGTCTTCGGCTTCGTCGGCGGCGGGCTGACCACCCCCATGCGGACGCCCTACGAGATCAGCGACGAGGAGTACGCCGCCAAGATCGAGGCGGTCGGCGAGGTGGACGTGCTGTGCACCCACATCCCGCCGGACGTCCCCGAACTCTGCTACGACACCGTCGCCCGCCGCTTCGAGCGCGGCAGCGCGGCCCTGCTGCACGCCATCCGCGCCACCCGGCCGCGGTACTCACTCTTCGGCCACGTACACCAGCCGCTCGCCCGCCGGATCCGTATCGGGGGCACCGAATGCGTCAATGTCGGCCACTTCAACGCGACCGGAACGCCCTACGTCCTGGAGTGGTGAGCCCGGCGGCGTCCGCCGCCCATCCCCCGCGCGGTAGCCTTCAGCAGCAGAGACGCCATATTGCGGACACCGCGAAATGGAGTCTCCCCCGCTCGAACGAAGCTGAGAGCCCGGGGAAAACGTCGGCGGACCGGCACGAATCGGCATGGAGGAGTCACGGCGATGGCCGAACACACCAGCTCTAGCATCACGATCGAGGCGGCACCCGCCGAGGTGATGGGAGTGATCGCCGACTTTGACCGCTATCCGGAGTGGACCGGCGAGGTCCAGAAGGCGGAGGTGCTCGCCAAGGACGACCAGGGCCGCGCGGCGCAGGTGCGCCTCCTGCTGGACGCCGGAGCGATCAAGGACGACCACACCCTCGCCTACACCTGGACCGGCGCCGACGAGGTCAGCTGGTCCCTGGTCAAGTCCCAGATGCTGCGCGCCCTCGACGGCTCCTACCGTCTCGCGTCACTGAACGACGGCAAGAGCACCGAGGTGACCTACCAGCTCACCGTCGACGTCAAGATCCCGATGCTCGGCATGATCAAGCGCAAGGCCGAGAAGGTCATCATCGACCGCGCGCTGGCCGGGCTGAAGAAGCGCGTCGAGAGCGGCCCCGACGCCGGGCCCGCCGACCAGGCCGAGGCCGCCGACGAGGCCAAGAAGCTCTGAGCGTGCGCATCGTCCTCGTCACCGGCCCCGGCGGCGCCGGCCGCACCACGCTCGCCGCCGCGACCGCCCTGGCCGGCGCCCGGCGGGGCGCGCGGGCACTGCTGCTCACCACGGAGAGCAGCGCGCCGGAAACGGTGCTGGGCACCCCCCTCGGAGCCGACGCCCCCACCCCGATAGCGCCCGGCCTGCACGCCCGCCGGATCGACCCCGCGGACCGCTTCCGCCAGGAGTTCCTCGCCTTCCAGGAGCGCGCCGGCGTCGCCCTCGACCTCCTGGGTGCCGCCCCCCTCGACGAGGACGAACTCACCGAACTCCCCGGCGCCGAGGACTTCGCGCTGCTGCACGCACTGCGCGCCGAACACGCCTCGGACGACTGGGACCTCGTCGTCGTCGACATGCCCTCGGCCGCCGAAACGATCCGGCTGCTGGCCCTGCCGAACCAGGTACGCCGCTACCTGCGCCGGCTGCTGCCCCCCGAGCGCCAGGCGGCCCGCGCGCTGCGCCCGGTACTCGCCCAGCTCGCCGGCGTCCCGATGCCGGCCCAGAAGCTGTACGAGGCCGCCGAGCGCTGGGAGAACGAACTCGCCGCCGTCCAGCGGGCGATCGACGACCCCGGCACGTCCGTACGCCTGGTCACCGAGGCCGGCCCGGTCGCCGCGGCCAACCTGCGCACCATCCGCGCCGGACTCGCGCTGCACGGCCGGCGCACCGACGGCGTGGTCGTCAACCGGCTGCTGCCCACCGGCTCCGCCGACCCCTTCCTCGCCGCGCTCTCCGGCAGCCAGCAGACCGCCCTCAAGGCGCTGCGCGAGGAGTTCCCGGACGTGCCCGTCCTTGAGGTGGCGCACCTGGGCCGCGACCCCCAGGGTGTCGAGGAGCTCGACGAGCTGATCGACGGGCCGGCCGGCGAACTCGGCGCCGCCCACCCCGGGCCGGAGCCGCGCACCGACCCGTGGACCGTCGACGACCGCCTGGCCACCGACGGCATCCTGGTCTGGCGGGTCCCGCTGCCCGGCGCCGAGCGCAGGGGACTGGGCCTGGTCCGCCGCGGCGACGAGATCGTGGTGACGGTCGGCCGCTTCCGCCGGATCCGTACGCTCCCCTCCGCGCTGCGCCGCTGCACAGTCTCGGGCGCCGGACTGCGCGACGGCGTCCTGGAGATCCGCTTCAGCCCCGATCCGGACCTGTGGCCCAAGAACGACTGAAGCGCGGGGCGGCGGGCCGGCGCCTCGTCCGGTCCGACCCGGGCGACATGCCCCACCCGGATACCGCCGTTCGGGTAACGTCGAGGGTGAGCCGCCGCTTCGGCGTGCCCGCCTCGACGCGCCGTGTCCCGACGGGCCCGCCCGCACCCCTTCGCCGTACGCCTCGCCGCAGCAGTCCACGGAGTTCAACATGAGCGATGCCACCGAGCGCCCCGCCGACCGCAAGGCCGAGCCCGACACCGACGCCTGGGAGACCGCCTGCGCCGAGGACCTCGCGGCCGAGCAGGCCCGTCGCCGGGCCGCCTACGGCCCGCCGCCGGCCGGCGCCGCCGAGGAACTGCGCAAGCTCGCCGACGCGGTGACCGAGAAGCTCGCCGGCATCCAGCTGCCCGGCGCGCTCGGCGGGATCGCCGCACAGAGCGCCGTCAGCCAGCTCTTCAAGCAGGCCAAGGCCGCCGTCGAGCCGGTCATCGAGCGCAACCCCGACATTTTCGACCACCTCGCCGCGGCCGGCTCCGAACTGCTCGCCGCCTACCGCTCCGCCGTCGAGGGCAGCGAGCGCCGCTGGACCCGCGACGACGCCGACGACCGGCCCGAGGGCCGCCGCGGCGACGACCCGCGCGACGACGACGGCCCCACCGGCACCGAGCGAATCGATCTCGACTGATCCCGGCTCCGGTACGGTGGGTCCTGGCGGGGTTCGAGCGAAAAACTGAGGGACACATGGGACTCACCATCGGCGTCGACATCGGCGGCACGAAGATCGCGGCCGGCGTGGTCGACGAAGAGGGCTCGATCCTTGAGACGTGCACGGTGCCGACCCCGCAGGCCACCGACGCGCTGACCGAGGCGATCGCGGACGCGGTCCGCCAGGTGGGCGCCGGCCACCGCATCGAGGCCGTCGGCATCGGCGCCGCCGGCTACGTCGACGAGAAGCGGGCCACGGTCCTGTTCGCACCGAACATCGACTGGCGCCACGAGCCGCTCAAGGACAAGGTCGAACAGCGCGTCGGCCTGCCCGTCGTCGTCGAGAACGACGCCAACGCCGCGGCCTGGGGCGAGTACAAGTTCGGCGCGGGCCAGGGCCACAGCGACGTCATCTGCATCACGCTCGGCACGGGCCTGGGCGGCGGCATCATCATCGGCAACAAGCTGCGCCGCGGCCGCTTCGGCGTCGCCGCCGAGTTCGGCCACATCAGGGTCGTGCCCGACGGCCTGCTGTGCGGCTGCGGCAGCCAGGGCTGCTGGGAGCAGTACGCCTCCGGCCGCGCCCTGCTGCGCTACGCCCGCCAGCGCGCCTTCGCCACCCCCGAGAACGCCCAGATCCTGCTGTCGCTCGGCGACGGCACCTCCGAGGGCATCGAGGGCCGGCACGTCAGCGAGGCGGCCCGCCAGGGCGACCCGGTGGCCATCGACTCCTTCCGCGAGCTGGCCCGCTGGGCCGGCGCCGGCCTGGCCGACCTCGCCTCGCTCTTCGACCCCTCCGCCTTCATCGTCGGCGGCGGCGTCTCCGACGAGGGCGAGCTGGTCCTCGAACCGATCCGCAAGTCCTTCCGCCGCTGGCTGGTCGGCAACCAGTACCGGCCGCACGCCCAGGTGCTCGCCGCGCAGCTCGGCGGCAAGGCCGGACTGGTCGGCGCGGCCGACCTGGCGCGCCAGGGCTGAGGCGGATGGTGGCTGAGCACCCGGGACTCCCCGCGTCCGGCACCGAGGACGGCGCGGCGCTGGTCCGTGTGCTCAGCTACAACATCCGCTCGATGCGCGACGACCGGGCGGCGTTGGCCAGGGTCATCCGGGCCTGCGCCCCCGATCTCGTGCTGATCCAGGAGGCGCCGCGGTTCTTCCGCTGGCGCAAGGCCGCCGAGCGGCTGGCCCGCTCGGCGGGGCTGGTCCATGTCACCGGCGGCGGTACGACCGCGGGCCCGATGATCCTCGCCACCCTCCGCGCCCATGTGGAGCGCACGGAGGACGTCCTGCTGCCCCGCACCCCCGGGCTGCATCAACGTGGCTTCGCCACCGCCGTGGTCCGCATCGGCCGCGCCCGGCTCGGCGTCCTCAGCTGCCATCTCAGCCTCGCCGACCGGGAGCGGTACGAGCAGGCCGGGCTGCTGCTGGAGCGGGTGGCGGGCCTCGGCGTGCCGCACGCGGTCGCCGGGGGCGATCTCAACGACCGGCCGGAGGGCCGGAGCTTCCGGCGGGTGGCGGGCACGCTCACCGACGGCTGGGCGGCCAAGCCGTGGGGCGGGGAGTTCACCTCCACGCCCCGTGAGCCGCGGCAGCGCATCGACGCCGTGTTCACCAGCGACGGCGTCGAGGTGCTCGGCTGCGGAGTGCCCCGCGACCTGCCCGGTCTACGGGACGCGGACCTGCTGGCCGCCTCCGACCACCTGCCCGTACTCGCGGCCCTGCGGGTACCGGCCGACGACCAGGGGACGCCTGTCCGCTCTCCCCGCGCGTAGGGGAGGGGCCCCTGGTGCGCACCCACTCGGTGCGCACCACCCGATGCACACCGGGTTCACACCACCGCGCCGCCGCCCGGCAGATGGTCGTCGTCCTCGTCGTCGTTCTTCATCCGCGCCACGAGCGTGGCGAAGCCACCCAGGAACCCGCCGATGCCCAGGACCGTGATCCACCAGGTCACGGGCTGCTGGAAGATCACCATGGCGACCAGGAGCAGCGGGCCGCCGAGGACGGCGAGCCAGGCGAACTTGGTGGTGGTGTCGGCCTTCGGAAGCGGAGGCGGCTCGGGCGGGGTGAAGTGGCCCTCGTCGGTCTCGTCGAAGTCGTCGTCGGACGGTTCGGCGCCGGACCAGTCGCGCGGGCCGACGCCCGGGGCGAAGACGACGAAGCTGCCGGGGCGCGGGGCTCCGCCCTCACCGGCGCCCTTGCCCGTGGTCCCGTCCGCGCGCGGCGGCTCGTCCGGAGAGTCCTTGGCGTCCTGGGGGCCCAGGCCCTCCTTGGCGTCCTTGGGGCCCGGGCCGTCCTCGGCGTCTTCGGAGCCGCGGGCATCCGCGGTGCGCGGGGCGTCCTTGGTGTCGCCGTCCGCCTCGGGGAACGACGGCTGCTCGCCGTAGCCCGCCACGATCTCGGCCCAGGCGGCCTCTTCGTCCAGCGGATCCCGGGGGTCGCGGGGGCTACGCTCCGCCACGGGCCGCCGTCCCCTCCTGCGCCGTGTCCGCCGCGTCCGCCCGCGCCTCGGGGGCGAGCCGGGAGATGAAGGCGAAGGTCTCCTCGCAGATCTGCTCCGCGTCGTGGTCGAGCGTGGCGACGTGGTAGCTGCGCTCCAGCAGCGTCTGGCGGACGTCCGTGGACGAGACCCGGGCGAGGATCCGCTCGGAGTCCACCGGAGGTACGACATGGTCCTGCGGGCTGGTCATCACCAGCAACGGCTGGGTGACGCCCGGGAGTTCGGAGTCCACCTGCTGGAAGAACAGGCGCAGCGAGTGCGCCGCGTGCAGCGGCACCCGGTCGTAGCCGACCTCCTCGACGCCGGGCTTGGCGATGTCGCTCGCGATGCCCTTGGTCGTCTGCACGACGTGGCGCAGCACCGGCAGCAGCGGCCCGGCCGCGTCGTGCACCTTGTTGCCGGGGTTGACCACGGCCACCCCGCTGATCGCGGCGCCGTGCTTGGCGGCCAGCCGCAGCGCCAGCGCGCCGCCCATCGACAGGCCGCAGACGAAGACCTTGGCGCAGCGCTCGGTCAGCGCGCGCAGCTCGCGGTCGACCTCGGCGTACCAGTCCTGCCAGGTCGTGATCTGCAGGTCCTGCCACCGGGTGCCGTGACCGGGCAGCAGCGGAAGGGAGACGGTCAGCCCCTGGTCGGCCAGATATTCGGCCCAGGGGCGGACGGACTGGGGGGAGCCGGTGAAGCCGTGGCACACAAGGACGCCGACCTCTCCGCCGTCACGGCGGAACGGCTCGGCTCCGGGAAGGAACGGCACCGGGGGACTCCGATCGATGAGAGGGCCTGGCGAGTTACCTCAGGGTACGCAAAGTGACCGCGAGCGGGTAGGTCCGACGGCGCTCGCGGGCGGGTGAGGGGCCCGTACGCGGGCGTGCACCTGCCGTCGCGCACCTTCGCCGCCCCGTCGGGGCCAGCGTGTCACCGAGGCAGGTTAAGGTCTTTGCGTCACACACAGGAGGCAGTCGGTTGATCTACGGCGCAATGAAGTTTTCCATCGGCGGGTCGCTGAAGCTTGCCTTCAGGCCCTGGGTGGAAGGCATCGAGAACATTCCCGCCGAGGGTCCGGCGATCCTCGCGAGCAACCACCTGTCCTTCTCGGACTCCTTCTTCCTGCCCGCGGTGCTCGACCGCAAGGTCACCTTCATCGCGAAGTCCGAGTACTTCACCTCGCCCGGTGTGAAGGGCAAGCTGACCGCGGCGTTCTTCAAGGGCGTGGGCCAGCTGCCGGTCGACCGGTCGGGAGGCCGGGGCGCGGGCGAGGCGGCCATCAAGAGCGGCATCGAGGTGCTGGAGCGCGGTGAGCTGTTCGGCATCTACCCGGAGGGCACCCGCTCCCCGGACGGCCGGCTCTACCGCGGCAAGCCGGGCGGCCTGGCCCGTGTGGCGCTGGCCACCGGCGCGCCGGTCATCCCCGTGGCGATGATCGACACCGAGAAGGTGCAGCCTCCGGGCAAGGTCGTGCCGAAGATGATCCGGCCGGGCATCCGCATCGGCAAGCCGCTGGACTTCACCCGCTATCAGGGCATGGAGGGCGACCGCTTCATCCTGCGGTCGGTCACCGACGAGGTCATGTACGAGATCATGAAGCTGTCGGGCCAGGAGTACGTCGACATCTACGCGACCGCCGCCAAGCGGCAGATCGCGGAGGCGGCCAAGGCCGCGGAGGCGAAGAAGAAGGCCGAGGCGGAGCAGGCCAAGAAGGCCGCCGCCGAATAGGCCGAAGTGACGGGCAGGGCCGAGGCCGGGCGCGGGCGCGTCCGGCGAGGGGTTGGGGGCCGGCAGTGACGGACGCGGGCATACGGACGGTGAGCGGCGGGATGACCGCCAGGCGCCACGGCAAGCAGCCCAAGGTGGTGCGGATGTCCGTCGAGCTCCCGCTGTGGCGCGCGCTCACCGGCTACCGCATCCTCACCCTCGTCTACACCGCGTGCCTGGTCGCGCTCTCGTACCGCAAGTACGAGCATCCGCTGGTCGCCGTCGCCTACATGGGCGCGCTCACCGTCTGGATGGCGCTGACCTGGCGGCGTACCACCTCCCCCGAGCGCTGCACCCGGCACTTCCTGATCGCCGACCTCGGCTTCGCGGTCGGCGGGATCCTGCTCACCCTGCTGGTCGACAGCCGCGCCCGGATCATGGACGGCGCGCCGACGCTGCCGTCCATCTGGGCGGCGGGCGCGGTCCTGGGCTTCGCGATCAAGGGCGGCTGGCGCTGGGCCGCGGTGGCCTCCAGCGCGGTGGCGGTCGCCAATCTGGTCGTGCGGCAGGAACTGGCCCGCGACACCATCCACAACGTGGTGCTGGTGTGGGTGGCCAGCGTCGCGATCGGCTATGTCGTCGAGGTGGCGCGCGCCAGTGAGCGCACGCTGGCCCGCGCGCTGCAGATCGAGGCCGCGACCCGCGAACGGGAGCGGCTGGCCCGTGACATCCACGACAGTGTGCTGCAGGTGCTGGCGATGGTGCAGCGGCGCGGCGCCGCGATCGGCGGGGACGCGGCGGAGCTGGGCCGGATGGCGGGCGAACAGGAGGTCGCGCTGCGGACCCTGGTCGCCGGCGGGCTGGTGCCGTCGGCGCGGCCGGGCACCGCGCAGTCGGCGCCCCACGAGGCCGACGGGGACGGCGAGGCGCGGTCCGAGCCGTACGAGGAGCGTGCGGCGGGCCGGGCGGCGGCCTCCGGGAGCGTGCCGTCACCGGCCGCCGGCGAGCCCTGCGACGTCCGGGCGCTGCTGGCGCCGCACGCCGGCGCCGGTGTCACGTTCTCCGAACCGGGCGCCCCGGTCAGCCTGCCGGCCGCCGCGGCGGCGGAGCTCGCGGCCGCTGTCAGTGCCGCGTTGGACAATGTGCGGGTGCATGCGGGGGCCGACGCCCACGCATGGATCCTGGTGGAGGACGAACCGCACGCGGTGATCGTGACGGTCCGCGACGACGGCCCCGGCATCCCCGAGGGCCGGCTCGCGGACGCCGAGCGCGAGGGCCGGCTGGGGGTGGCCCTGTCGATCCGCGGCCGGCTGCGGGATCTGGGCGGCGGCGCGGAGTGGGTCTCGGTCCCCGGCCAGGGCACGGAAGTGGAGTTGACGGTCCCCAAGGGCGCGGCGCCCGAGGGCAGAAGACGGGGGAAGGCGACGGCGTGAGTGAACAGACGGGCCTGCGGGTCATGGTGGTCGACGACCACCCGATGTGGCGCGATGCGGTCGCGCGGGATCTGTCGGAGGCCGGCTTCGACGTGGTGGCGACGGCCGGCGACGGCCTCCAGGCGGTGCGCAGGGCGCAGGCCGCCTCGCCCGAGGTGCTGGTCCTGGACCTCAATCTGCCGGGGCTGCCCGGCGTGCGGGTGTGCAAGGAACTGGTCGGCGCCAATCCGGCGCTGCGGGTCCTGGTGCTGTCCGCCAGCGGTGAGCACGCCGATGTGCTGGAGGCGGTCAAGTCCGGCGCGACGGGCTATCTGCTGAAGTCGGCGAGCACGGAGGAGCTGTTGGACGCGGTGCGGCGCACGGCCGCCGGCGACGCGGTGTTCACACCGGGCCTGGCGGGCCTGGTGCTCGGCGAGTACCGCAGGCTGGCGACGGAGCCCGCCCCGGCGACGCCGGACGAGCCGGGCGCCCCGCAGTTGACCGAGCGCGAGACCGAGGTGCTGCGCCTGGTGGCCAAGGGGCTGTCCTACAAGCAGATCGCCGAGCGGCTGGTCATCTCCCACCGCACGGTGCAGAACCACGTTCAGAACACCCTCGGCAAGCTCCAGTTGCACAACCGCGTGGAGCTGGTGCGCTACGCGATAGAGCGCGGCCTCGACGAGGCGTGAGCGGGCGGAGCGCGGATCCCCGGTCGCGGGCCGGGCGACCTGCGGGGTTTCCGGGGGAGTTTGCGGTGCCTGCGCCGGCTTCCCGGGCCGGGGCCGGGCCGTGCCCCGGAGCGGTCCGCTCGTACGGGTGAACACCGCGCATCAACTCCCCGGTAAATCACCGGAATCACCGTTTGTCCCATCCCAGAGTGACCCAGATCACCATTAGCGTGACCGGCGTCGGATCGGCCATGGCCGTGCGCGGCCACTGAAACGGGATGTAGGTGATTGCAGCGATGCGGGTCGGAGTACTGACCGGTGGCGGCGACTGCCCGGGTCTGAACGCGGTGATCAGGGGCATCGTCCGCAAGGGCACCCAGGAGTACGGATATGACTTCGTCGGCTTCCGGGACGGCTGGCGCGGGCCTCTCGAAGGCGACACGCTGCCGCTGGACATCCCGGCGGTACGCGGCATTCTGCCCCGGGGAGGCACGATCCTCGGCTCCTCGCGGACCAACCCCTTCCAGCAGGACGAGGGCGTCCGCCGGATCAAGGACAACCTCGCCAAGCACGAGATCGAGGCGCTGATCGCGATCGGCGGCGAGGACACCCTCGGCGTCGCGGCGCGGCTCTCCGGCGAACACGCGATCCCCTGTGTCGGCGTCCCCAAGACCATCGACAACGACCTGTCGGCGACGGACTACACCTTCGGCTTCGACACCGCCGTCGGCGTCGCCACCGAAGCCATCGACCGGTTGCACACCACCGCCGAATCCCATATGCGTGTCCTGGTCGTCGAGGTGATGGGCCGGCACGCCGGCTGGATCGCGCTGCACTCCGGCCTGGCCGGCGGGGCGAACGTCATCCTCATTCCCGAGCAGCGCTTCGACATCGAGCAGGTCTGCCGGTGGATCGACTCCCGTTTCAAGGTGCGCTACGCCCCGATCGTGGTGGTCGCCGAGGGTGCCATGCCCAAGGACGGCCAGATGGTGCTCAAGGACGACTCCACCGACTCCTTCGGGCACGTCCGGCTGTCGGGCGTGGGGGAGTGGCTGGCCAAGGAGATCGAGGCGCGTACGGGCAAGGAGGCCCGTACGACGGTGCTCGGGCACACCCAGCGCGGCGGTACCCCCAGCGCCTTCGACCGCTGGCTGGCCACCCGCTTCGGGCTGCACGCCATCGACGCGGTGCGCGACGGCGACTTCGGCAAGATGGTCGCGCTGCGCGGCACGGACATCGTCCGGGTGCCGATCGCGGAGGCGACCGCGAAGCTCAAGACGGTCGATCCGGCGCTCTATGCCGAGGTCGGTGTGTTCTTCGGCTGAGGCCGGACGCCCCCGGTCGGCTGCCCTCGGTGCCCCCGTGCGTGCTCCGGGGGCACCGCCGGGCGATGGGTCGTATATTCGCTTACGCGGCATATGCGCCGATGTGCGGCCCGTCGCCCCTCGGCGGGGCCGCCCACCGGCGGTGGCACTGAACCGGCGGGACAACCGGGAGAGCTCGTGGAGATCCTCGCCTTCGGCGTACAGGTGGATGAGCGTCCGTTCCTGGAGCGGGCCTTCGCCGGCCACCACCAGATCCGCAGCCTGGACGTCTCCCTCAACCGCGACACCGCCCCCATCGCGCACGGCTACGAGATCGTCACCACCCACGTCAACGCCGATCTGAGCGCCGACGTCCTGCAGACCCTCGCGGCCGGCGGGACCAAGATGGTCGCCCAGCGTTCCACGGGCTTCAACAACATCGATCTCCAGGCCGCGGCCGACCTCGGCATGAGCGTCGGCCGGGTCTCGGCCTACTCGCCGTACTCGGTCGCGGAATTCGCCTGGGCCCTCGCGCTGGCCGTCGACCGGCGGCTGATCCGGGCCGGCCACCGCACCCGCAACTTCGACTTCCGGCTGGACGGCCTGATGGGCCGCGATCTGCGCGGCCGCACGGCGGGCGTGCTCGGCACCGGCAGGATCGGCGAGGCGTTCACCCGGATCGCCCATGGCTTCGGGATGAACCTGCTGGGCTGGGACATCGCCGAGAATCCGCGCTGTGTCGAGCTGGGCATGAAGTACGTCGCATCGGAGCGGCTGTTCGCCGAGGCCGACCTGATCACCCTGCACCTCCCGCTGGTGCCGGCCACCCGGCACTTCGTCGACGACGCCGCGCTGGCCGCCATGAAGGACGACGCGATCCTGATCAACTCCAGCCGCGGCGGGCTCGTCGACACCGCCGCCCTCGTCGACACGCTCAAGGCGGGCCGGCTCACCGGCGTCGGCCTGGACGTCTACGAGGAGGAGGCCGGGGTCTTCTCCTTCGACAAGTCCCTGGAAGTCATCGACGACGACACCCTCGCCCGCCTGATGACCTTCGGGAACGTCCTGGTCACCGCGCACCAGGCGTACTTCACCGAGGAGGCGGTCGGTCAGATCATCGAGGCCACCGTGGCCAACGTCGAGGACTATCTGACCGGCCGCACCAACGAGAACATGCTGGTCACACGAGGACAGCTGCCAGCAGCTGCGCGGTGACCGCGGCGCCGTCCAGTGTCAGCACCGACTCGGGGTGGAACTGCACCCCCGCGAAGCCCGGCCCGCGCAGCGCATGCACCTCGCCGGTCTCCGCGTCCCGGCTCAACTCCACGCGGTGCATGGCAAGTTCGGCCTCCGTGCGGTCGTCGCAGCGGGCCGTGAAGGTGTTGTAGAAGCCGACCGTCTCCTGGCGCCCGAAGAAGTCGATCCGCTCCTGTGCGCCCTGGTAGGGCACCTCCTTGCGGACGATGTCCAACCCCAGCTCCGCGGCGAGCAGTTCATGCCCCAGGCACACGCCCAGCAGGCCGTGGCGGTGCCCGGCGACCAGCTCGGCGGTCAGGGAGCGCAGAAAGCGCATCTTGGGGTCGGCGGCGTCGGACGGATCGCCCGGCCCGGGGCCCAGCACGATGGGGCCCCGGTGCGCGCGGGCCGCCTCGCGCAGCCCCGGCTCGTCGAAGCGGCGCACCGTCACGGTCAGCCCCGAGGTGCGCAGCAGATGCGCGAGCATCGCGGTGAAGGTGTCCTCCGCGTCGACGACCAGGGCGTGCCCGCTGAGCTCGGCGGTCGGCGCGGTGGTCTGCATCCGCAGCCAGAAGGGCGCGAGGTCGGCGCGGCGGGCGTCCAGCGCGGCCCGCACCCGCGGGTCGTCGGCCAGCCGTGGTGCCGGGCCCCCGGCGGCCGGGCGCGCCGGTGCCGCGCGGACCCCCAGCGCGGTGAGCACGCCCGCCGCCTTGGCGTGGGTCTCGGCGACCTCGCCGTACGGGTCGGAGGCGCGCACCAGCGTCGCACCGACCGGCACCCGCAGCCGGCCTTCGGCGTCGATGTCGGCGGTACGGATCAGGATCGGCGAGTCCAGCGTCTGCGCGCCCCCGGCGTCCCGGCCGAGCAGCGCCAGCGCGCCCGCGTAGTAGCCGCGGCCGCGCCCGTCCGGCCCCACCGGTTCGTGCCGCTCGATGACCCGGCAGGCGTTCTGCACCGGCGACCCGGTGACCGTCGCCGCGAACATCGTCTCCTTGAGCACCTCGCGCACATCGAGGGTGGAGCGGCCGCGCAGCTCGTACTCGGTGTGCGCGAGGTGCGCCATCTCCTTGAGGCGGGGCCCGATCACCACCCCGCCCCGGTCGCCGACGGTGCACATCATCTTCAGCTCCTCGTCCACCACCATCGACAGTTCCTCGACCTCCTTGCGGTCGCCGAGGAACGCCAGCAGGCTCTCGGGGGTGGGGCCGGCGGCCGGGTAGCGGTAGGTGCCGCTGATCGGATTCATCACGACCGTGCCCCCGCTCATCCGGACGTGCACCTCGGGGCTGGCGCCGACCAGGGTGCGCACGCCGGGGCGGTGCACGACGTACGTCCAGTACGCGCCGCGCTCGCCGGCCAGCAGCCGCCGGAACAGCGCCAGCGCGTCGGCGGCCGAGAAGTCCGCGAGGGTGCCCTCGAACGTGCGGCGGATGACGAAGTTCGCCCCCTCGCCGGTGCCGATCTCGTCCCGCACCACCCGCTCGACGATCTCGGCGTAGGCGTCGTCGTCCACGTCGAACGCCCCGTCCGTCACCCGCACGTCGTGCCCCGGCAGCGCCGCCAGCACCTCCTCCAGGGGCAGCTCGTGGCTCTCGTGGGGGCGCAGCACCGCCAGCGGGGTGCCGTCGTCGTGGGCCCGGAAGCCGCGCTCGCGGATCTGCCGGAACGGGATCAGCGCCAGCGCGTCGATGACCGGCTCCTGGGACGCCGTCTCAGCCAGTGGGATGTCGGCCAGCCGCGCGACCTCGGTCAGCTCGCCGATCAGCACCTCGACGGTGGGCAAGGTCGCCTCCCGGCCGGGGGACCGTCGGCGCAGCAGGGTGAACGGCGGGCAGGCGGGGTCGAGCAGCCGCTGGACGAGCGCGGCGGCGTCGCCGCGGGCGGGGCGGGGTGCGCGGTGCATGGCGGGTTCCTTCCGGAAAGGGCCGGGAAGAGCCGCGAGAGGGAAGGGCCGCCGAAAACGCCGAAGGCCGCCCTCGGGCGGCCTTCGCGAAGTCTGGGAGGTGTGCGCGAATCAGTGGGCCGCCGGATGAGCGGTCCACCACCAGTCCTGGTTCATGAACGGTCGCGTGTACACGGGGGGCACCCTACCGGACCGTCCGAGTGCGGTGCGTCTCAAAGTCCGGATGGCGGACGGACAGCTCTTCGGGACCCCGTAATGTGGGGCATGTGACCGTGAACGCTGAAACCCACGCCGGTGGCAACACCTGGCGAGACCTGCCCGCGGCGCAGCAGCCTGACTGGCCGGACCAAGAGGCTCTGCGCGATGTGATCGCGGAGCTCGAGTCCTATCCGCCGCTCGTCTTCGCGGGCGAGTGCGACCAGCTGCGCGAGCGCCTGGGAGCGGTCGCCCGTGGTGAGGCGTTCCTGCTTCAGGGCGGCGACTGTGCGGAGGCCTTCGACGCCGTATCCGCCGAGCACATCCGTAACAAGCTCAAGACGCTCCTGCAGATGGGCGCCGTCCTGACCTACGCCGGGTCCGTCCCGGTGGTCAAGGTCGGCCGGATCGCCGGCCAGTACAGCAAGCCGCGCTCCAAGCCCACCGAGACCCGCGACGGGGTGACTCTGCCGACGTACCGCGGCGACTCCGTCAACGGCTTCGAGTTCACCCCCGAGGCCCGCATTCCGGACCCCCAGCGGCTGAAGCGGATGTACAACGCCTCCGCGGCGACCCTCAACCTCGTGCGCGCCTTCACCACCGGCGGCTACGCCGACCTGCGGCAGGTGCACGCCTGGAACCAGGACTTCGTGAAGTCCTCGCCCTCCGGGCAGCGCTACGAGGCGCTGGCCCGCGAGATCGACCGTGCGCTGAACTTCATGAACGCCTGTGGGGTGGACCCGGAGGAGTTCAAGACGGTGGAGTTCTTCTCCTCGCACGAGGCGCTGGTCCTCGACTACGAGTCGGCGCTGACCCGCGTCGACTCGCGCACCGGCAACCTCTACGACGTCTCCGGCCACATGGTCTGGATCGGCGAGCGCACCCGTCAGCTGGACGGTGCGCACATCGAGTTCGCCTCGCGCATCCGCAACCCGATCGGCGTCAAGCTCGGCCCGACGACCACGCCGCAGGAGGCGCTCACGCTGATCGAGCGCGTCGACCCGGAGCGTGAGCCGGGCCGGCTGACCTTCATCACCCGCATGGGAGCGGACAAGGTCCGCGACAAGCTCCCCGAGCTGGTCGAGAAGGTCACCGCCTCCGGTGCGCAGGTCGCCTGGATCTGCGACCCGATGCACGGCAACACCTTCGAGGCGGCCTCCGGTCACAAGACCCGGCGCTTCGACGACGTGCTGGACGAGGTCAAGGGCTTCTTCGAGGTCCACAAGAGCCTCGGCACGCACCCGGGCGGCATCCACGTCGAGCTGACCGGCGACGACGTCACCGAGTGCGTGGGCGGCGGCGACGAGATCTTCGTCGACGATCTGCACCAGCGCTACGAGACCGCCTGCGACCCGCGGCTCAACCGCAGCCAGTCGCTGGACCTGGCGTTCCTGGTGGCGGAGATGTACCGCGATCAGTAAGCGGTGAATTGCACGGCAGTGGGGGGGGGGGGGGGGGGGGGGGGGGGGGGGGGGGGGGGGGGGGGGGGGGGGGGGGGGGGGGGGGGGGGGGGGGGGGGGGGGGGGGGGGGGGG